>JBMNQS010000022.1:0-29812 GCA_050944255.1 Christensenellales bacterium | reverse complement strand
CCAGCGTCATTGTGATCGCCGCCGTCAACGTCGTCTTCCCATGGTCCACATGGCCGATCGTTCCAATGTTTACATGCGGCTTCGTTCTTTCAAACTTCGCTTTTGCCATCTCTTGCTCTCTCCTTTTAATTCCTGGCGCCGGACCTTCCCGGCTCGTTTAAGGGTTTAGGATTCCTTTCCTGTGACCTTCAGGGCAATGGACTTGGGCACCTGCTCGTAATGCGAAAACTGCATCGTGAAGGTGGCCCGGCCCTGTGTCCGGGAACGAAGGTCTGTCGCGTAGCCGAACATTTCGGCCAAAGGTACTACGGCGGCAATCACCTGGGCGTTGCCGCGGGCCTCCATGCCCTCTATGCGACCGCGCCGTCCGTTCAGGTTGCCCATCACGTCGCCCATGTAGTCTTCCGGTACCACAATCTCGACTTTCATCACAGGCTCCAGAAGGGACATGCCCGCCTTTTTCATGGCGTCCTTGAACGCCAGCGAGCCAGCCACTTTAAAGGCCATTTCGCTTGAGTCAACATCGTGGTATGAGCCGTCCACGCACGTGGCGGTGAAGTCCATCACCTCGTAGCCGCCCATGGCGCCGCTTCTGGACGCCTCCTGGATGCCGGCGTCCACCGCGGGGATGTATTCCCTGGGAATGCTGCCGCCCACCACTTTGTTGATAAATTGATAACCGCTGCCCGGTTCGCCCGGCTCAAACTCCACGATGCAGTGGCCGTACTGGCCGTGACCGCCGCTTTGGCGGACGAAACGGCCTTCGGCGCGCACCGCGCTTTTGAGTTTCTCGCGATAGGCCACCTGGGGCTGACCGACGGTGGCTTCGACTTTGAACTCGCGAAGCAACCGGTCCACGATAATTTCAAGATGCAGTTCACCCATGCCGGCGATGATCGTCTGGCCGGTCTCCGCATCGGTGTAAGTTTTAAACGTCGGGTCCTCTTCGGCCAGGCGCACCAGCGCCATGGACATCTTCTCCTGGCCGGCCTTGGTCCGAGGCTCGATGGCCACGCGGATCACCGGTTCGGGGAACTCCATGGATTCCAGCACAATCTGCGCGTTTTCGGCGCAGAGCGTATCGCCGGTACCGGTATCCTTCAGGCCCACCATGGCGGCGATTTCGCCGGCGTAGATGGTGTCTACCTCTTCGCGGTGGTTGGCGTGCATCCGAAGGATGCGGCCTACCCGCTCGCGCTTGCCCCGGGTGGAGTTGTAGACGTAGGAGCCGCTTGTCAGCTTGCCCGAATAGACCCTGAAGAACGCCAGACGGCCCACGTAGGGGTCCGCCATGATCTTGAAGGCCAGCGCGGAAAAAGGCTCCTCATCCGAAGCGTGGCGCTCCACCTCCACTTCGGGGTCGCTGGGCTTGGAGCCCACGATGCTGGGGATGTCCAGCGGCGAGGGAAGAAACTCCACGATGGCGTCCAGCAGTTTCTGCACGCCCTTGTTCCTGTAGGAGGTGCCGCAGACCACCGGCGTCATTTTCACGGCGATGGTGGCTTTGCGGATGGCCGCCACCAGCATGTCTCTGGAGACGTCCTCTTCTTCCAGGTAGCAGTTCATGATCCCCTCGTCAAAGTCGCACAGGTTCTCCAAAAGGTTGGAACGGTACTCCCGGGCCTTTTCCCTCATATCCTCGGGGATCTCGACGATTTCCATCTGGGCGCTCAGGTCGTCCTTGTAGATGACCGCATTCATGTCGATCAGGTCCACAAGGCCGCGATAGGTATCCTCGCTGCCGATGGGCAGCTGGATGGGCACCGCGTTAGCGCCCAGGCGGGCTTTCATCATGTCCACCACGTTGTAGAAATCCGCGCCGGTGATGTCCATCTTATTGACGTAGGCCAGCCTAGGCACGCGGTACTTGTCCGCCTGATGCCAGACCGTCTCGCTCTGGGGCTCCACGCCGCCCTTGGCGCAGAACACCGCCACGGCCCCGTCAAGGACGCGAAGGGAACGCTCCACTTCCACGGTAAAGTCCACGTGGCCCGGCGTATCGATGATGTTGATGCAGATATCGTGCCATATGGCGGTGGTGGCCGCCGATGTAATGGTGATACCCCGCTCCTGCTCCTGGACCATCCAGTCCATGGTGGCGGCGCCCTCATGCACTTCGCCCATGCGGTGCACCCTGCCCGTATAGTACAAGATGCGCTCCGTGGTGGTGGTTTTTCCCGCGTCAATGTGGGCCATGATGCCGATATTGCGCGTGTTTTCCAGCGCGTATTGCCGGCTCATACGGTTCCCTCCTCTCCTTTAAAGTAACAGCTATGCTTTGCGAATACTTTCAAATATACACGTCTTCTCTCTAGAATGCCCTTACCAGCGGAAATGGGCGAACGCCTTGTTGGCTTCGGCCATGCGGTGGACATCTTCTTTTCTCTTGACGGTACTCCCGGTGTTGTTGGCCGCGTCCAGTATCTCGCCGGCCAGGCGCTCATTCATGGTCCTTTCCGAACGCTTCCTGGCAAAATCCACCAGCCAGCGAAGGGCCAGCGTCTGGCGGCGTTCGGGACGGATCTCCAGGGGAACCTGGTAGTTCTGCCCGCCGACTCTGCGGCTCTTGGTCTCCAGCACGGGAAGAATGTTCGTCATGCAGTCGTCGAACACTTCCATGGCGGGACGGCCCGTCTTATTTTCGATCTGCTCAAAGGCCTCGTAGCAGATGCGCTGCGCAGTGCCGCGCTTGCCGTCGAGCATGACGTTGTTGATCAGTTTAGTCACGACCGTGTTGCCGTATATAGGATCGGGCAGCACTTCACGTTTGGGTATTGAACCACGTCTGGGCATGGCGCACCCTCCTTAAAATTTTTTAAATTCATGACGCACGCCGTTTCAGGGCATGCCAAAGCGGCTGGATGCAGGCTTTGTCCGTCGGGCAACTCCCTGTGCGCGTCCCAAAACGCACGGGCCGCGGGCAAAGGCCTTATCGTACCGTTCAGATTAAGATCTCTTGGGTTTCTTCGCGCCGTAGAGGCTCCTGGCCTGACGGCGGTCGGTTACGCCGGCTGTATCCAGCGCGCCGCGGATGATGTGGTAACGCGCGCCGGGCAGGTCTTTTACACGGCCGCCGCGGATCAGTACCACGGAGTGCTCCTGCAGATTATGGCCTACGCCGGGAATATAGGCGGTACCCTCTTCAAGATTGGTCAGCCGGACGCGGGCGATTTTCCGAAGCGCCGAGTTGGGCTTTTTCGGCGTCATCGTACGCACCGCCAGGCAGACGCCGCGCTTCTGGGGGCACTGCTGCAGGATGGGCACGTTGGACTTATACTCCACCTTCTGGCGGCCCTTGCGAATCAATTGGTTAATGGTCGGCACCGTTTTTCTCCTTTCAAACTTTGCGCATGTTGGACAATTCTGTGGTTTTCATGCATGCTTTGCCTGCAACCCTACAAGGAAAACATGCCGTCGGTCCCGCCTTTCGGGCCACACACCCGCCCAAAAGGCACATCGACCATTATAGCAACCGCCGCAGGCGCTGTCAATCTTACGCGCCTGTTTTTTGGATAAATGCATCCAACGGGCGGACTATGGTATCTATTTCAGAGGAAAGAGCGCGGCTTTCAGACCGCGTCTGTATCCTCCAGGATCACGTCGTCGAACAGATTGTCGGCCTTCACCGGGCCGGGCACCGTAAAATCCAGGCTTCCCAGGCTCAGCGCCCCGGACACCTGCGCGGCTTCGGCCTCCTGCACGGCGCGCAGCCTCTGAAGCTCGGCCATGCGCTCGTCCGCCTCGGTCTGTATCTCGATATCCCGGTAGCGGCGCATGCCGGTGCCAGCGGGAATCAGCTTGCCGATGATGACGTTTTCCTTCAGGCCCACCAGCGGATCGGTCTTGCCCTTGATGGCCGCTTCGGTGAGCACCCGGGTCGTCTCCTGGAAGGAGGCCGCCGAAAGGAACGAATCGGTGGCCAGCGACGCCTTGGTGATGCCCAGAAGCACCCGCTTGGCAACGGCGGGACGGCCGCCGGATTCCAGCACCTTCTCGTTTTCCTCCTCGAAGCGGAAGATATCCACCAGGCCGCCGGGCAGCATTTCGGTGTCGCCGGCATCCTCCACTTTGACCTTGCGGAGCATCTGGCGGACGATGACCTCGATGTGCTTGTCGGAAATGGACACGCCCTGCAGGCGGTACACCGTCTGCACCTCGCGCAAGAGGTAGCTCTGTACGCCCTTGATGCCGCGGATCTTCAGGATATCGTGGGGATTGATGGAGCCTTCGGTCAGCTCGTCGCCGGCCTCGATCTCCTGCTCGTCGGAGACCTTGATGCGGCTGCCGTAGGGGATGGTGTACGCCTTGGACTCGCCGTCCTCGGCGGTGACGGTAATTTCACGTTTTTTCGCGCTGCCGGTAAAGGAAACCTTGCCGGATATCTCCGAGATGATGGCAAGCCCCTTGGGCTTTCTGGCCTCGAAGATTTCCTCCACGCGGGGAAGACCCTGCGTGATGTCCTCGGAGGCCGCCACGCCGCCGGTATGGAACGTACGCATCGTCAGCTGCGTGCCCGGCTCGCCGATGGACTGGGCGGCAATGATGCCCACCGCCTCGCCGATGTTCACCAGTTTGCCCGTGGCCAGGTTGGCGCCGTAGCAGCAGGCGCATACGCCGTGATGGCTGTTGCAGGCAAGCACCGAACGGATGGGCACCCTCTCGATGCCGGCCGCCTCGATCTGCGTGGCCACCGCCTCGTCGATGATCCCGTTTTGCTCCACGATCACCTCGCCGGTTTCGGGGTGGACCACATCTTCCACCGCGCAGCGGCCCATGATGCGGTCCTTCAGCGATTCGATGAACTCGTTGTCGCTGTGGACGGCTTCGGCCACGATGCCCCTGGGCGGCTCTCCCGCGTTTTTATAGCAGTCGGTTTCGCGCACGATCACGTCCTGGGATACGTCCACCAGGCGGCGGGTCAGATAACCCGAGTCGGCGGTGCGGATGGCCGTATCGGCCAGGCCCTTTCTGGTGCCGTGGGAGGAGATGAAGAACTCCAGCACGGACAGGCCCTCGCGGAAATTGGCCCGGATGGGCATTTCCAGAATTTTGCCTGAGGGGGCGGCCATCAGACCGCGCATGCCCGCCAATTGACGGATCTGGTTCATGCTGCCGCGGGCGCCGGAGTTGGCCATCATATAAATGGGGTTGAATTCGTCCAGCGAGTCGCGAAGGGCGCCCGTGACGCGGTTGGTGGCCTCCGTCCAGATGGAGACGACGCTGTCGTAGCGCTCCTCGTCGCTCATCAGGCCGCGCCTGTACTGGCGTGTGGTCTGTGAGACGGCGTCCTCGGCTTCCTGGAGAATCTGCGCCTTTTCCTTGGGAACGGTAATGTCCATGACGCTGACGGTCAGCGCGCCCTTGGTGGAGTAGGCGAAGCCCAGCCGTTTGATTTCGTCCAGCACCTCGCTGGTCTTGGTGGGCCCGTGCACATGGTAGCAGCGGTCCACGATCTCGGCCAGCTTGCTGTCGCCGGCCACCTCGTCGATCTCGAAGCGGAAGGCCCCCTCCTCGGTGGAGCGGTCCACAAAGCCAAGGTCCTGGGGAATGGCCTCATTGAAGATGATGCGCCCCGCGGTGGTGGCGACGATGCGGCTTTTCTTAACGCCGCTAATATCGCGGGTCATACGCACGCGGATGGACGCCTGCAGCGAGATTTCACCGGTCTCATAGGCCATGATGGCCTCCTGCTCGTCGCGGAAGGCGCGGCCTTCGCCCTTGGCGCCCGGCCGGACGATGGTCAGGTAGTAAGAGCCGATGATCATATCCTGCGTGGGCACGGTGACGGGCTTTCCGTCCTGGGGCTTCAATATATTGTGGGCCGAGAGCATCAGGAAGCGGGCCTCGGCCTGGGCCTCCATGCTTAAAGGCACGTGCACGGCCATCTGGTCGCCGTCAAAGTCGGCGTTGTAGGCCTTGCACACCAGCGGATGCAGTTTCAGGGCGCGGCCCTCCACCAGCACCGGCTCGAAGGCCTGGATGCCCAGGCGGTGCAGCGTGGGGGCGCGGTTGAGAAGCACCGGATGCTCATGGATGACTTCCTCCAGCACGTCCCAGACCTCGGGACGCACCCGCTCCACCATGCGCTTGGCGCTCTTGATGTTGTGGGCGTAGCTTTCGCCCACCAGTTTTTTCATGACGAAGGGCTTGAACAGTTCCAGCGCCATTTCCTTGGGCAGGCCGCACTGGTAGATTTTCAGCTCGGGGCCCACCACGATAACGCTGCGGCCGGAGTAGTCCACGCGCTTGCCCAGAAGGTTCTGGCGGAAGCGGCCCTGTTTGCCCCGCAGCATGTCGGAAAGGCTCTTTAAGGGGCGGTTGCCCGGGCCCGTGACGGGACGGCCGCGGCGGCCGTTGTCCACCAGGGCGTCAACGGCTTCCTGCAGCATGCGCTTTTCGTTTCTGACGATGATATCCGGCGCGCCCAATTCCAAAAGCCGCTTTAAGCGGTTGTTCCGGTTGATGACGCGGCGGTACAGGTCGTTTAAGTCGCTGGTGGCGAACCGGTCGCCGTCCAGCTGCACCATGGGGCGGATTTCCGGCGGGATCACCGGCACCACGTCCAGGATCATCCATGTGGGGTCGTTGCCGCTCTTGCGGAAGGCCTCCACCACTTCCAGGCGCTTGACGGCGCGGATACGCTTTTGCCCGGAGGTGGAATGCAGCTCCTCGCGAAGCTGCCCGTTGAGCTCGTCAAGATCGATATCCGAAAGAAGCTGCTTGATGGCCTCGGCGCCCATGCCGGCCTTGAAGCCGCCGGGGTGCCGCTCCTGTGTGTCGCGGTATTCCTTTTCCGTTAAAATCTGCTTGTAGGAAAGCTCCGTCTCGCCCGGGTCCAGCACCACGAAGGACGCGAAGTACAGCACGCGCTCCAGCACCCTGGGGGACATGTCAAGCAGCAGCCCCATGCGGGAAGGGATGCCCTTGAAGTACCAGATATGCGATACCGGCGCGGCCAGTTCGATATGGCCCATGCGCTCGCGGCGGACCTTGCTTCGGGTCACCTCCACGCCGCACTTGTCGCAGACGATGCCCTTGTAGCGGACACGTTTATATTTTCCGCAGTGGCATTCCCAGTCCTTGGTGGGTCCGAAAATGCGTTCGCAAAACAAACCGTCCTTTTCCGGTTTGAGCGTGCGGTAGTTGATGGTTTCAGGCTTTTTGACCTCCCCGTGGCTCCATTCGCGGATCTTGTCGGGTGAGGCCAGGCCGATCTGCATCGAGTCGAAATGATTCAGTTCAAACAAGTCTTTCTCCTCCTTCATGCAGGCGCCGGCGTTGCCGGTGCCGGGACGACGGGTACAATGGGCAGCGCTGCGGGTTATTCTTCGTCGTCATCCTTGCCCAGCAGTTCGTCGTCAAAATCATCCAGCTCGGGAATATCCGTCAGATCCAGATCCTCCAGATCGGCGTCGGCCACCAACAGGTCGCTGCCGTCCGCCTTGCCGTCGGCCAGATAATCTTCGCGTCCTTCCATATTGACGCTGACATGCGGAGCATCCTCCTCGGCGCTCTCGCGGATGGAAATCTCTTCGTGACCCTCGGACAGGACCTTCACGTCCAGCGCAAGGGACTGCAGTTCTTTAATCAATACCTTGAAGCTCTCGGGCACCCCCGGCTCGGAGATGTTCTCGCCCTTGACGATGGCCTCGTAGGTTTTTACGCGGCCCACCACGTCGTCGCTCTTGACGGTGAGAATTTCCTGCAGGGTGTAGGCGGCGCCGTAGGCCTCCAGCGCCCAGACCTCCATCTCTCCGAAGCGCTGGCCGCCGAACTGGGCCTTGCCGCCCAGGGGCTGCTGCGTCACCAGGGAATAGGGGCCAGTGGAACGGGCGTGGATCTTGTCGTCCACCAGGTGGGCCAGCTTTAAATAGTACATGTAGCCCACGGTGACCGGGCTTTCAAAGGATTCGCCGGTGCGTCCGTCGTAGAGCACCGACTTGCCGTCTGCGGAAAAGCCGCTCTGCTCGAGAAGCTGCGCGATATCGTCCTCGGTAGCGCCGTCGAACACCGGCGTGGCGATGTGCCAGCCGTTGGCCTTGGCCGCAAGGCCCAGATGGACCTCCAGCACCTGACCGATGTTCATGCGCGAGGGAACGCCCAGGGGATTGAGCACGATTTCAAGGGGCGTGCCGTCGGGCAGGAAAGGCATATCCTCCTCGGGAAGAATCCTGGAGATGACGCCCTTGTTGCCGTGGCGGCCGGCCATCTTGTCGCCCACGGAAATCTTGCGCTTCTGGGCGATGTAGACGCGGACCATCTGGTTGACGCCCGGGGACAGTTCGTCTCGGTTTTCGCGGGTGAAGACCTTCACGTCCACCACGATGCCGCCTTCGCCGTGGGGCACCCGCAGGGACGTATCGCGCACTTCCCTGGCTTTTTCGCCGAAGATGGCGCGCAGCAGGCGCTCTTCCGCCGTCAGTTCCGTCTCGCCCTTGGGCGTGACCTTGCCCACCAGGATATCGCCGGAGAGCACTTCCGCGCCGATGCGGATGATGCCCCGGGCGTCCAGGTCGCGCAGCGCGTCCTCGCCCACGTTGGGGATGTCACGGGTGATCTCCTCGGGGCCCAGTTTCGTATCCCTGGCCTCGGATTCGTACTCCTCTATATGGATGGAGGTGAATATGTCGTCCTTCACCAGTTTTTCGCTGATGAGGATGGCGTCCTCGTAGTTGTAGCCTTCCCAGGTCATAAAGCCCACCAAGATATTGCGGCCAAGGGCGATCTCGCCCTGGTCGGTGGCCGGCCCGTCGGCGATAACCTGACCCTTTTGCACCTTGTCGCCCACCTTGACGATGGGGTGCTGGTTGATGCAGGTGCCCTGGTTGGAACGCCTGAATTTGAGCAGATTGTATGCGTGCTCCCTGCCGTTTTTGCCCCGTATTTTGATCTGCGTGGCGCTGACGGCGGTAACGGTGCCCTCTTCGGGGGCAAGCACCACCACACCGGAGTCCCTGGCGGCCTTGTACTCCATGCCCGTGCCCACGATGGGGGCCTCGGGCACCAGAAGCGGCACCGCCTGGCGCTGCATGTTGGAGCCCATCAGCGCGCGGGACGCGTCGTCATTTTCAAGGAAGGGGATCATGGCCGTGGCCACGGAAACCACCTGGCGGGCCGAAACGTCCATCAAATCCACGTCTTCCCTGGGTACCTCGGTGATGTTTTCCTTATGGCGCACCGATACGCGCTCGTCGACAAAGTGGTTCTCCTCGTCCAGCGGCTCGTTGGCCTGGGCGATGATGTAGCTTTCCTCCTCGTCGGCGGCCAGGTAGATGATCTGGTCGGTGACGACACCCTTTTTCTTATCCACCACGCGGTAGGGCGTCTCGATAAAGCCGTAGGGATTGATCCTGGCGTACGTGGCCAGAGAGCCGATCAGTCCGATGTTGGGACCTTCCGGCGTCTCGATGGGGCACATGCGGCCGTAATGGGAGTAGTGCACGTCGCGCACGTCGAAGGAGGCGCGCTCGCGGTTGAGGCCCCCGGGGCCAAGTGCCGACAGGCGGCGTTTATGGGTCAGCTCGGCCAACGGGTTCGTCTGGTCCATGAACTGGGACAGCTGTGAGGACCCAAAGAACTCTTTGATGGCCGAGGATACGGGACGTATGTTGATCAGCGCCTGGGGCGTGATGGTCTCGGTGTCCTGTATGGCCATGCGCTCTTTGACCACGCGCTCCAGTCGGGAAAGGCCGATGCGGATCTGGTTTTTCAAAAGCTCGCCCACGCTCCTGAGGCGCCGGTTGCCCAGCATGTCGATATCGTCGATATTGCCCACGCCGTGGGCCAGGTTTACCAGGTAGTTCATGGAGGCCACCACGTCGTCCACCAGGATGTGCTTGGGCGCGATGTCGGTCATGCGCTGCTCGATGGACTGGCGGACCTCCTTCTCATCGCTGGTGGACGCCAAAATGGCCGAAATGGTGCCGTAGTGGACCATTTCGGGCAGCTGCATGGAGGAATAATCGAACTTGAGCACCGAGGCGGTCCGGACAAACCCGTTGCCGATGACCTTCACCCGCTTGCCCTCCACCAAAAGCCACACCTCGTTGATGCCCGCGTCCTGGATTCTCCAGGCGGCGGTGCGGTCGATGACGTTTCCGGCCTCCACGATCACCTCGCCGGTGCCCGGCTCCACGATGGTGTCGGCGGCCGCCTGCCCCATGATCCGGGCGGCAAGGGCCAGTTTTTTATTGAACTTAAAGCGTCCCACGCGCGCCAGGTCGTAGCGCTTGGGATCAAAGAACATGCTGTACAGAAGCGATTTGGCGCTGTCCACCGTGGGCGGCTCGCCGGGACGCAGCCTCCTGTAGACCTCAAGGAGCCCCTCGTCCATGGTCTTGGCGTTGTCCTTCTCGATGGTGGCCAGAACCCGTTCGTCCTCGCCCAGGAGCGTCAAAAGGCTCTCGTCCGAGCCGTAGCCGAAGGCGCGCAGAAGCACCGTGGCGGGCAGTTTCCGCGTACGGTCCACACGCACCCACAGTACGTCGGCGGAGTCTGTTTCATATTCAAGCCACGCGCCTCGGTTGGGAATCACCGTGGCGGCGTGCAGGTTTTTGCCTTCTTTATCGATGCTGCGGTTATAGTATACGCCGGGCGAACGCACCAATTGGGAAACGATGACGCGCTCGGCGCCGTTGATGATGAACGTGCCCGTATCGGTCATCAGCGGGAAATCGCCCATGAACACTTCCTGTTCTTTCACCTCGCCGGTCTCGCGGTTGATCAGCCGCACGCCCACACGAAGCGGCGCCGCGTAATTGACGTCGCGCTCCTTGCACTGCTCGACGGTATACTTGGGCGAGTCGTCCAGCCGGTAGCTGATGAATTCCAGCGCCAGCGTATCGGTATAATCGGTGATGGGAGAGACGTCGGTCAATACCTCTTTGAGATCCTGCTCCAAAAACCGCTGGTACGAGTTTTTCTGTACCTCCACCAGGTCGGGCATTTCCAGTACTTCTTTAATATGGGCAAAACTTTTGCGTACCCGTTTTCCCGCCTGTATATCCGTCATCATTGGCTTTTTTTCCACCATAGCTTTTCATCCGCCCCCCATTTGCATAAAATGGCACACGAACATCACGGCAAGTCTTCTTCTCAATTTTTTCCAGCCGCGATATTCACAGTTAAATAGAATTATTTCCCGTAGGTTGAAACTTTATACATGAAATCCTTTTATGGCCCGGTTTCCTCCGCCTTCCCCTTTTTGCACCCTTTACCCTGAACGGCATAGTACCCCTACCCCTGAAAACACTTGATTTTTCGGAGTTGGGACACTATTTGAATAGCTGCAGCGCACATAGGCGCAGGGTACTATTATATAGCCTTCCTGCACCGGTGTCAAATATTTTTTTCGTTTTTGCGTCTATTTTTTCAGCGCCTGCATATGATAGTGGGTTTGAAACCGTGTACCCTCCATCAAGATATGCGGCGCGTACTCAAAAACGTTCCTCTACGGAACAGGCCATCAGCACCAGGTCCACCTTGCGGCCATCGCGCCGTCCGGCGCCGGACAATTCGCCGAAGAACCGGAAGCCCGCCTTTTCATGCAGCGCCCGGCTGGCCGTATTGTCCGCGGTGATGGTGGCGATCACGGCGCTGTAGCCGATGGCCTGCGCCTGCGCCAGGATGGCCTCCAGCAGCATCAGCCCTATCCCCTGGCGGCGGTGGTGCTCGTGCACGTACACGGAGCTCTCCGCTATGGCCTCAAAGCCGACGCTCTCCTTGTAGAGGGCCAGCGCGCTGTAGCCGATGACCCGCAGGCCGGAGCGCGCCACCAAAATGGGCCTGGTATGGTCATGGCGGACAAACCAGGCGATGGCCTGCGCCCATGTCCACGGCCGCGTGTCCAGCGTATGGCGCATTTGGGCGATGTCCCGGTTGAGTATCTGCATCACGCCGGGCATGTCGCCGATGCCCGCGCGGTCGATTTTTATCCTTTCGGCTTCAGCTTGCATATTGCCTCCGGTACCGGCTCCGCCCGGGCTGGGCCAAATAGCTACGGCCTGGGCACGAATCCCAGCTTGCGCCGCACCTTTTCCATGGTGCGCGCCGCCAATCTTTCGGCGCGCTGCGCGCCACGCGCCATCACCTGCTGCAGGTAGGCCTTGTCGGCCATGTACTGCGCGTAGCGGGCCTGCAGCGGCTCCAGCGCGGCGATGACCGCGTCTGCGGCGGCGGCCTTCAGCTCGCCGTAACCCTTGCCCTCAAATTCCGCCGCAATATCCCCGGGCGCCTTGCCGGTAAAGGCAAAGAGGATATCGATCAGGTTGCGCACGCCGGGCTGGTCGTCGCTGTAGCGCACCACGCCCTGAGAATCCGTCACGGCGCGCCGGATTTTTCTTTCGATGACCTCCGGCTTATCCAGAAGGGCGATGAAGGCGTTCTCATCATCGGACTTGGACATCTTCTTCAGCGGGTCCTGCAGGCTCATCACCCGCCCGCCGATCTCGGGAATCAGCGGCTCGGGCACCGCGAACAGGTTTCCGTAGGCGTTGTTGAACCGCATTGCCAGGTCCCGGGACAGCTCCAGATGCTGTTTCTGGTCCGCCCCCACCGGCACGTAATTCGTCCGGTACAGCAAAATATCCGCCGCCATCAGCACCGGGTACGTCAAAAGGCCCGAATTGGCGCCGCCGGACTGGCCCTTTTCGCTCTTGTCCTTGAACTGGGTCATGCGGTACAGTTCGCCCAGATACGCGCTGCAGCCCAGTATCCAGGCCAGCTCGCTGTGGGCGGCCACGTGGGACTGCACGAAAAGTACGGTCTTGTCCGGGTCCAGCCCGCAGGCCAAAAGTACCGCCAGCAGGCTCTGGGTGTTGGCCTGGAGCAAGGACGGCTCCTGGCGAACGGTAATGGCGTGCAGGTCCACCACGCTGTAGACGCAGTCGTAATCCTGCTGCAGCGCCACCCAGTGGCGGATAGCCCCGATATAGTTGCCGATGGTCATGGCGCCCGACGGCTGTATGCCGGAGAACACCCGCTGTTTGCCTTGCGTTTCAGTCATGCCTAAATCCCTACTTCTTTAAAAAATCGATCACCGCCGCGCCCATCTCATCGGGCTCGCAGACGGTTTTGTGCAAAATGGGCGCATTTCGCAGCGCCTCAAGGGCCGGCGGTACGCTGATGCCCGAAAGCTCCGCCACCTTATCCACCGCCTCCCAGGCGTCCTTGGGCGCATTACCCTGAACGGCCCGAAGCACCGAATCGCAGAACTTGTATGGGCTGGCCGTGGATAAAAGCACTGTGGGCGTTTCATCGCCGGTACCCTCCAGGTACTGCCGGTAAACGTGATACCCCACCGCCGTGTGGGGGTCCATCAGATAATTGTGCTTTTCAAACACCTGCGCGATGGCCCTGAGGGTCTCGTCCTCGGAGGCCTGCGCGGCGTAATAGCCTTGGGTCATGGCCTGGCGCAGTTCCGCCACGTCGTAGGCGCCGCCGCCGGAAAGCGCCTGCATCCAGAAACGCACCTTCTCGTCGTCCATGCCGCTTCTGATAAACAGCAGCCGCTCCAGGTTACTGGAAACCAAAATATCCATGGACGGGCTCATGGTGCGGTAAAACGCCCTGCGGCTGTCGTATTTGCCGGTACGGAAAAAGTCGGTCAATACGTTGTTGGCGTTGGAGGCGCAGATCAATGTGTTTATGGGAAGCCCCATCATCCGGGCGTATTCGCCGGCGAGTATATTGCCGAAATTACCCGTGGGCACCACAAAGTTCACCGGAGCGCCCGACGCGATTTTCCCTTCGCTGAGTAAATCCGCATAGCTGTAGAAATAGTAGGCGATCTGCGGCAGAAGCCGTCCCCAGTTGATGGAATTGGCGCTGGAGGAGGCGCAACCGTACCCGTTTATCGTACGCTCGAAATCCTCGGAGGAAAAGAGCGCTTTGACGCCCCGCTGGCAGTCGTCGAAGTTGCCCCGCACGCCCACCACCGAAAGGTTGCTTCCCGGCTGCGTGGCCATCTGGATGTACTGCGCCCGGCTGACGCCGCCATCGGGATAAAACACGACGATCTTCGTGCCCGGCACGTCGCGAAACCCCTCCAGTGCCGCCTTGCCCGTATCGCCGGAGGTGGCCACCAGTATCAGCGCGTCACGGGTGGTGCCGCACTTTTTCATGGCCAGTGGCAGCAGCCTGGGCAGCATTTGCAGCGCCATATCCTTAAACGCCAGCGTGGGGCCGTGGAACAGTTCCAGTACATGTACGCCCTCATCCAAAGACACCACCGGCGCCACCCGCGCATCGTCAAAGCGGCCGTGACGATAGCCTTCGGCCGTAATATTCGTTAATTCTTCGTCTGTGTAATCTTCCAGATAGAGCGCCATCACCGCAGAGGCGCGGTCGGCGTAGTCCATATGCGCCATGGCCGAAATAAAATCCGGGGAAACGGGGGGAATTTCCACGGGTACGTACAGCCCGCCGTCTGCGGCAAGCCCTTCCAGAATCACCTGCGCGCCGTCTTTTCGCACCGAGGCGTCGCGGGTGCTGCAATACTTGATCAAAGTCCTACCTCCTGCAAAGGTTCTTATCTACGCCTGCAAGTATTTTTTGGCATACTCCGGCAGTTTCCCGGCGTCTTCCGATACGCTCAGCACCAGTTTCAGCCCGGCCTTGTCCGCTAAAATCATCATGTGTTCAAACAGCCACTCCAGTTCGTCCATGGGGTGCTTTACGATGCGCACAAACGCGTCGATATAGATGGCCTCCAGGTCATAGTCCTGCGCCGCCAGGCCGCACAAAAATCCATAGAACATCTTGGGGCTGTCGATATCGTACTCGCTGGCGTCTATGAAACGCACCTTGCTGGATACGTCGTAGAGGTAATCCTTGTCGTCGTCGATGAAAATAATATTGCCGCGGCTCTGCTGCGCCGCCAGGTTCACCTGGTCCAGCAGCTTCTTTGTCTTGCCCGAGCCCTTTTTGCCCGCGATGATTTCAATCATACGCCATTCCCCCTTTGGAATACTGGCTTTTATTATACCCCATCGGGCGCTTTTAAGAAAGGGGTGCCGCGATTTACTTTCAGCGCCGCGCGCGCCTCACTTTTCCGCTGTGACGCCGCCGCACTCACCGCAAAAATGGCGCGGCGGTTTGCCGCGCCTTGTGCATGCGTTAAATACCAACAAATACCATGCTTATTCCCGCGTTTTAACTTTATTGGGGTTTTTTATCGGGGTCTGAATAAAAACCCACCCAGATCGTATAGATCGTATAAAAAGACTCAATATAGCTCACGCTCAGGTTGCAAAAACTACCATCATTCTCCCAGGAATACTCCAAACGTCCCATGTTTACCGCCTGGCCGTAGGTCCGTTCAAGATCGGTCATATTCTCATCATCAGGCGCATCGGGATCAAGGGCGTAACTGGATTTTGCCTCCCCGTATGCCTCAACAATATCATCGTGTATAAGCAGGGAAACTTCTAACATGGCGTCGCTCAGCGTCTCATCTTCTTTCAGGGTGCCGTGTATTACATATAAAAAATATTGGGGCTCCTCATGGACGCCTTCCGAATTTATAGTTTGTTTCGTAACATATTGAAAAGTTGCCTGTTTGCCGTAATAATCTATGCTTTTTAAATATATTTGTTCCCGGCCGCTGTCCTTGAGATAAAAATCTTTGTTCTTTGTAATGACCTTTTGGTTTTTGCTTTCCAGTATGCCGTCCCTCAATCCGCCTATGGGGTCAAGGCGGTTGTACGGTTCAGGCTGTTCCCGGGGCTTGAAGCATCCCGTCACAAGCAGTATGACGGCCAGCATGGCCGCCAGTATCTTAACCTGCTTTTTCATCAGATACGCGCCTCCTCATACCCTGCTTTTAGATTATTTTACCATACGGAATCGGCGCAATCTACTAATGAAACAAAAAGCGCCCCGGCGGTATTGCCGGGGCGCATGCTGAACCTGTAAATACCTGAAGCGCCGTCAGCGCACTCCGATCACCGTGCAGGGCACCTTCTCCTCCAATAGATCGCCGAGGGGATGGCGCGCGTGGCCGATAATGACCCTGGTGCCGCGGCGCACAGGCTCCACGATGTACTGCAGTTTCGCCCAAGCGCCGCCTGCGCCCTGCCTGGACGCCCCGACGCAATTCTGCTGGCAGAGATGGATATTTTCCTCCACCTCGGCCACGTTCTTGCCGGAAATCTCGCGGATCAGCGTGGACGGATCGTTCGGGTCGCGGTATATGCCCTCCACGCTGGTCATGATCACCAGCTTCCTGGCATTCATCAGCACCGCCACGTAGGCCGCCGTCTCATCGTTGTCCACAAGTTCCACAATGTGCTGGCTCTCACCGGCGTGCTCCCGCAGCTCCCGCAGCTCCATGCGCCGGTTCTCCTCCGGGCTGGCCGGGTCGTTATAGTTGATGATGGGGATCGCGTTTTGCTGCGCGGCACGGATCAGAAACTGGCGGATATGCTCCCTTTTGGGCGGATCGTTGAAGTGCTGATGCTCCACCAGCACCTGCCGCACCGAATACTCCGGTGGGATAAACTGGCGGTACAGCCCCATCAGTATGGCCTGCCCCTGGGCGCTGTAGTCCGTCTTGGCGTCGTCGGCGGGCAGTTCCAGCTCTTTGCCGCCGTTGCGCTTCATATAGTCCAGCCGGCCGATCTCCGTGGCGCCGGAGCTGACCCAGATCATGCCGGGCTTCAATTGATTCCCGATTCTTGAAAAGATATTATAGTCCACGTCGTTGTCCATTTTGCTGATCAAAGCCATGGAGCCGATCTTGCCGACAACTTCGCAATCAAACGCTGTCATAGAAACCCTAATCCTTTTTTCTATTATTTTACGCGGTCCTCATAAATTTGGTACAGCGCGCTGTGGTCCAGGGCGCCTTTACCGTCCTGCTGCAACTTCTTCATCATCTCAAGCACCACGTTTGTCAGATCGATGGGCGCGTCGATGGCCGAAGCCGTCTCCACCACATTGTTCAGGTCCTTCACGTGAAGGTCAATCCTGAAGCCGGGCTTGAAATTATCCGAAAGCATCATCGGCGCCTTGGCCTCCATGACGGTGGAGCCCGCCAGCCCGCCGCGGATGGCCTCAAAGACCTTCTGGCCGTCCACGCCGGCCTCCTGCGCCAGTATCAGCGCCTCGGAAAGCGCCGCGATGTTGCACGCCACGATGATCTGGTTGGCCAGCTTCGTGGTATTGCCCGAACCCACGTCGCCCACCAGCACCGCCGAGGCGCCCATGGTCAGCATCACCGGCTCGATCTTTTCAAAATGTTTCTGCGGCCCGCCGATCATGATGGAAAGCGAGCCGTCGATGGCCTTGGGTTCCCCGCCGGACACCGGCGCGTCGAAGAATATGACGCCCTTTTCCGCCAGGGCCTCGCCTACTTTTTTGCTTACCAAGGGAGCGATGGAGGACATATCCACCACAATGGCGCCGGGCTTGACGGCGGTGATCACCGCGTCGTCCTGATCCAGCACCACCTGCTCCACCTGGGGCGAATTGGGCAGCATGGTGATGAGGATATCCACGTCCTTCGCCGCCTCGGCCACGCTTTGGGCGGCCGAGGCGCCCGCTGCCGCCACTTCCTCCACGGCGTCACGGTTCAAATCGAACACTTTAAGCGGATAGCCCGCCTTCAACAGATTCTTGCTCATGGGTTTGCCCATGATGCCAAGCCCTATAAATCCAATCGTTGGTTTAGTCATAAAAATAGCCTCCTTTAGCAGTATGTTTTGATGCGTGGGGCCTTTACGCTTCCCGGCCACCGGCGCTCCTTCGGGTGGATGCCGGGCCATGGCGCTCAGCTTGGATCCGCCGCGGCAGGATGCTCCTCCTCTTCCTGCTTTCTGCTGACCTTTAAAAGCGGCAGCATCCATACAAAAAACACCACCACCGACAACGGCACCATAAGCAAGTATACCATACGGACGCCTTCGATGCCCATAGAATTGAACAAATCCGCCAGCGCGCCGCCGGCCATATTGCCGATGCACCTGGCCAGCACCACCGAAAACAGCGTCAGAGCCATCTGTCCGGACGCCTTGAGCGCCGGCGGCACCCGGTCGTTGATGTACTGCACCACCCCTACGGTACCCACCACCACCGACAGGCCGTGCAGGGCGTTGGCCAGGATAATCACCCACGGAATCGGGAAAGCCGCCATCAGAGACCACCGGACGGCCATCATGACGTTGCAGACGATCAGAAGCCGGCCGATGCCCATCTTTCGTATCCACCGCCTGCCCCACGGGGTAAAAAACGGCAGTTCGGTGATGGAGCTGACGGCAAGGGCAATGCCCATATGGGCGGCGGTGCCGCCGTACTGGGTGATGTAGGGGGGCTGGAACGTGTAGTTGAAGCCCATGCACGAATAAAGAAAGAAGATCGAAAACAGGATCAGCCGCGTTTCCCTCACCTTCAATATGCCCAGCACATTGTGTTTCTCGCCCTTTCTGCGGTAACCGGGCGCTTTGGGAAGGCGCGTGGCCGCCGCCAGCGTCAGCGCGAACAGCACTATGTAGACGTACAGCAGATTTCCGGCGCTGCCGGTCATGATATAGCCGGTGATGGCCGCCATCACGATGTAGCCGATGGTGCCCGACAGCCGTATCGGGGCGAATTCGCCGCCGATTTTATGGCAGTAGTCCAGCGTGATGGTGTCCTGCACCGGTATCAGGCAGTTGTTGATGGCGGTGAAAAAAATCTGTATGACGGCCATTAAAAGCAATGCCCTGGCCGAGCGCAGAAGCAGTATGGCGATGATATTGCAGACCAAAATAATGTACAGCACGTAGTTTTTGTACTTGGACCGGTCGGCAATGGTGCCCATCAGCGGCTGGGCCACAAGCCCCGTCAGCGGCGCCAGGCCGAATAAAAGCCCCATCTGCGAATCGGTCATGCCCGCCTCCCGGAAGTACAGGGACACAAGATTATTGCAGGCCACCGCCGTAAAGACTAAAAAATAATATACGTAGAATACCTTTGGCACTCTTTGCTTTTCTTGCCCGGCCAATGTTCTCCCCCTTTGCCGCGGCGGCGTGCCGCCGCCCGTCACTTGCTTCGCGCGCCTGCCCGATCCTGCTTTACGGGGCTTTCCCCGGCAGCATTTCTTCCAGTTCCCGCTGCCTGCCGATTTTCAAAAGCGGCCGTCCCCATACCCACAGTACCAGCGCCGCCAGCGGCACCATGATAAAATACACCATCCTGGCGCCATCCAGGCCAAACTCGCCGAAAAGATCCACCAGCGCGCCGCCGGCCACATTGCCCACGAACCGGGCAAGCACCACGGAAAACAGCGTCATGGCCATCTGTCCGGAGGCTTTGAGCTCCCGGGACACGTGATCGTTGATGTAATGCACAATGGATACCGAGCTGACCACTATCGTCAGGCCGTGCAGCAGCGCCGCCGCAACAAACACCGCCGGATGCGGCCAGGCCGCCATGGCAAGCCAGCGGAGAGACTGCAGGACAATGCACACCGGCATCATCCTGTTGACGCCCATCTTTGCGATCCAGGCTCGCCCCCTGGGCAGAAAGAACGGTATTTCCGACAGCGCCCGCATACCCATGACAAGGCCCACGGTCGTGGTGGTGCCGCCGTGGCGGATCACGTAGGGCGGCGTGAACGTGCCGTCGAAGGACAGGTTTATATACAAAAAGAACAGGCACAGCAGTATCAGCAGCATCTCCCTCTCCCGGATGATGCCCAGTATGCTGTGCTTCTGGCCCTTTTTGCGGTAGCCGGGCACTTTGGGCAGCCGCGTCGCCGCCAAAAGCACCAGCGCCAAAAGCACCAGATAAATCAATAAAACCGTTTGAACCGAACCGGTAATCAGAGGCCCGACGATCACCGCCATCACCACGTAGCCCAGCGTGCCGCTCATGCGCACCGGCGCGTAGTCGCCGCCGTTGGCGGAGACGTAGTCCAGCGTGATGGTATCCTGCACCGGTATCAGGCAGTTGTTCAAGCTGACAAAAATAAGATACAGCACCGACAGCAGCCAGAGGGCCGTGACGCTGCGCATCCACAAAATGACGATAAAATTGCACGCAATGATCAGGTACAGCACATAGTTTTTATACTTGGACCGGTCCGTCAGCGCGCCCAGCATGGGCTGGGCCAGAAGCCCGCCCAGCGGCGCCAGGCCGAACAGCAGGCCGATCTGCGCCGCCGTCATGCCCACGTCCTGAAAAAACAGTGAAAAAAAGCTGTTGCACGCAACACCCATGAACATGATCGTATAATAGATATAAAACCCCGACGGCATCTTCGCGCGATTCACGACGATAAAGCCCCCCTTATCAACGCATCATCCAATTACCGGCGCACTTGCGGCGTCACATCGCCAGGAACAGTCCCGCCTCCAGCGCCAGTATCACGCTTACGACGATCAGGTAAACGCACATGCCCTTCCCGAAACTGGAGGAACGGTTCTTCTTGATTTTAGACAGGTTGACCAGCGCTGCCGTCAGGCACCAGATGGACACGCCAAGCGCGGCGATGATCACGATAATCCGAAACGTGGTAATCATTTTTGCTCCTTAAGTTTTTATTTGCTTTTATTTTTGCTTTTTTTGTCTCTTTTTAATCCATGAAGCCGTATGGCGGGCCGTACGCTTGTTTCGCGTGACGATGGCCTGCTTGGCGGCGGTGCTCTGCTCGCTGGGCGGCGCATAGGACGCGCTGTCGGGCACAAGGTGCAGGTACTTTTCCCTTTCCCGCTCCTGTTTTAACCGCAGGGCGCGCTCTTCCTCATGGCGCTTTATGGCGGCGGCCTTGACCACCTCCAGCTTGCGGGCGATCAATTCGTCCAGTTGCTCGAGAATCTCCTGCATGCCCCTGCTGTCTTCACTTTCGTTTTTGCGCAGCGCCTCCAGCTTTTCCATCAGCGCCTTTTCCTGCCGGTTGATGGCCACAAGCTCCGGATCCTCCAGCGCCTTTTGCGTCGGCGTCTTTTGATCCACCGCCAGAAGGCCCTGCATCTCCTCAAACTCAACGATGGCCGTCAGCGCCTCCTGTTCTTCCGGCGTCAGATGCTTGATTTCAAGCGGCTTGACTTCGGGCAGAACCTCCTGCGGCGCTTCGGCGGGCTGAATCTTCTGCGGCGCGGCTTTTTCCGTCGGCTGTTCCGGGGCATCGTCCTGCGTTTGCGGCGCCTGGGCGGGCTCCGCCAGCGCTTGGGGTTCGCGCGATACCTGTTCCGCCTGTGCCTCAGGCTCGGGCATTGCCGGCGGCAGAACGATCACTTTTTCCGGCGCGGCTTGCGTCTTTTCTGCCTGTATGCCCTGCTGCTGCCGCGCCTTCTGCTGCGGCGGCGTCATCACCGGCGCTCCGCCGGCGGGCGGCATGGCGGTTTTTTCCGGAACATCCGGCGGCAGGATGATGCTCTCATCGGCGGCCGGCGGCGCCTCTGCCGGCGGCCGCTCCGCCGCCGGCACGATCTCCTCCCGTGTTTTTGCGGCGGGCGCCGAAACGGGTTCAGGTGACGTTTCCGCTTCTTCTTCAAACGCCTCTTCTTTAAACGTCTCTTCTTCAAAACTAATCCGCCACCGGCGCGCATCCTCCGCACGCTCGCCCATCATATCTTCCGGCGGCTGCTCGTAAGGCGCCGGCGGCCTTTCTTTTTCCTGCGGCGGCAATTGTATGCCGACGACCTCCACCGACACCGCGTCCATGGCTTCCATGACCTTTTCCAGGTACGCGTCCAGCTGCGCGTGCTCCTGCCCGGACACCTCAAGGGGCACCTCCGCCATCACATCGGCGGCGTGCTCTTTCAGCTCCCCGGAGAAGGTGGTCACTTCCTTCACCGGCATGCCCAGCGACTGCAGCACCACGTCGGGCACCTGAACGTCGATGTTCGGCGCCACAATGTCCTGGTCCATCCAGCGGTGAAGCGCCTCCCTGGATTTTTGATACGAATCCGTACCCTCGGCGGGCGTCCCGAAAAACGCGAGCAGCTCCTCCTGGCTGGGCAGATAGTCCGACGCGGCGGGCACCGGCGTATCCAGCGCCTCGCCCAGCGCCTGCATTGTCTTTGGATCGGGCATCTGCGGCCTGGGCTTTCGAAGAAGGGGCATTTCCAGATTCTGCTCCACTACCGGCGATGCGGGCGGCGGCGTCAGTTCGATCTCTATCGCCTTCATCTGCGGCATTTTCAGTTTGGGGCCGAACAATTGCCGCTTGGCGGTGGTTTCCTTCAGCGCCTGCGGAATCTGCGGCGGCTCCACGTCCGTCTGCTCGGACAATAGCGCGCCCAGCCGCGATTGAGCCGATTCGACCATCCTGCGGGCTTCCCCGACGTTCAAATCATCCTGCGTATCGGGCGCAGCGGCGGCCGTATCGGAAAGCTCACCGGCCTGCGGAAGCTGCTCATCCGGCGCATCGGAAAAAGCCGGCGCGCCCGGCTCTTCGCCGGGAGCCTTCTCCACTTGCACGGCGGCCATTTCCGCTTGGAGCGCGACAGGCGGCGTTTTATCCGCGTCATGGACTTCATTCCCGGCCGCCTGTCCGCCGGCGTCTTCCCACCGGAAGAACCCACCCTCGACGGCGGGCGCGCCTTCAGGCTTGATGGCCGCCACGATTTCAGGCTCGGCGGCGGGCTCGGGCGCGGCAATAACAGGTTCAGGAAGCGCCGCTGCCTCGGGCACGGTCTCCCAGGCCTGCGAATCCGGGGCGGTGGCCAGACGGATCGCCTCCTGGAGTTCCGTCTCGGGCAGATACTCCTGCTGGGCCGTGATCTCGCCGGCGGCCTGCACAGGCGCCTCCAGCATGGGGTCGCGGCTGTCCACGTACTCGCCCACCCGGTCCTTCCACTTATCTACGATAATGTCAAAGATGCCCTCGTCGGCATAATCAAACACCAGCTCATGCCCGTCCTCCAGCGTCTGCACGGCGCGGCAGAGCTTGCACAGCACGGGAAACAGGTCCTTAATCGTCTTGCAGCCAATGCTTTCAAGGCTCTTGATCAGCGTAAAGAGACTGTCCACCGCCACAATATTGAACACCTGCGGGCTGTACAGCATGTACTGCTGCCGGGTGATGGGCTCGGCCAGTCCCAATTCCTCGGTGACCGCCTCCCTTTGTCTGGCGGACAGTTCGTCAAAGTCATGCTGTATCAAAAGCGGGCTGATGGCGTAGAACATCACGTACTGTTCATTGCGCCGGCTGGCCTTTGCCGTCAGGCGGATGATGCCGTCGGGCGTGGGCATCTGCTCCATATCTTTGCGGCCTTTGACCAGCATAAATTCATACAGGTCGAAAAAACGCGCCAGATTCCGGTTGATCTGCCGTATCAGGGATATGTCCAAAACCGGCTCCATGTCCGGTGATTCAATCGGCTTTATGATGCACTGTTTGTCCAGTCTTTCAATCCACAGATTCTTCCGCATGACAAATCCTCATTCCGCTGCGCTCAGGCGCCATATCCACATCTGACATTGTACCAAATTCCGGGGAATAATGGAAGATTGTCGAAAAAAAACATGCCGGCAGGGATACGGGGCCTTCTCAGGCCTGTTCTTCCCCCTCGCGCAGCGCGCGGCGCATAAACCGGTACAGCGGCGCCAACTGCTCATAGTCGGCCTTTAAGACGTCCGCCAGCCCGCCGGTGAATACGTACGGTTCCAGCGCGATATCGCGGTGCACGTAAAAACTCTTTTTCCTGAGCCAGGGCATCAGCGCCTCCGGAGCGTCCTCCGCCTCCTTGGGCAGGCGCTTGTAATCGTCGCCTCCCAGCGTGAATTTATCGGAATCAAGCTTTTTAATAATCCGCATAAACTCGTTCTTCCGCGCCAGGATATGCCCGCGGATCAGCTTCATCTGGGCGGGCGTCGCCTGATAAAACCCAATGCCCCAGCCCGCGCCGGCAGGCTCAATCTCAAAATAATAATTGCACGACTGGGCGATCCCCACGCCGCTGTGGCGGAAGGACAGCCACATATGGTCCCTGTACGGCAGCTTGTTCCTGGAAAACCGGGTGTCGCGCCGTATCCTGGACACCACACGGCCTGGCCTTGTGTCCACCTGCGGGTCGATTTGTAAAACGGTGGGCGAAAGCGCCGCACACAGCTGCTTTAAAGGTTCCTGCACTTCCTTTTTGTACCACGACCTGTTTTCATTGAAAAACTCCGCGTCATTCTGAAACGCAATGGCCATGAAAAATTCTATCGTCCGTTTGGTAAAGCCCGTAAACGCCATCTTCTATCCTCCGCAATATTTGTCCAACCCCCATTTTATCACAATTGCCGCAAAGGCGAACTGGAAGAATCCGGTAAGGGTCAGGCAGCACCAAGGGCTCTGCCCGGTATAATAGGCCGGGTAACGCCAAGGGCTCCGCCCTTGGAACCCGCCGGACGCTGCCCGGACCGCTTAGAACCTTTTTCTGGAAGAAAAAGGTTCTAAG
This sequence comes from Christensenellales bacterium, assembly GCA_050944255.1. Classification (GTDB taxonomy): domain Bacteria; phylum Bacillota; class Clostridia; order Christensenellales; family Maliibacteriaceae; genus JBMNQS01. Next base: position 5,444 of record JBMNQS010000022.1, on the reverse strand, counting down.
AACTCCAAAAAGACTTTTATACGCTTCGCGGGGAGGAAAGCCGGCGAAAAGGTGCTCTGTTTTTCACCAGCCCAAAAAGACTTTATTCCCTCCCCGGCGGCAAAGCCGCCGGATGTAAAGTTTCTTGGGGATTCTTAAGGGGAATTCTTTTCAAAGAATTCCCCTTAAGCGGGTCCGGGCAGAGCCCGGCGTATAGTATATAACAGGCCCGGGCATCGCCCGGATAAACATCAAACCAGCGTCGCGCCCTTTTCCAGGGCCACTTTGTTGATGGGCACCAGATTCTTTTTGCGTTCGCCCAGCACGCCTGGGATGGCGTCGAGTACGCTCTGGATGGAAACGGCCTTGCTCTTTTCAAGGAACGCGCCCAGCATGACGATATTGGCCACGCGGGCGTTGCCGATCTGGGCGGCCAGCTCATTGCAGGGGATGTAGTAGACGTTGATGTCGTCGCGGGCGCACTTTCTGTCCACCAGCGAGCTGTTGATGTAAAGGTCGCCGCCGGGCACCACGCTGTTTTCGAACTTATCCAGCGACGGCAGGTTCAGCGCCATGACGCTGGTGGCCCGCGTCACCACGGGGGAGCCCACCCCGCCATCGGCGATGATCACGTTGCAGTTGGTGGTGCCGCCGCGCATTTCCGGGCCGTAGGACGGCAGCCAGGAGACGCCCTTGCCCTCGAGCATGCCCGCGTAGGCCAGCATCTGGCCCATGGACTGTACGCCCTGTCCGCCGAAGCCGGCGATGATGATTTTATGTTCCATCTATTGCGCCTCCCTGTAAAGTCCCAGCGGGAAGTATTGGGTCATATCGTCTTTGACGAACTCCAGCGCCTCCTGCGGCGTCATACCCCAGTTGGTGGGACAGCTGGAGAGCACCTCCACCATGGAGAAGCCCTTGCCGTCGATCTGGTTCTGCAGCGCCTTTTTGATGGCGCGCTTGGCGATGTTCACATGTTTGGGATCGGTGACCATGACGCGCTCCACGTAGGTGGCGCCATCGATGGTGGCCAGCATTTCGGACACCTTCAGCGGCATGCCGCAGTGGTCCGAATCCCTGCCAAAGGGCGATGTTGTGGTCACCTGTCCGGGCAGCGTGGTGGGGGCCATCTGGCCGCCGGTCATGCCGTAGATAGCGTTGTTGATAAAGATGACGGTGATTTTCTCGCCGCGCATGGCCGCGTGCACGATCTCCGCCGCGCCGATGCTGGCCAGGTCGCCGTCGCCCTGGTAGGTGAATACCAGCGCGTCCGGGTGCACGCGCTTGACGCCGGTGGCCACCGCCGGGGCGCGGCCGTGGGCCGCCTGGAGCATATCGCAGTTGAAGTAGTTATAGGCAAACACCGCGCAGCCCACCGGGGCCACGCCGATGGCCTTTTCCTTCATGCCTAATTCCTCGATACACTCGCCCAGCAGACGGTGCACGATTCCGTGGGTGCAGCCGGGGCAGTAATGTGTCGGCACATCGGTCAATAAACTTGTCTTTGCAAATACCTTCGCCATGGTTATTCCCCTCCGTTCATTGCGCGCAATTGGTCCAGAATCTCCTCGGCGGAGGGAACCACGCCGCCGGTCCTGCCGAAGAAGCGGACCGGTTTGGCCCCGTTCACCGCCAGGCGCACGTCCTCCACCATCTGGCCCGAGGACATCTCCACCGTCAACAGCCCCTTCACATCGTCCTTGGCCGCCAGATTGGCAATGGCCTCCGTCGGAAACGGCCACAGCGTGATGGGGCGGACCAGCCCCGCACGGATGCCCTCTGCCCTGGCCTGGTCGACGGCCGCCTTGGCGATGCGCGCCGTAGTGCCGTAGGCCACCACCAGTATCTGCGCGTCGTCGGCCTTCTCCAGCGCCACCTGGGTATGTTTTTCGGCAATGTCCGCGTATTTTTCCTCCAGGTGCCGGATATGCGCCTCCAGCACATGCGCTTCGATCAAAAGGGAGTTGATAATAGCCCGCTCACGGCTCTTTCCGTCCCAGCCGGTAGCCGCCCAGTCCTTTTCGGGCAGGGGCATGTTGCTGCGCCCGATGGCGTCCAGGTCCACCGGCTCCATGATCTGGCCCAGCATGCCGTCGCCCATGAGCATCACGGGCATGCGGTAGAAATCCGCCAAGTCAAACGCCTGCGCCATCAATTCCGCCGCTTCCTGCAGCGTGGCGGGCGCCAGTACGATCATACGGTAATCGCCGTGGCCGCCGCCCTTGGTGGCCTGGAAATAGTCCGACTGCGCCGGTAGGATGCCGCCCAGGCCGGGGCCGCCGCGCACCATGTTCACGATGACGCAGGGAAGCTGGGCGCAGGCGATGTAGCTGATGCCCTCCTGTTTCAGGCTGATACCGGGGGACGAGCTGGAGGTCATCACCCTGGCGCCGGCGCCGGCGGCGCCGTACACCATATTGATGGCCGCCACTTCACTTTCGGCCTGCAGAAAGCAGCCGCCCGTTTCGGGCAGTCTGCGGGACATATATTCGGGCAGTTCGTTCTGCGGCGTAATGGGATAACCGAAAAACATGGTGCAGCCCGCCTGTATAGCGGCCTCCGCGATGGCTTCGTTGCCCTTCATCAATTTTCTGGCCATAAGCACACTTCCTTCCTCAAACAAATCTTTCCTAACGCTCTACTTCAATGACCACATCCGGGCACATGCGCGCGCAGTTGGCACAGCCAATGCAGCGGTCCATATCGATGCACTCCACCGGACGGTATCCTTTGGAATTGATGGCATTTTCGCTCAAACGCAGAATTTTGGTGGGACAGACCTCGACGCAAAGCGCGCAGCCTTTGCATCTTTCCTCGTTAAACGTGACTTTACCCATCTTCAAACCTCCATGAAGGCCTCGCGGCCCCAGATTTCAACATTATAAACCTTCTGATATTTAACGTCAAGGAATGCCGTTTTCTGGCACCTTCCGCCCGCGGCCGGCTTCCTTCCCCGCGGGCCGCCGCTTGGGCAAAGTGCGCCGCAAAAACGAGGCGCCGCGGGTCGTCCCGCCGCGCCGAAAGCTGCCTGTTCGGCCTATATTTCCTCGCCCGGCTTTATTTGCGGCGCTTCTGCGGATTTGCCGCGCCCCTTCATTGTTTTGGCGGCGGTATCCCCGATGATGACGGCGGCGCCGATGGCGATCTTTCCGTAATAGGTGACCGCCCGCCATATCAGCATGGCGGTAAAGACAATCTTGGGCGTGAAAAAGTGACGGTAGAACAGCAGGAATCCCCCCTCGGACGCGCCGCTGGCACCCGGCATGGGAAAGTAGGCCACCGATATATGGAAGAACGCCTGCAGGAGGATCACCGTCAGCGGACTGTGGGCCTGGAGGCCGAAGGCACGGTACACAAAGTACACGATGGCGAAATAACTGAACATATGGGCAAACACGAACAAAAACATCGTGAAGGTATGCCCCGGTTTTTTCGCGAGGAATTCGCGGCACTGATGGAAGTCCTGCAGAATCTGATATGCCCTCGCCCGGGTTTTATCCGGATGACGCACCAGCTTTATTCTGACGAACAGTTTCAGCAGGCCGTCGGTCAGGCGCATGGTCAGTTTAATGTTCATCATGGCCGTCAGCGCAATGATGATGGTGAGAACCGCCAGTACAATGCCAACGGCCGCCAGCGCCACAAAAGCGGAATACCGCGCCTCAATAGTGCGGTCGTAGAGGATCATGGCGCCCACAGCCATCAACAGCATCGAAACCTCATACAGTACCAGCTTAATGAGCATCACCGAAGAGCTGGTGCCTACGGGCACGCCCTGTTTTTTCATGTAGTAGACCTGAAAGGGCTGCCCGCCGGAAGACGTGGGCGTAACCGCGTTGTAAAACTGGCCGATGGCGCATATCTTCAGCGTCTGCCAGAAGCCGATGCGCACGCCCTTTAGAATGCTGCGCACGGCAAACCACTGACTCAGCGCGTCAAAGACAAAAAATAAGGCCAGTGCCAGCGCCGCCATGACGAGCCAGCCGGGCAAAAGATTCGCAAGGGCTTGCATTATGTCTTCCAGTATGTTTTCGCGCAGCGCGAAAAAGACCACCACGCCCGAGATCACGACGATGTAGAGCGCGCCGAAAATTGTCCTGCGTTTTGCGGATGTCTTTTTCTTTTCCTGCATATTGCCTCCGTGGGAGAGCGCGGCATGTGCCTTTACCTGGAAACACGGTTTTTTATGCTTGCGCCGAAGCGGCAAAATCCCATCGGATATAGGACGCCGAAATGTTGTTTTTGTTCATTTGATGAGCAGGGATTGTTTTTGCGGCCAATCGGCCCAATGGATCATTGCAAAGGGCACGCCGCGGCGCGGCGCGCCCTTGCGCATTACTCGGTTTCATACTGGGCCAGCAAATCCTCCAGTGTTTCGCGCCTTCTGATCAGCCTGAACGCGCCGCTCTCTTCCACGAGCACTTCCGCCGGGCGGAGCCTGCAATTGTAATTGGAGGCCATGGAAAATCCGTAGGCGCCCGCCGTCATCACCGCGATCACGTCGCCTTCCTGGGGCAGCGGAAACGCGCGGTCCTTGGCCAGTATATCGCCGGTTTCGCAGATGTTGCCCACGATGGTCACCGGCCCGATGGGCATGGAGCAGCACGCGCGCATCAGCACCATGTGGTGGTACGAGCCGTACATCACCGGCCGCTGCAACACGTTAAAACCCATATCGGTGCCCACATAGACGGTGCCGTGGTTTTCCTTCACCGCCTGCACGGTGCCCAAAAGGGTGCCCGATTCGGCCACCACATAGCGGCCCGGCTCGCTTCTGAAACAGACGTCGCGATTATCGTATTTTTCCAAAAACGGCTCGATGACCGCGCTGAGCGCCGCGGAAAGCGCCTTTAAGTCCAGCGCCTGCTCATCGGGCTTATAGGGTACGCCGAAACTGCCGCCCATATCGATGAACTCAAGACCGGGGAACTGCATGGCCACCTCCAGCAGCGGGTGCATGCTGTCGGCCAGCGGCTCGGGCGTCAGCACCAGGGAACCTATGTGCTGGGTGATGCCCGCCAGCGTCAGATCGTACTGCTTCAAAATGGCCTTGACTTTATCGATGTCATACATGCCGATGCCAAACTTGGTGTTCTTGCCGGCGGTCACCACTTTTTCATGATGACCGGCGCCCCGTTCGGTATTGAAGCGCAGCGCCACCTTCCGGCCGGGGAATTCTCCGGCGAACATTTCCAGCTGAGACAGAGAGTCCAGCGACAAAATGGCTCCCGCCCGCATGGCAAAGCGCATTTCATCCAGCGAAATGTTGTTGCACACGCATAGAATCTCATCGGGCGTAAAGCCCGCCTTCTGCGCCACAAGAATTTCGCCCGGGCTCATGGCGTCCACAAAGAGCCCCTCCTGGCGGATGATTTTTAAAAGCTCGATGTTGTTGTTGGCCTTCATGGAGTAATACGCCTTGAAACGGTAGCCCGGCAGCAGGCCGCGCATATCGCGGCAGCAGC
>JBMNQS010000021.1:0-30088 GCA_050944255.1 Christensenellales bacterium | reverse complement strand
ACGCCATATGAACGAATGCGGCATCCCGCAATGGGACGAGGTTTATCCGGCAAGGCCGGACATCCAAAGCGACATTGCGGCGGGCGAGATGTTTGTGCTTCTCTGCGATGGTGAGATCGCCTGCGCATTCACTTTGAACCGGGACTGCGACGAGCAGTATCACGGGGCCCCGTGGCGCTATGGCGAACCCTTTTACGTGCTTCATCGGCTGTGCGTGGACCCCAGGTACCAGAACAGGGGTATCGCCGCGCGCGCCCTTGCCTGCTCGGAGCGTTACGCCCGGGAAAACGGCGCCGGATCCATGCGTCTGGACGCCTTTTCCCTAAACCCCCATGCCCTGCGCCTGTATGAGAACAACGGATACCGTTACGTGGGCGACGTACATTTCCGCAAAGGGCTGTTTTACCTGTACGAAAAGGCCCTTTAGAGCGATAGCGCCCCCTGCCCCATCGGATGCTGAAAGGACGAGTATGGAAATCAAGCCTTATATCCGCAAAACACAGTACTATGAAACCGACCAGATGGGCATCATCCACCACGCCAACTACATCCGGTGGTTTGAGGAGGCCAGAACCGACTTCATGGAGCAGCTTGGCTTCACCTATAAAAATGCCGAGGATGCGAGCGTCAGCTTCGCTGTGCTGTCCGTATCAGCCGAGTATAAATCCATGATCCGCTACGGCGAGACGGTAAAGATTTACAGCCGCATCACCGCCATGACGCCTGCGCGCATGACGGTTGCGTACCGCATCGAGGACAGCGAGACGGGCCAATTGAGAACCGTCGGCGAAAGCGGGCACTGCTACATGGGCCGTCAGGGCCGCCCCGTCAATTTAAAGCGGACCCTGCCCCGGCTTTATGATTTATTTGCCGGCACCCTGAGCGGATAGTCCCCTCTTGCCCGACGGCGCTCGCCCCGGTATATCCGCAGGCCAGATAGTGCAGGCCGGCAGCCTTATTGATGATGGCGCCGTTGCAAAACACCCCGGATAAAGCCATAAATCCGCCCTGAAGATGACGGATTTATGGCTTCTTTATGGCTTCGCGGAATTTTCAGCGGTTCAGACGTACCGGACCTCCACGCCGCCAAAGTTGACGTTGCCGGTCAGCACCAGCGTGGGCGCCGCGCCTTCGGCCGGGCGGTGTATCCTCGTATCGATCTCCACGCCGCCGAAGGCCTTGTTGGTGCGGTCCACCACATTCCAGTGCTTGGGGACATACAGTGTGATGGCGCCGAAGCTGCACTCCAGGAAAATCTGCGCGCCGGCGGGATCGATCTGGGCTTCCTCCATAAAGACTTCGATGGCGCCAAAGCTGACGGCAAAGTGGCCCGCGGTCAGGTTTGTGGAATGAAGGTAGCGGCTCACCGAGCCGAAACGCACCTTTGCATAAGGGTTGTTGTCGTCCTGATTGCCCTGGCTTTCGCCCGCTTCGCTGACGGCGTAATGTTCGCAGGCTCCGTGGCTATGCCCTTTGGTATGCGAGCAGAAGAAGTGCTCCGGATGCTTTCTGAAGATCAGCGAAAGGCCGATGGCGGCCAGCACCGCCGCCGTGATGAGCATCCAGGGCGAAACGTAGGCCAGGCCAAGGGGTTTTTGGTAAATCACGTAGAGTATGGCCGCAGGCACAAGCACGAACGGGTAATGCCTGCGGATGAGGCTCTGGATGATCATGGCGACCAGCAATATGGTGGCCACGATGCTCCAAAAGCCGATGGCGGCAAAGGATACGAACTGCGAGGCAATCAAAAGCGCCGCCGCCAGTATCAGGTACACGCCCCAAAACCAATTTTTGTTATTCATTATGAGTGCTCCTTTCAGTCAGCCGGTCCCTGAGGGCCCTGTAGTAGTGTCTTGACACGTACACCTGTTTGTGCGTGCCGGAAAACCGTATCAATCTGGAGGCGGTCAGGTCGCTTGTGATGGCAAAAATTTTGGACGTATTGACGATGGTGGACTTTGCCGCCCGCACAAACTGTTTGGGGAGCATTTCCTCCAGCTCATAGAGGCGAAGGCGTATGCGATAGCTGTCGCTCACGGTGTGGGCGAACACCCGCTGCGCATCCGTCTCGAAGAAGAGCACCTCGTCGATGGGAAAATAGCATTCCAGGTTCTGCTTGTAGAAGACGATTTTGCGGCTCATTTGCGCCTGCTGGCGGATGGCGTCGTGCAGCCGCATGATATTTTCGTCCACCGTTTTGCAGCGGATGGTGATTTCGTCCTCGGCAAGATCGTCCGTGACCTCTATTTTTATCTTCACGAGCTTCCCTCCTTTCCCTGGTGGCATTATATCAGCCTTGCAGCCGGCGCGATACCTGATTTGGCTTACAGGTAGGTTCTTTGCCGGTAAGCGGTCGATTTTCTGCGTTAAGATGCACGGTTTCGACACACAATATCCGATAACGGCTCGCTTGCGCCGCCGGATGAATCACGATATACTTGAGTTGTGATGGCATGAATTTCCATCACCATCTCTTATCATCCTATAGGAGGAAAGGTTATGAGTCAATCGCTGGCGGTGGCCGGCCACAGCTGGAAACGAACGTTTTTCTATGGGGAGAGGCCCTCTTCCGGAGAAGATATATACCATCAGTTCACGCTTCGATCGGGCGCGGCGCAGATCGGCGCCATGCTCGATAAAGATTCGCAGCGCTATATGCTGCCCGATGAGTGCAAAACCGAATATATGGAGCTGAACATCTATCCTCCGGCCAAGGACGAGGTGAAGGATCGTTTCCTGGTCAGCCGGCACATCGGCTACAGCGATTTCGATCCCATGACCATCACCTGCGAGGATGCGGATGCCGCCGTGGTCTGGGACGAAGGCTGGGACGATATCGAGGTTCCCGAATCGGGCCTGGTCCTGTGGGCCAGCAACAAGAGGCTTCCCTCGTCCGATCAGATGAAGGCCCTGTCCGGGCGCTGTTTTCTTCTGGTTGACGCGGATCTTCTTCGAAGCAGCGGCGCCATGATCTCCCGGGGCATCTCCTGGGAGCGCACCGCCACCGATCTTCTCTGGCAGTTCAGGAGCAATCATGACCTGTCGCATCTTCTCTTGTCCGGGCACATACTGATCCCCTGCGCCGAGGAGGCGGCGGTGTATATCCGCAATGAGGCGGGCAGCCTCAAGGCCTGCATCATTCTGGCCAGCGGCAACGCCGAGGGCACCGCCCGGGACCAGGCGGTGGGGCTCCTTCCGGACACCTGGCCCATGATCGTCTACCAGACGGCGCTGCAGTTCGCCTGCGTGCTGGAGGGCGAAGCGAAACTTTCCGCCGACATCATTATGCGTGCGGCGCTGTCGCTGCTTCGAGTGGGTTACCTGCCCGAGCTGATGCGGCAGGGCATCACCTTCAACGACAGCCTCATCGCCCAGATGAAGGTGCGCACCTTTTCGGTGCCGGACACCGATCCCACCGAGGGCTCCGATCCGAACTACTGGTGCATCACAGACGGCTTCCACGACCAGACGCCGGCGGCGCTGGCGTTCAACACCGTATTTTACGGCTTCAATTACCTGCGCGGCCTGCCCAGGCTGCAGCTGGGAAGCCTGGTGACCATTGACCGCAGCGAGATCGAGGCGTATCAGAACATCAAGAACCTGATCCTGCACTACGCCTCCAGCAAGTCCACAAAGCCCCTGTCCATCGCCGTATTCGGCGCGCCGGGCAGCGGCAAGACATTCGGCGTCACACGCATCGCCACGCATCTATTGCCCGGCGTGGTGCAGGACATCGCCTTTAACGTCTCCCAGTTCACTTCGGATCAGGACTTGACCTATGCCTTCCACCGGATTCGCGACGTGGCGCTGATGGGCAAATTGCCTCTGGTCTTTTTCGACGAGTTCGATTCGGACAAGGACGGCCGCGACCTGGGCTGGCTCAAGAGCTTTCTGATGCCCATGCAGGACGGCGTATTCAAGGACGGCACACAGGTGCATCCCATCGGCAACTGTATTTTCGTGTTCGCGGGGGCCACCGCCGTCAGCTTTGAGAATTTCACTCTGCCCATGCGCTCGGATCACTGGAAGCAGAAAAAGGCCTTCCAGGACGTAAAGGGCCCGGATTTTGTCAGCCGCCTGCGAGGCACCATCAATGTTCTGGGCCCCAATCCCAGAGACGCCCAGGACCAGAATTACATCCTGCGCCGGGCGCTGCTTCTGTGCACGATGCTGGAGCGCCGCTTCGGTCTGGACGATGCGGACGCCTACGGCGCCTTCATCGACGAAAACGTCCTTCGGGCCATGCTTCTGGTACCCGAATACCGTCACGGCGCCAGGAGCATGCAGGCCATTTTGGACATGAGCCGTATCGGGGAGCGCAAGCGCTGGAACGCGGCGGATCTCCCCTCTTTCGATCAACTGAACCTGCATGTGAACGCCGAGGCGTTCATGCGCCTTGTGCTTCGCGACGTGTCCCTTTCAAGCTACACCATGCCCCTGGCCAGGGTCCTGCACGAAAAGGCCTGCCAGGACGACAGCCCGCTGGCCCAGGCGCCGCCTTCCCCATGGGAGAATCTTACGCCGGCCCAGCAGCATCAGCTCATCGGGCAGGCGGCGCAGATGGGCGAGTGCCTCAGGAGCATCGGCTGCTACTACGACGCCGGCGAAACCCGCTATCCGACGGTGGATTCCTTCACGACCTACGAAATTCTGGAGCTGGGCAAAGCCCATCACGCCGCGTGGAAAGGCCGCCTGGAAGACGACGGCTGGAAACACGGACCCGATTTCAGCGTCGAGCAAAAGACGTCCCCCTATCTGCTGGAATGGGACGAACTGCCCGAAGGCGGCAAGCAGTTATTCAAGGACGCCGGACGGGACACCATCGCGCTGATGAGCCGGGTGGGCCTGCGCGTCTACCGGCGCAGCGACTACAAGGGCTGATTTTTCGCCTTCCCGCGCCTATATTTAAACGGATGATCAAAAACCGCCGGGACCCAGCCCGGCGGCTTTTTCTATATTGGAAAATCTGTCCTGCGCCTGCAGATAAACGGCCTTTGCACCCTTATCCAATGCAAACCGGCCCCACCGCACAGGCGGCGCCTTGCGGATAAACGCCTCACCGCTTCTCGAGCCCTCCGTAGGCAACCAACGCCTCGGCCAGCGCCTGGGCGCACTTTTCGGCGTATTCCTCCGTGAGGATCAGAGGCGTATCCACCGGATGGTCCATATAGCCCATTTCACATAAAACGGCGGGCATCCGGGTCTTTCTGAGCACTAAAAAGTCCTCCGTATCCTTCGGGGTCCGGCGGTTGCCGGTATTGCCGGTCTTTTCAATCAGCGCGTCATAGACCGTATCCTGAAGCGCCCGGGTGTCTTGGTCATCGGCCTGCTCATGCCTGTAGACCACGATGCCCGTACCGCCGCCGGCATTGTGATGGATGCTGACAAACACGTCGGCGCCGGCCTCATTCGCTATGCGGCAGCGCTCGTCCAGCGGCACGTTGGTGGCGCCGGTGACATCGTCGGTGCGCACCACCTTCACGTCGTAGTCCTCAAGGATTTTCTCCACCCGGGCGGCGATGCGGTCGTTCAATACCCATTCGGGCGTCATGGCAGGATCGTACGCGGGATCGGTATGCTTGTCCCCCGGTTCATTGGAGTGTCCCGCGTCAATGGCAACGACCTGGACAGCCGCGGCCACATCCATGCGCCCGATCCCATCGCCTGCGATATTCACGCCGGGAGCTTCGATCTGTCCGATGCTGGCACACCCGGATAAAAATATGCCTGCAAAGATAAACGGCAGGAGAAGTAGGGCCGTCTTTTTCATGGAAGTTTCTTCCTTTCCTTGTAGATTGCTCCCATCATAGCGCCCGGGTGTATCCGTTCTGCATCATCCCGCAGGCATTTTATCACAAAATAAGTGGAAATTCTTATTCTTTCGATTTTCTTAAACTTTAAAGCAGGTCCTTCACCTCCAGCATGTTCTCCCAGTAGCGTTTTGGCATATGGGTCATGCGGCATTTGGGGTTGTATCGGGCCTCTATGCCGATGGTGTCGTAGAACCGTTTCCACAGCGTGCGGTACTGCCGTTCCGCGACGGAGGCCTCTGGAAACTCGATATGCTCCACCGAAATGATGCCGGCCCGTCCGCCCTGGTAGATCAGCGCCGCCTTGTGCACCTTGTCGAAGATCATGAAGTTCTCTCCGGAATACCTGCGGATAAAGTGATCCGCCAGAAACGGCAGCACAAAGTTCTTCGGGGATATGGCGGCGGCCAGGTTGCCGTCATAGTCCGAAAAGCGTATGAAGCCCAGCAGCAGCTGCCGCTCTCCCAGAAGGTGCTTTTCCGCCTTTAAAAGCGGCGCCACCGCCGGATCGCCCAGCATATCCATCACTTTGGGCCCCTGTCGGTACGCCTTCAGGAGAAAGCGGAGCATCGCCGCCTCCTTGTCGGGCATACAGCTGAAAAACACCGTCTCTACAAGGTCCAGCGCCGCAGGGGATATCCGGGCATAGATGGAATCGCGTACCCGTCCGGCCCTCTTTTCGTCCGTTTCGATGCGCATCTGGGCAAAGAAAGCGGGCTGGCAGCGGCTTTCGGGCACGATGCTGGCGGGCATCAGTCCCGAGTAAACGCACCGGTATACGCAGCAATAAAAGCCGCTGAGGCTGCCGTCGTAGATGTATTCGCCGGATGACGGCGCCGCTAAAGGTTTTGCGCCACTGATAATACCGCCTCCTTTTTCGCCGCTTCAATGGATTTGACGTCCCCCGGGCCAGGCAGCGCAAGTCCCGTATCGGTGAATAGCGTCAGTTGCTCCAACCCGTAGGAAAAGCTCGCCGGGTCCATCAGTGCCCGCGCCGCGGTCTGCCTGTTCATCCGAAGGCCCGCCGGACGGTCCCTCGTCAGTATGAAGTACTGGGCGCGCTTGAGCACCACGCCGATCTTTTTCAACTCCGTCATGCCCAGGGCGCCGGTGCGCCGGGCCGCGATAATCCTTCTGGCGCTCCTGGGGCCGATGCCGGGCACCCGCAGCAGCTCGTTCAAAGGGGCCCGGTTCACATCCACGGGAAAGCGCTCCATATTATGGATGGCCCAGTTGCATTTAGGGTCCATATACGGGTTGAAATTGGGCACCTCTTCGCAGAGTATCTCATCGGCCGTAAACGCATACTGCCGCATCAGGAAATCCGCCTGATACAGCCTGTGCTCCCGAAGCAGCGGCGGCGGCGCCTGAAGCGCCGGCAGAAGCGAATCCTCCACCACGGGAATATACGCCGAGTAAAACACCCGCTTCAAAGCGTAGCGGTCGTAGAGACCGGCAGCCAGCTTCAGTATCTTATAATCGGTTTCCGGCGTGGCCCCGATGATCATCTGCGTGGCCTGGCCGGCGGCGGCAAAGCGCGGCGCGTGCTTATACAGGACCATCTCCCGGCCGCTTTGCTGCAGCCCGTCGGCAATCTGCCGCATGGGCTCCAGGATCGCCCGCTTCGTCTTATTGGGCGCCAGAAGCCTCAGGCTCTGCTCGCTGGGCAGTTCTATGTTCACGCTCAGCCGGTCCGCCAGGAGCCCCAGCCGGTACACCAATTCCGCAGAGGCGCCCGGTATCGTCTTGGCGTGGATATACCCCTGGAAACCGTACCCGTCACGCAGCAGTTCCAGCGCATCGATCATCTGCTGCATCGTATGGTCCGGGCTCCCGGCCACGCCGCTGGACAAAAAGAGCCCCTCGATGTAGTTGCGCCGGTAAAACTGGATCGTCAGATCGGCCAGTTCCCTGGGCGTGAAGGCCGTGCGCCGCACGTCATTGGAACGACGGTTCACGCAGTACTTGCAGTCGTAGATGCAATGATTGGTCATCAGCACTTTCAAAAGCGAGATGCACCTGCCGTCCGCGGAAAAGCTATGGCAGCATCCCGGCGCCACGGCGGAGCCAAGCGCGCCCCTACGGCCGGGCCGGTCCACGCCCGAGGACGTGCACGCCGCGTCGTATTTGGCGCTGTCGGCAAGCACGGTCAGCTTATCCATCAATTCCATGGCACACACTCCAAATATAAGAACATTTGTTCTTATTATATCCTGTCAACATGAAAAAGTAAAGTGTTTTCTCTTTTAAAATCAGGGATGTTTTTCTATATAAATTACTTGCTCTGCCTGATTATACGATGAAGTTGTCCCGAAATGAAAAGCCCGGATACCGCGCTGCCTTGATCCTCGGTATCCGGGCCATCTTCGTTTGTCTTTTCTACGCAGGAAACCAGACTACCCCTTTCCAGTTAAAAATCTTCACAAGAGGCCCTGCTTTTCTGCATCCAACTCTATTTAAATAGCCTGACCCGCTGCCACGGATCGATCAACTCCTTTTCTTCCGGCGGCGCTTCGCGGCTTCCCAAAACCATTTGCGATATCAAGCGGTGGTTTTGCGGGATATCCCACTGGGCATGCACCCGGCTGTCGATCAGCGGGTTATAGTGCTGCAGGTTTACGCCCAGCCCCTGCGCGTCCAGCGCCGCCCACAGGACGTACTGCAGCATACCCGTGGACTGCTCGGCCCATGTGGGGAAATTATCGGCATAAAGCGGGAACCGCTCCTGCATCTGCCTGACCGCATCCTCGTCGATCAGAAACAGCAGCGTGCCGTACCCCGCGGCAAAATCATCCAGCTTTTCCTTGGTTTGCGCCAGATTCTCAGGCGGCGCCGTTTCCTTTAGCACTTCCCAGACGATGTCCCACAGCTTTTGATGGTGTTCCCGAAAAAGCGCCACCACCCTGGCCGGCTGGTGATTAAACGCGCTTGGCGCATGCGTCATGGCCGTAATGATCGTCTCTTCAATGGTGTCAATAGGCACCGTTTCAGTTTTGCCAATGGTGTAATTCGACCTTCGGGTCTTTAAAATCTCATAAAAATCACTGCTCATAAAATCCTCCTTGCTCCTGTATTGATTTTATATATTTCGGCGGCGGCCCTCCCCCATCATCCATGCGGCAATGCCGGTCATATTCTTTATATTGCGCTTCAGATTGGGCACCGAAAGCCTTTACCAAATTTTAGCATGCCCGCCGCCATAATAAAAGCCGGAGTTGCGCCTTTTATTCTGATTTTTACTCATCCTGCATTTTCTAATATTGACAACTCAAGAGCCGATAGGCGTATAAAGATGCAACACGAAATACAACACGAACAATAAAAAACCCGCTGTTTAGGCGGATTTTGGTTGGAACAGGTGATGCTATAACATTTGACGCGGGTATAAAATATCGCAAACCGCAACGTACGATTCGCGATATTGACTGTCCGGTCTTCCGGACTGGAGCTGGTGATGGGACTTGAACCCGCAACCTGCTGATTACAAATCAGCTGCTCTGCCAGTTGAGCTACACCAGCTTAACTGGTGCCTCAGAGTGGAATCGAACCACCGACACAGGGATTTTCAGTCCCTTGCTCTACCGACTGAGCTACCGAGGCAAAAAAATGGCGACCCGGAAGGGGCTCGAACCCTCGGCCTCTAGCGTGACAGGCTAGCGCTCTAACCAAACTGAGCTACCGGGCCAGAAAATGGTGGGCCTTCAGGGATTTGAACCCCGGACCAACCGGTTATGAGCCGGTCGCTCTAACCACTGAGCTAAAGGCCCAAAAATGGTGACCCCGAGGGGAATCGAACCCCTGTTACCGCCGTGAAAGGGCGGTGTCTTGACCGCTTGACCACGGGGCCACGAACTGCGATGAAGGGTATGCGTTGTGATACGGCGCTGATGCCCAAGGGCGGCGGAGAAGCCGTATCGCGCACCGTGGCCGATGCGCATTTGGCCGTCCGGCCATCCGGACTGGTCGGGGTGAAGGGATTTGAACCCCCGGCCCCATGCTCCCAAAGCACGTACGCTACCAGACTGCGCCACACCCCGAAACACACATCCACTCGCAGGCGACGTATCTTAATATACATGATAAACGTCTATATGTCAACGTTTTTTCAGTTGATTTCGGGCAAAAAACGGCGCAACGCGATTGATGCGTTGCGCCTGACGGTAAGGGGGCTGCATAAGGGATTATGACCCATGCAATAAAAGCATTTCCCATTTAACGCAAGGCTATGCAAAAAATTTTTTAATCTTCTTCGCGCTGTTTTTAGTATACGCCGTTTGCGCGCGATATGTCCATAGGCCGTGCGTTTTGTTAAAAAATACATACGGGAACCGAAAATCTCTGCAGACCCGCCCGCATAGCGGATGATTGGGTATCAGCAGGTTGTTTTACTGCCGGACGCGCCCTGATCCATGTGCTTGGGTCGCGTATCATTCTAATGTTTTTAAAACGATCCAAAACGGCGCCCTGGGAGGGGCGCCGTCCGGCCGTAAAATCCGTTTATTCTTCTTTGTCGGCTTCAGCCGTCTTTTCGATATCCTCGGCGGTGATTTCGCCTACGGTTTCACCGTCGTTTTCAAGGATTTCCGCCACTTCCTCGGCCACTTCCGGCGCGGCGTCGGTGGCGACTTCCGTTTCCGCTGCGGCCGGCACCGTCTCTTCGACCTCCTGCGCATTGCCGAACAGCTCGCGCAGTCCGGGCATCAGATCGCCCAGCGTCACGCTGGAATCCTCGGAATAGCTGGTGGGCTCATTTGAGCGCGGCTGGCGCTCTCTGCGCTGGCCGCCGCCCTGACGAAGCTGAGAGGCCCGCTCGTAGGCCGACGCATTGCGCTCACGCCTGGGCTGCTCATCGCGGTCACGGGGTTGTCTGGGCACTTCCTCGCGCTCTTCCCGCTCTTCCCGTGGCAGCGTGGCGCGTATGGAGAGACTGATGCGCTTGGCGTCGGGATTGACTTCCAGCACCATCACATCCACCTCATCGCCGACTTTAAGCACGTCCTCCACCTTTTCGATACGGCGGTTGGCGATGTTGGAGATATGCACAAGGCCGTCAAGGCCGGATTCAAGCTCCACGAAGGCGCCGAAGCTGACGATGCGGACCACCTTGCCCTTGACGACGGCATCCACCGGATAGCGCTCTTTGGCGTTGTCCCAGGGCTGGGGCTGCGTCTGCTTGTATCCCAGGGAGATGCGCTCGCGCTCGCGGTCCAGATTCAGGACCGATACTTCCACCTGCTCGCCGGGCTTGACCACATCCGAGGGGTGGCGCACGCGGCCCCACGAAAGATCGGTGATATGGATCAGGCCGTCCACGCCGCCGATATCCACGAAGGCGCCGAAGTTGGTCAGGCGCTGCACGACGCCCGTGATCTTCTGGCCTTCTTCCAGGTTATCCCAGACTTCCTTTTTCTTTTGCTCGCTCTCCTCTTGGAGAACGGCTTTTCTGGAGGCCACGATACGGCGCTTACTGCGGTCCAGCTCGATGATTTTCAGTTCGAGGCTCTGGCCCACGAAGCCGCTCATATCCTCTATGTAGCCAAGGGCCAGCTGGGAGGCGGGGATAAACGTGCGGATGCTGCTGGCATCGGCCACGATACCGCCCTTGACCACTTCCTTGACCTCCGCCACGATGTTTCTGCCCTCTTCGAAGGCGGCCACCGCGTCGCGCCAGTGCCTTTTGCCGTCGACGCTCTTTTTGGACAGCATCACGTTGCCGTCGCCGTCGTTGACTTTCAGCACTTCGACTTCGATTTTGTCGCCGGGTTTGACCACTTCGGCGGGATTGACGCTGCCGTCGGCGGAGAACTCGGCCTTGGAGACAAAGCCGTCGGATTTATAACCGATGTTGACGCACACTTCCGAGTCATTAACGTGAACGATTGTACCGGAAATCACCTGGCCATTGCGAATCTGCACAAGGGTCTTCTCGAAATCCTCCATAAAATTGGCTTCGGCTTCCTCTTCCGAAGATTCGCTTGCAGCCTGCGCATCCGCATCGGGCATATGGCCTGCGTCGGCGTCGTCTGCCGCGGGAGAGGGCTCTTGAGCCGTTTCCTGGGCGGGCGCATCCTCGGGCATATGACCTGCGTCAGCATCCTGCGCTGCTTGGGGCTGTTCTTGCACTGCCTCCGCCTGGGCGGCCTGCTCCTGGGCGGGAGCCTCCTCTACGGCAGATTGGGCCGCTTCTTCCGCAGCGGCCGGGGCGATGTTTTCTTCTTCGCCGGCAAGTACGGGGGTGTTTTCCAGTTCGCTCATGTTCGTAGTGACCTCCTCAATTATCCATTCCGGAGTGGACGCTCCGGCAATGATCCCGACGCGCCTCGCGCCGGAAAACGCTTTTTCTCGCAGCTCTTTAGCTGTCTCTATCATTATACAGTTTGGGCATACCTCGCTGCAAATATGATACAAATGACTGGTATTGGCGCTATGCCTGCCTCCGATAATGACGACCGCATCGCATGTTTTGGCAATTTCGGTGGCCTCCATCTGGCGCTGCGCCGATGTCTGGCAGATACTGCAAAACACTTCTATATCCCGGATATGCGGTCTGAGCGTTTCGAGCACCTCGTCGAACAGCTTCTGGATAATGGTTGTCTGCGCCACCACAAGCGCCTTATCAAAGTACCCCAGCGTATCGGCCTGCTCGGGACTGGACACCACGATGGCGTCCTCATCCGCCCAGCCGCCGATGCCTATGACTTCCGGATGATCGGCCTTTCCGACGATGATGACCTGCCTGCCCTCTTGCGCGGCCTCTTTTACCTTCTGGTGGATTCTGGAAACGAAGGGACAGGTGGCGTCGATGATATGGGCGCCCTTCTCTTCCAAGGCCCGGATGGTTTTGGGGGATACGCCATGGGAGCGGATAACGACTTTATCGCCTTTTTGGGCCTCGCCGGCGCTTTCGATGACGCCTACGCCCTTCTCACTCAGGTATTCCACCACCTGGCGGTTATGTATGATGGGGCCGAGGGTATATACGGGCCCGCCGCCGATTTCATCTTCGGCCAATTTGAGCGCCCGTTTAACGCCGAAGCAAAATCCGCCATGGGGTGCGAGAACGATCTGCATAACACTCCTTTGTGCGATCTGTGGCCCAAATCTCAAAAACCATCTAATGCGGCAGAATCCACAAATTATATTTTATTACATTCGTTTCGATAGTGCAATCATCTATAAAAAATCAATACAAATTTAACATTTTCCGGCAATCCTCGGCATAAAAAGACGTAACATCAGCCTTTCTGCCCGGATTTTTTTCTGTTTTCGCGCAGCAGGCGATCCTGTTTCGCCTGCAGGTAGAGCGCCTGCATGGCGTCATGGAGCCTGTCGGTGACCATCTTCATCCTGCGCGAATTGACCACGCCCTCCCTGTTGTCCACCACGATGGGCGGCCCGGCGTAGATGCGGTTCAATTTAAAGGGGCCCGCCGCGCTGTCCAGGTAGACCGGCACCATTGGCGCGCCGCTTCTAAGGGCGATCATGGCGGCGCCGTTGTGCAGCGGCTGTACGCCCTCGGCGTCGGGGTACCTGGTGCCTTCGGGGTAGATGCCCAGCATGCCGCCGCCCTCCAGCACCTTCAGGGACGTGCGCAGCGAGTGCAGGTCCGAGGCCCCCCGTTTGACCGGGAACATGTGCAGCCTGCGGTAAAAGGAGGCGGAGAGCTTGTTTCTGAACAACTCTTCCTTGGACATGAAGGACACCGGCCGCCATATGTTCGTTACCAGCAAAATGGGGTCCCTGCCCGTCTTGTGATTGGAGCACAGGATGCACGGGCCCTTGCGGTTGATGTACTTCAGCCCCGACACCACGACGGTGGGAAACAAAAGGCGGGTGTAGATTTGGGCCAAAAACCAGGCGATTCTGTAAAGCATGGGTGTCAGGCTCCTTTGACCGTTTTAATCACCAGCTCGAGCACTTCCTCGATGGTGTTTTGCGTGGAATCGATCTCTATGGCGTCCTCCGCCTTTCTAAGGGGAGCAAACTCCCTGGTGGAGTCCGCGTGGTCGCGCTGGATAATCTGACGGTGGATCGTCTCAAAGTCCGCTTCATCCCCCTTTTGCAGAAGCTCCAGGGTGCGGCGCCTTGCCCTCTCGCGGCTGGAGGCGGTGAGGTAGAACTTGAACCGGGCATCCGGCAGCACGTAGGTGCCGATATCCCGGCCGTCCAGCACCACATTGCCGCTCTTTGCGATTTCGCGCTGCAATTGCACCAGCTTGATGCGCACCTGGGGAATCGCCGATACGTCCGAGGCCGCCTTGGACACCTCATTGTCGCGGATCGGGCCGGTCACATCCTCCCCGTCCAGGAAAATCTTCTGCTCGCCGTCCACGTAGGTGATTTGAATGTCCGTATCCGGCAGCATGGGGACGACCTTTTCGGCGTCGCCGGGCTCGATGCCCATTTTCAGCGCCTTGAGGCCTATGGCGCGGTACATGGCCCCCGTATCCAGGTAGATGAACCCCAGCGCCCGGGCCACCGCCCTGGCCAGTGTGGACTTGCCCGCCCCCGACGGCCCGTCGATTGCAATCTGTACAGCCATTTACCGTTCCTCCCGTGTGTATGCCTGCTGCGCCGCGGCACTTCTTCCCGCCTGGGCGCCGGTGGAAAACGCGATCTGAAGATTAAACCCGCCGGTCAGCGCGTCCAGGTCCATCAGCTCCCCGGCAAAATACAGTCCCGGTAGCTTTTTGGACCGCATGGTTCCCGGATCGATGTCCTTCACGTCGATGCCGCCGCGGGTGATGATGGCCTCATCGTAGCCGGCGGGGCCAAGCAGCGTTACCGGCATGGCCTTGAGCATCCGCGCCAGGCTCTGCCGCTGCGCCCTGGTGACGCCGTGGGACGGCATGTCCGGGTCTGTTTCGCAAAGCCGGGCCATCACCAGTACCAGCAGCCTGGGCAAAAGCGTGTTTAAGACGTGGGCAAAATGCTTTCTTGGCGCGGCGTCGATCTCCCGCAGTATCCGCTCGTCCAGCGTCTTTTCCTCCAGCGCCGGCTTCAGATCGATATGGCACCGGACGTTTTCCGTCTCCACATCCGTCAGATACGCGCTCATGGAGAGCGTCAGCGGCCCGGAAATGCCCGTATGGGTAAAGAGCATCTCCCCCATTTCGCTAAAGAGCGTCTTTTTCCCGCGGCGCGCCTCCAGGCGCACATTCTTTAAGGAAAGCCCCGCAAGCTCCCCCGTCCAGCCGTCCCCGGTCAGGTACGGCACCAGAGACGGTTTCGTCTCGATGACCAGGTGGCCGCCTGCGTCTTTGGCCAGGGCGTACCCGTCTCCGGTGGAGCCGGTCTGCGGGTAGGCCAGCCCTCCGGTGCAGAGAATCACCGCATCGGCGCTACGCGGGCCGCCGCCGGTTTTGACCCCGGCACATATACCCTGTTCTATCATAATGGATCGGACGCTTTCATTCAAACAAATTTTGACGTTTTTTGCCGATAAAATGCGCTCCAGGGTACGGATCACGTCCGAGGACCGGTCGCTTGCGGGAAAGACCCGTCCGCCGCGCTCCACTTTCAGCGGCAGGCCGGCCTCTTCAAAAAAGCGCATGAGGTCCCTGTTGGTAAAATGGGCGAAAGCGGAGTAGAGAAAACGACGATTGCGAACCACAGCGCTCAAAAACGCGTCGGTATCGCAATCGTTCGTCAGATTGCACCGGCCCTTTCCGGTCAGGTACAGTTTCTTGCCCAGCTTTTCATTTTTTTCGTAAAGAGAGACTTCGGCTCCGGCTTCGGCAGCGCAGACGGCGGCCATCATTCCCGCCGGCCCGCCGCCCACTACGATGACGCGGTTCATGACTTTCAGGTATTTTCCTTTCCCGTATAGGTTTGCGCCACGTCCCAGATGCCCTCAAGGTGATTGAGGTACTCGGAGATTTCCTCCTTCTTTCGAAGGCCGATGGAGATGATCAGCGCATTGATCACCGACAGCGGCGCCACTAGCGAGTCGGCGAAAAACGCCATATCGCTGGCTCCTATAAGATTGTAGTCGGCCACCTGTCCCAGCGGTGAGAACGGGCTGTCGGTCAGGGCCACCACCTTGGCTCCGTGCTCCTTGGCGTACACCGCGCCGTCCACCGTACGGGCGCTGTAGCGCGGAAGGCTGATGGCAAACAGCCAGTCCCGGGGGGTTATGCGCACCAGTTCCTCGTACACATGCCCCACGGTGCCCGTGACAATATGCACGTCCGGGAAGATGAAGTTCAGGTAGTAGCCCAGGAACTGGGCCAGCGGCGCGGAGCTTCTCATGCCCATGATATAAATCCTGCGGGCGCTGAGGATACCCTGCACCACGCGTTCGAACACATCGGGATCGACCTTGTCCAGCGTGTTGCGGATGTTCTGGATATCGGCCTTCAGCACTGAAGAGAGCACCTGCTCCTGGGGGATCTCGCTGGACATTTCAATGCGCTGCACACTGGTCATGCGGGTGCGGAGCATCTCCTGCAGGGCTCGCTGCATCTGCGGGTAGCCGTCATAGCCAAGGCTGGTTGCGAAGCGGACCACCGTGGATTCGGATACGTCAATCTGCCGGGCCATACGCGCCGCCGTCATGAATACGGCCTTGTCGTAATGGTCCCGGATGTAGTCGGCGATACGTTTTTGCCCCTTGCTCATGGCGCCGTAGCGGGCATTGATGCGCTGGATCAAATCATCTTTCATAAAACGCTCCCGTCAGCCGTTGAAGGAGGGAAACCTCTCTTTCATGGCTTTAAGTGATTTTGTATCGGTCATATTGTATGTCAGCGGCGTAATGGATGCGTAGCCCGCGCGCAGCAGGTCCACATCCGTATCCGGGTGGGCCTGCTTGATTTCCACAAATCCCTTGCCGGTAAGCTGGATGAAACCGTCGTCGGTAACTTCGTAATGCTCGTCAAAGCGGGTGAATCCCTGCCTGGCCCAGCGTATTTCGGCAGCGCCGATGGGCACGTTCATATTCAGCATGGTGAATTTGGGAAGGCCCGTCACGGCCCCCGAATCGATTACTTCTTTGGCCAGGGTGGCCGCCGCCAGAAAGTCGTCGAAGGTGCCCTTTCGGGACAGCAGCGAGACCGCCATGGCGGGATAGCCTTGTATGCAGGCTTCCATCGCCGCGCCCACCGTACCGGAGTAAAGGATGTCTGTACCCATATTCTGCCCGTGATTGATGCCGGTGATCACCGCGTCGAAGGGCCCTTCCTTGATGTGCAGCAGCCCCAGCTTGACGCAGTCGGCGGGGGTGCCGCTTACGGCGTAGCAGGTGACGCCTTTGAGGGCGTCGAAATGCTCCCGGGAAGCCGAGAGCGGTTTTCTCATGGTAATGCTTTGACTGGCGGCGCTGCGCTCTTTGTCCGGCGCCACCAGCACGATTTCGTGGTCGCGCTTGATCACCTGCGCCAGCGCCTGGATACCGTCTGAGAATATGCCGTCGTCATTGCTCAGTAGAATACGCAAAATTAACCTCCAAAATGAATTTTCCGGTGAAGTATTTTGCAATTTTGTACTTATTATACACCATCGGGAAATTTTTGTCAGCCATTTCTGCAAGTTTGCTTTCAGAATCCCTGCAGCCCGGCTGTTCTTAACAGCAAATACAAGGAAGCGGAAAACCGCTCCCTTGTATGCCGTATTTTGTTGCGGAAACCGTGTTCCCGGTCCATCGTTTAACCGATCTGCCTGAAATCCACCACATAGCGGACATCGCCTGCGCTGACCGTTTCCTTGGCGGCCGCTTCCTTGGCGGCTGCCTTGGCTTTCTTTTCTGCCGGCGTCTCCTCGGGCACGAACTTGCCTTCGGCCCTGGCCTGGAAGAATTTCAGCGCCACCTGCGGGAACAGCGCGTAGGAAAGCACATCCTCGTCCTGCTGGATGTAATCGCGGATTTCCTCGCGGTATTTTTCCATCTCCGGCTCTATGTCGTCCGCCGGGCGGTGGGTGATCACCGGAGCGTCGCCGATGCACAGCTTGCGGACCTCC
This sequence comes from Christensenellales bacterium, assembly GCA_050944255.1. Lineage (GTDB taxonomy): Bacteria > Bacillota > Clostridia > Christensenellales > Maliibacteriaceae > JBMNQS01. The sequence goes on along the minus strand of JBMNQS010000021.1, from coordinate 12,320 downwards.
TCGTTGACCTCGCCGGGCAATTGGCCGTACTCGCCGCGCAATAGCGCGCGGGATTCCTTGGTCACCATCTTATAGCGCTCGCCTGCCAGCACGTTGAACACCGCCTGGGTGCCGACAATCTGGCTGGTGGGCGTCACCAGCGGCGGATAGCCGAAGTCCTCGCGGACCCTGGGCACTTCCTGCAGCACATCCAGCAGTTTAGATTCCTGCCCCTGCTCTTTAAGCTGGGAGATCAAATTGGACAGCATGCCGCCGGGGATCTGGTAAAGCAGCGTATTGGCGTCAACGCGAAGCACCTGCGGATCAAGGAACCCGTCCCGGGTCAGTCGGTCGGCCACGGTGCGGAAATACATAGCCGCCTCAGAGAGCGTCTCCAGGTCAAGGCCCGTGTCATACTCGGTGCCGCTGAGCGTGGCCACAAGGGGCTCGGTGGCCGGCTGGGCCGTACCGTTGCCAAGGGGCGAAAGGGCCGTATCCACGATGTCCGCGCCGGCTTCAATACCCTTGAGATAGGTCATATCACCGGTACCGGTGGTGTTGTGGGTATGCAGTTCCAGAGGAATGCTTACCTTCTCTTTGATGCGCTTGACCAGATCGTACGCCTCATAGGGCAAAAGCAGATTGGCCATATCCTTGATGCAGATGGAATCGGCGCCCACTTCCTCGAGCTTCACGGCGAAGTCCACCCAGTAGTCCTGTGTGTGCACGGGGCTGATGGTGTAGGCGAGGGCCACCTGGGCATGCCCACCGTATTTCTTGACGGCTTTAATGGCGGTCTGCATGTTGCGCAGATCGTTGAGCGCGTCGAATATGCGTACGATGTCAATGCCGTTTTTGATGGCGGCGGCCACGAAGGCGTCCACCACGTCGTCGGCGTAGTGCTTGTAGCCCAGGATATTCTGGCCGCGCAGCAGCATGTTCAGTTTCGTATTGGGCAGCGTCGCGCGGAGCTTTCGCAATCGGTCCCAGGGATCCTCATTGAGGAAGCGCAGGCAAGAATCAAACGTGGCTCCGCCCCACACCTCCAGGGAATAATAACCTACTTTGTCCAGCAACTCGCAGCCGGGCAGCATTTCGTCGGTTCTCATGCGCGTGGCCGCCTGGCTCTGGTGCGCGTCACGCAGGATTGTATCTGTTATAAGCACTTTATGCGCCATATAAATGCCTCCTTCTTATCATTTTGAATGGGTTCATTGTATCAGCCGAAGAGTGAAAGGAACACGCCGGCGGCAACCGCCGAGCCGATGACGCCCGCCACATTGGGGCCCATGGCGTGCATCAAGAGGAAATTGCCTGGGTCCTCCTTCTGGCCCACTATCTGCGAGACGCGCGCGGCCATGGGCACGGCCGATACGCCTGCGGAGCCGATCAGGGGATTGACCTTGCCGCCTGTGAGTTTACACATCAGTTTTCCAAGCAGCACGCCGCCGGCGGTGCCGCCGGCAAAGGCAATCAGGCCAAGGAGAACGATGAAGATGGTCTGTAGCTGAAGGAACGTCTCCCCGCTGGCCGTGGCGCCCACCGTGAGGCCAAGGAAAATGGTCACGATATTCAGCAGCGCATTCTGCGCGGTATTGCTCAGGCGCTCCACCACGCCGCATTCGCGCAGCAGGTTGCCTAGCATCAGCATGCCCACAAGGGGCGCCGCCGAAGGGATGATGAACGAAACCATGATGGTTACGGTAATGGGAAAGAGAATCTTTTCCTTCCTGGAAACCGGTCGCAGCGTCTGCATGCGCACCATGCGTTCCTTTTTCGTGGTCAGGGCGCGCATGATGGGCGGCTGTATGATGGGCACCAGCGCCATGTAGGAGTACGCCGCCACGGCGATGGGGCCTAAAAGCTGCGGGTAGAGCTTGGTGGCGGTATAGATGGCCGTGGGGCCGTCGGCGCCGCCTATGATGCCGATGGAAGCGGCCGCCTGGGGCGAAAAGCCTAAGAGCAGCGCGCCTATGAAGGCGATGTAGATGCCAAACTGCGCGGCCGCGCCCAGTAGCAGGCTGCGCGGCGAGGCGATCAGCAGGCCAAAGTCTGTCATGCAGCCGATGCCAAGGAAGATCAGCGGCGGATAGATGCCCAGCTTCACGCCCTGATACAGATAGTACAGCAGGCCGCCGACGTTGTTGTTTTCCGCCGTCGGAGGCGACATGAGGCCCGCCATGGGTAGATTGGCCAGCAGCATGCCAAAGGCAATGGGCAGAAGCACCAGCGGCTCATACTGCTTGACGATGGCCAGGTAGATCAGTACGCAGGCTGCCGCCATCATCACAAGCTGCTGCCACGTCATGGCGGCAAAACCGGTCTGTTCGAAAAAATCGGCGAACGAATAAGATATATTCATAATTCTACTCTTTCAGTAACCCAAAGACCCGGCACGTCAAGAAATTACGGCGATGATATCACCGGTATTGACCGCCGTGCCCGGTGCGATCACGGAGGAAACCACGCCGTCAACGGGCGAAAGGATTTCATTTTCCATTTTCATGGCTTCCAGGATGCAGACCAGGTCGCCCCTTTTGATGCTCTGCCCATTCTGCACGTTCACGCTTATAATTGTGCCGGGCATGGGGCATTCGACGGCTTCTCCGCCTGCGGCGGGCGCTGCAGGCGTGACAGGCGCGGGGGCTGCGGGCGCGGGTGCCACAGGCGCGGCCACTACCGGTGCGGAGGCTCCCGCTTCGCTGACTTCCACTTCATATTGCGTGCCGTTGACGGTAATCAAAAATTTACTCATGGTATTTTATTCTCCCTATTCTTGTAAGTTCGTATCTGGACAGGTTTTGGGGTCACGCTCTTTTGATATCCCGGATAACGAGTTGTCCGGCATCCTTATTCAGCGCCGTTGCCAGCGTCGCGGTAATGGCCGCCACGGCTTGGGGCGCGAGGTCTCCTACTTTTCTGATGTCCCGGATAACGAGTTGTCCGGCGTCTTTATTCAGCGCTGCTGCCAGCGTTGCGGTGACGGCCGCCACAGCTTGGGGCGTGAGGTCTGCTGTCGATGCGCCCGGTGCTGAGGAAACCGATGCAACCGGCGCTGCGGGTACTGCGGCATGTACCGGGGTTTGCGGCTGCTGATTCTTTTCCATCCTCTTTACGATGGCGCTCATAGCCTTTACCTGGTAGACAAGAATAATCAGCACGGCGAACACCACGCCCATGCCGATCAACATCACCCAAAGTCCGCTCAGGATCGTTTGTAACATATTTTCTGGCTCACCTCCAACCTTCTCTTAGGGATAGACTTTTATAAAAAGGAATTTCTCACGGCCTGTGAGAAAATCCAAATTTCCTCCACTTAACTTATTCGACATCATTTACCTTTATCCTGCACCATCACCGGTAAAAAAATCAAATTTTCACCACCTGGACTGCTCGTTGTATCTTTTCAGGACAGCGGTTTCTTCCTCCGTCAGTTTGCGCCACTGGCCCACGCGCAGCTCCTGCAGCGACAGAGGGCCCAGGTGCGTGCGCACCAGATGGTGTACCGGTGCGCCCACCGTTTCGAGCATTCTGCGCACCTGCCGGTTCCTGCCCTCGGTGATCTGCAATTGGATTCTGTGGCGCCCATCCTCGGCAGGCGGCAGCCGCCGCACGCGGGCGGGGCGGGTCATGCCGTCCTCCAGCATCACGCCGCTTCGAAGTTTCGCGATGGCCCGGTCGGATATCTTTGACTTCACCGTGGCCACGTAAGTTTTGGTCACATGGTATCTGGGATGGGTCATCAAAAGCGCCAGTTCGCCGTCGTTGGTCATCAGAAGCAGGCCTTCGGTCCACATGTCCAGCCTCCCCACGGGATAGACCCTCTGGCCCAAGGACTTTACCGCGTCCACCACCGTCTGGCGGCCCTTCTCGTCGCTGACGCTGCAGACCAGGCCCGCGGGCTTGTTGTAGATGATGGTGGTTTTTTCGCGGATGGGCCGGATGACCCTGCCGTCCACCTTCACCACGTCGCCGCCCTCAACGGTGGTACCCATGGCCGTGACGACCTGGTCGTTTACCGACACGCGGCCCTGTTTGATCATTTCTTCGGCCCGGCGGCGCGAGGCCACCGCGCACTGGGACATATAGCGCTGAATGCGCATGGACAACGGATTCACCGACTTTCGGATGATATTTTCAGGAAAGCCCAGCTTTCTTCGGATTATTATAGCACTGTAACCGCTTTCATACAATGGATTTTGCGGGGCTTTCCCGCGCTTATTCCCTGCTGGGGCCAAAGGCCGCCTGAAAAAGAGGACGACCTTCGGCCCGCTTTTGCGCAGCCTTTACGTTCACGGATCCCCGCGGCCCTTCATAGCGCTGATCTTCCTGTTGATCCGCTTCACGTCCCGTCTGAGCGCAGCGCACAGCGCCAGCCAGAGCACCAGGTAAATCCCCAGGAAAAGCAGCGTGTATGAGGCCACGCCGCCGGGCGTGCGGGACATCCAGCCCATATAGTAGGCCAGCGGCAGCGCGCAGGCCGTCAGGCCGATAAAGTGTACCGCCGTCTGCCTGAGAAGGCTCCATTTTTCCATCTCCCAGACCACCGACAGCGCGCCGCAGACGGCGCCGAACACGCCCGAAAACGCATACTGCCATATACTGGCCGCAAGCTGGCTTCCCGTATCGAGCACCAGTTGTTCCGCCACCGGGTGGTACGTTCCGTCGCCGATGCCGACGGATACGGCCAGCGTGATGGTCACGGCGATGAACACGCCCAGGGGAAATCCCAGCAGTGCCCTCGTCCATATTTTTTTCGAAGTTTTCATACTTCATCCCTCCTAAAGGCCCAGATAGGCCTTGACCTGCGGCACATACCGCCTGGAAACGAATGTGGTCTTGCCGTTATCGAGTTTGGCCGCCATGGAGCCCGCCAGGCTGATATCGAAGCTCTTCACCCTGTCAAAGTTGACGATCTCGCTCTGGGATATGCGCACAAACTGCGCGCCCAGCTCCATGTTCATCATTTCATACAGCCTTTGCCTGATCGCGTACGTATGCTCGGCGGTTTCCAAAAGCACTCTTTTTTGCTGCGTATAGATGCGCACGATCTCCTGCGGGCGGATCAGCGCCGCCGCGCCGTCCGAGTACCCGATAATGTAAGGGGAAATCCTCTCCCCCGCGCGCCATTTTTGCGCCAGCGCGAAAAGCTCGCCGGTCACCTCCCGGGCATAGATAACGGCATAGGGTTCCTGGGCATTTTGATCGATTTGGATATCCACTTTCATGCAAATGCTCACTCCCTTCCCTACCAGCATAGTGCGCGGCGGCTGCGCGCGCAAGGCATTTCATCCATTCGGCCGGTTCCGCCGCCCATCCGGTCCATATGCGGGAAAAGTTTTTCCTCAGGGCGTTTAAAGCTATCTGCGCCCAGCAAAAAGCCGCCCGAAATACGGCGGCTTTTCGCTACTTTATTTAGGAGGATAAAGTACATTGGGGCACTTATCTCTGGTTGGCTTAAAATTCTTCTTTCGTGGTCTTGGGGATTTCGCCCGCGTTCTCCTCTTCGGACGTCTCGATGATGATCATGTCATTGCCACCGTTTTCCTTGAACATGCCTTTGACCTCGCTGATCACCTGCGGCACCAGTTCGATGATCCGGTCATACGGCGTATGCACGTCCGTGGACAGCAGCCTGACCGTATCGTCGCAGACCACGAGGAAGGCCACCGGCGTCAGCGAAACGCCTGCGCCGGAGCCGCCGGCAAAGGGCAATTCACCGGAAGGCTGGCTTTCTTTTGCCTGAGAGCCCATTTTGGCTTTTTCATACTCGCCGCCTCCGGACACGAATCCGAAGGACACTTTTGAGATGGGAATGATGGTTCTTCCGTCCACCGTGGTGATGGCCTCACCGACGATGGTATTGACGTCAATCATATCCTTGATGTTTTCAAGGGTTGTCTGCATGATGTTTTCGATTGGATGTGCGTGCATCGTATTACCGCCTTTGCTTTTCTATATTGTTTCCATGTCATCGCTAAGATACGAATAACTTGTGCAATCGTGATGGAAAATATGCAGTGCAGCCTGAGTTTTAACGTCAAATTATTAAAATCCGGTGCAACGTCGGCGCGCTTTTCCCAAAGGCGCCAATGGGCGGCCAAAAAACTGAGGCCAACCTCTAAAAGCGTCTTTAAAATGCCTGTGGCCAAGGCGGTCTGTTGGGCGGCCTGCGGTCCCAGGCCAACGGCGAGGCCCACGCGGATTTTTTCAATCAGCAAATGCCTGCGCACGGCCGCCTTCAGCTTTTCGGATGACCAGATATCCCTGAAAAACCGGATGTCCGTCACTTCTTTTTTGGTGGGCGGCAGGAGCTGAAACCGCTTTTTCTTTTTGAGCGGCAGATGGATGACCGCATGATAGTGCCCCGGCTGCGTCCGGTGCGTGGTCACGGTCACTTTCAGTCCCGTTTTGATTTTTCCGATATGGACGCGCACCGCTAATGTGGGCAGCTTTTCCGACCAATCCATATCCACATTCACGCGCAGCCGCACAAAAAACACGCATACGATCAGTATCCACAGCGCGTACAGCAGAAACAGCGCCCACAAATGGCACATCCCCTTTCCAGAATTAAACAGTTTTCATTTCGTAGCATGGCCCGTTTGATTGCAATCCATACGAAAAAAGCGGCCCGCGCATGCGCGGGCTAATGAGGCCGTCAAAAAACAAAGTTTTTTGACGGAACTACCAGGGATTTTCCTACTGCAAAAATCGATAAACGGATTTTTGCAGCGGCCGGAAAACCCTGAGCGGTGTGGGCTGCGGCCGCACATGTCGCCCTTGCCCACGGAATTAAAATTAGGGGGCTGTGGCCCCCTAATAACCCCCGGAAGGACTTTTTTGACAGGTCTGGCCTGCCGTTTGGTTCAATATACGCCGCGGTATTCGGCGTCTCTGCGTTTATTCAGGCCTCATTCGCCGGCGTCTGGCGCTGAGGATTCCGCCTCCTGCCTGCGCGCCATGTAGGCGAAGTGCGGCACGTCCTTTCCGAAGAAATTATACCACGTATACGCCCGCTCCAGGCGCATGCCGTTTTTCTCGGCCACATGGACCGACGCCCGGTTGGTCTGCGCAATTAAAGAGTATACCCGCTCCGCATCGGTATGCGCAAAGGCCCAGCGTTTCACCGCCCGCGCCATTTCGGTGGCGTAGCCCTTTCCCCAGTGTTTTTTCTTCACGTGGTAGCCCACCTCCAGGATGTCCTCACCCTCAAGGTCCAGCCATAAGAGCCCCGCGTGCCCGACGTATTCGCCGCTTTCCTTATCGATGAACGCCCACCAGCTGTAACCGTGCTTCTCATAGTTGTCCAGGTGCTTTTGGATAAACGCATGCACCTCTTCGCGGGTCTTGGGGCTGGGATAGGCGTACATGGTCTGCGGGTCCGTGAGAATTTCCGCCGCGTCGTCAAAATCATCCGCCGTCAATTGGCGCGCGTAAAGGCGCTTTGTTTCAAAGAGCATAAAGACCTCCTTTTTTCGCTTACAGCGCTTCGGTGATTTTCGCCTCGGGTGCATCTTCGCCTGATCCGCCCTCATCGGACGCTTCCATGGAGCGCTCCAGCGCCTCAAACTCGTCGGCGGGCACCTGCGCCTTGCCCTCGGCCAGCAGCGCAAACTGATCGAGGCTGGGCAGGTCGTCCAAGGACTCGATGGCAAAATGGCGCAGAAACGCGTCCGTGGTACCGTAGAGGATCGGCCTGCCAAGGGTATCCTTGCGGCCCACCTCATGGATCAGCCCCTTGCCGGCCAGGGAGGCCACCGCGTACTCGCAGCGCACCCCGCGGATCATCTCCACGTCAAGGCGCGTCACCGGCTGGCGGTACGCGATGATCGCCAGCGTCTCCAGCGCGCTCTGAGAAAGGCTCTGCCTGCCGCCGGAAAAAAACAGCTTCTCGATCACGGCGCCGTACTCCCTGCGGGTGGCCAATTGCACCTTCTGCCCAAAGCGCACCACCGACAGGCCCCGCCTGTGGTAGTCGTACTGGCTGGCCAGCCGTTCCACGGCCGCCTGCGCCGCGTCCGGATGAATGGACAGCGCCTTTGCGATCTCCTTTATATCCAGGGCGTCGCCGGAGGCAAACAGCAGCGCCTCCATCACCGATACCAGCTCGTCCCCTTCGAAGACGAACTGCTGCTGCGCCGCTTTATCGTTATTCATTTGCCGGTTTTGCTCCCCTGCGTTTTCCAATGCTATCTCCTAGTTTATTGATCTTCCTGTCCCGCCAGGAAAGGACGATGGGGTCGTACACGCGGCTCTGGCTGATTTTGATGCGCCGCATCCGCATCAACTCCAGCATGGCGATAAACGTGGTGACAATCTCCGGGCGGGTCACCGCCTCTTCAAACAGCTCGTCAAAGCGCATCGTCCGCCGCGCCTTGAGGGTATTTCGGATGTAGCCGATCCGCTCGCCCACGGTAAAGGCGTCCCGCATGATGTCGCGCTGCCTCGGTATCTGCTCCCGCATGGTCCTTTCGCGGCTTCGCAGGATCACGCTTTTGAGCGCCTCGTAGAGCGCGTCCACGCCGACGCCCTCGAGGTCGAGTTCCGGCTCCGGCGGCAGAAGTTCCTCCGGCAGTTTATAAAAGGACTGTTTGCCCAGCGCCTCCAGATTACGCAGCGCTTCGGAGGCCTGCTTGAACCGGTTGTATTCCTCCAATTGGCGGATCAGCAGCGCCTCGGGGTCCTCCTGGGCTTCCTCCGTCTCTTTGGGAGGCCTGGGAAGAAGCGAGCGCGACTTGATCTCCACCAGCGTGGCCGCCATGGCGATGAACTCGCTGGAGACCTCCATATCGATGGACTCCGCCGCCTGCATAATATCCAGGTACTGCTGGGTGATCTGCGAAACGAATATATCGGCAATATCAATCTGGGCCCTGCGTATCAGGTGCAGCAGCAGGTCCAGCGGCCCCTCGAATTGATCAAGCTGTACGATATACATAATGGGGCACCTATAAAATCAGATTGGCCAGCGTCAGCATGGGCAGCTGTAGAATACCCGATATAATGGAGATGAAAAAGCCGGTGACGCCAAGCAGCGAAAGCAGGATCAGCACGCCGATGCCGTACTGTTTCATAAAGCGGCGGAAGCGGGGGGCGCGCGCGCCGAGGATGCCCTCCAGCACGTGGTAGCCGTCCAGCGGAGGCACCGGGAACAAGTTGAAGGCAAAAAGCAGTATATTCCACGTTACAAACGGCGTTAAGATGCTCTCGGTCACGTTAAAGACCGTCACATTGGCCGGCGCGAAGCGGTAGAACAGGATGAGCACCACCTGAAAAATCAGCGCCAGGCACAGATTGGAAAGCGGCCCGGCCAGCGCCACCAGCATGGAGCCCCTTCGGGGGTTCTTGAAGTTGCCGGGGTTGGTCCTGACGGGCTTGCCCCATCCGAATCCCATCACCGCCAGGCAGACCAGCCCCAGAATATCAATGTGGACAAACGGGTCCAGCGTGACCCGGCCCATCAGCCTGGGCGTATTGTCCCCAAGCGAATCGGCCACCTTCGCGTGGGCGTACTCATGCACGCCGATAGCCAGTATAATGGCCGGCAGCCCGCACAAAAAATTAACGATCCAATTCAAACCGATGTCTCCTATCCTATCAGGCAATACAGATATTATAGCTCATCGCCCCGCGATTCGCAAATAAAAAAGGGCGCGGTTTACACGGCGCCCCAGGCTGTCAAAAAGTTCTTTTGGAGATTACGGAGGGCTGGTTTTGCGCGGCGCAGCTAGCAGAATCGGCGGAATGCGCCATTTTCAGTTTATTCTATGCCGCCTTGGAAAGCCACCTCTGGAATATTTTATTGAGATAATCGCCATAGTTGGCTTTTTCCACCGTCTCGGCGGCCACCAGGTCGATGACGGCCTTTTCTTCGCCGTTTTGGGTGATGGTCCACGTACCTATCCGCTGGCCCTGCCCGATGGGAGCGGCTACTTTTTCAGGTATCTGGATATCGTGCTGCAGTTCCATGGCCGTGCCGCGCTCCACCACCATTTCCAGCCTTTGAGCCGGTACGAGAACTATATTGGACACCTTGCCTCCGATGACCGCCACGCTCCAGGGCGGACTGTCCACGGGTTTCTCAATGGTGACCAGCTGATAGTTGGCAAAGCCGTATTCCAGAAGCGCGGCGCCCTCATCGAACCGGTTCTTCGACGAAGTGGCCCCCAGCACCACGCTGATTAAACGCATGCCCTCACGCTCGCCGGAGCTGGCCAGGCAGTGTCCCGCATCGTTTGTGAACCCGGTTTTCACGCCGTCCACGCCGATGCCCTGCCGCAGCAGTTTATTGGTGTTGGTCAGCATGGTCACGCGGCCGGAGGGGTGTACAAATTCTTCAATCCATATGGTGGAATAGGCGAAGTACTGCGGGTGATTCATCAGTTCCGCCGCCATCACGGCCAGATCCCGCGCCGATGAATAATGGTTTTCGGTGGGAAGCCCGGTAGCGTTGGCAAAATGGGTATTGGTCAGCCCCATCTGCTGCGCCTTTTCGTTCATGCGCTGCGCGAACACCGCCTCGGTACCGGACAGTCTTTCGGCAATGGCCGTGGCCGAGTCGTTGGCCGAGGCCACCACGATGCTCAGGAGCAGATCGTTGATTTTATAACTGGAACCGGCATCCAAAAACGCGGTGGACCCGCCGACGCGCGCCGCGCTCTGGGAAATCACCAGGCTGTCTTCCAGCGACAGTTCACCCCTTTCGATGGCCTCGAAGGCCAGAATCAGCGTCATCATCTTGGTGAGGCTGGCCATGGGCAGCTTGTCATCCGCATTTTTTTCAGACAGCACCGTTCCCGTGGAGGCGTCCACCAAAATATTGGCCTTGCACGTGCCCGTATCGGGAAAGGCCGGCACGGCGGCGTGCGCCGGCGCGGCTATGAGCAGCATCATCAATACGAGCCACGCCAACCTCCCTATAAAACGTCGCTTCATAGAGCATTCCTCCCGTAACTGTGAAATCATCCTAAGACATACATAGGCAAAATCCCGGCCCGTTATGCCATAATTGGCCCAACTTGCATAGAATTTGTCCAACAGAGCGCGCAAAAAGACTGTCGAATCCCGCCGCCGTACACCCGGGGCTTTTCCGGCGTCTTTCATCCTTTTTTCCGGGCCGTCGTTTTTTCAGGGGAAACGGCCTTCTCTCTGCGCAAAAAGTCGTGGCCGGCTTTCATAAATCTTTTGATAAAAGACGCACAGCCCGCTCCGCTCGTGCTATAATAAAGTCAGCATTTTCTTTCAGGAGGACGCCCATGGAATTTATGTTTGACACCGTGCATTTGGACACGCTGAAAAGAAGCGCCGACCTCTACCCGTTTTTCACCGGCGTGACCAGCAACCCCACCATCTTCAAGCGCGAAGGGCCCGTGGATTTTTTCGGGCATTTAAGGCAGGTCCGCCGGCTCATCGGCCATGAGCGCACGCTCCACGTACAGATCACCGCCGACAAGGCCGAAGACATTTTGGATGAAGCCGAAGCGGTACTTGGGGGCACCGGGGACGACGCCATCTTCATCAAAGTGCCGGCCGATCCGCAGGGCATCAAGGCCATGAGCCTTCTGAAAGCCCGTGGCATAGGCGTCACGGCCACCGCCATCTACACGAAGATACAGGGCTTTTTGGCCATCTGCGCTGGCGCGGACTACATCGCCCCCTACTGCAACCGCATCGAAAGCCAGAACGTGGACATCTATGAAACCATCGCAGCGCTGCGCCGGATGATCGATGAAAACGTATCGGACGCTAAAATCCTGGCCGCCGGCTTCAAGACCCCGGAGCAGCTCACGGGCGCCCTTTTGGCCGGCGCCCACTGCGTCACGGTGATGCCGGAGCTTCTTGATGAGGCCATGGACCTGCCCAACGTGCGCGCGGCCATAGCCGCCTTCAAGCAGTCCTGGACCGATGTGCGCGGCGACGTGCGCATCACCCAGATGTAAATAAAGCCAAACAAAAGCGCTCCACACCGCCAGTTCAGCTCATGTTGGCCGCAGTCAAGCCTCACCCAGCCGTAAATAAAAACAACAAAGTCCTGCGCATCTTCCGCAGGGCTTTGTTTATCACTTATAAAAAATCCTCTCGGCCTTATTTTCCCTTCAAGTCTATTTTCCCGTAAATTACCTTCCCCCCACGAATCGCGGTAATTTTCCCCCACACAAAACCTTTTTCCCCGCAAATCATCCTTCCCCCTCCCGCGAAGCGCAGTAAAATTCTTTGGAGTTCTTTAGAAGCCTCGTACCAAAACCCATGCTCCGCACATTTTCTTCCGCGTAAATCGATTTTACCCGCAAATCATCCTACCCCTCCCGCGAAGCGCGATAAAATTCTTTGGAGTTCTT
>JBMNQS010000020.1:0-30587 GCA_050944255.1 Christensenellales bacterium | reverse complement strand
TACGTCATCGAGGTCAATCCCAGAAGCTCGCGCACCATCCCCTACATCAGCAAGGTCACAGGCGTGCCCATGGTGGATTTGGCCGTGCGCGCCATGCTGGGCGAAAAGCTCACCGATATGGGCTACGGCACCGGCCTTTACCCGTCCTCGCCCTACGTGGCCGTCAAGGTGCCGGTATTCTCCTCGGAGAAGCTGGCCGACGTGGATACCCACCTGGGCCCGGAAATGCAGTCCACCGGAGAGGTGCTGGGCCTTGCCAATACGCTGGAAGAGGCCCTCTACAAGGGTCTTGTGGCCGCCGGCTACAAGATCCGCCACAAGGGCGGCGTGCTCTTGTCGGTGCGCCACGAGGACAGGCCCGAGGTCATCGACATCGCCAAGCAGTTCAAGGACATGGGCTTTACACTCTATGCCACCGAGGGCAACGCCGGGGTCATCTCCAAGGCCGGCATGCAGGTGAACGTGGTGGATAAGGCGGACATCTCCGAGAACGACGTATTGCATCTTCTGGACAGCGACAAGGTCCAGTACGTGGTCTCCACCTCCGCAAAGGGCCGTATCCCCACCCGCGACAGCGTGCGCATCAGGAGAAAGGCCGCCGAGCGCGGCATCCCGTGCATGACCTCCATGGACACCGCCGGCGCCCTCTTGGAATGCCTCAGGAGCCGCTACACCGACCACAGCACCGAACTGGTGGAGATTAACCACATGCGCCGGCACAAGGTGAAGCTCAGCTTCATCCGCATGCACAGCTGCGGCAACGACTACATCTACTTCAACTGCTTCGACCAGCAGATCGATAACCCCGAGGGCCTGGCCGTGCGATTGTGCGACCGCCACCGAGGCATCGGCGGCGACGGGGTGGTCCTCATCTGCCCGTCACAGGCGGCCGACGCCCGCATGCGCCTTTTCAACCGCGACGGCACCGAGGGCGGCATCGGCGGCGTGGCGCTGTGCTGCGTAGCCAAATACCTCTACGATTCCGGTATGGTGAAGCGCCTGAATATGCAGATAGAAACCGCCAGCGGCATGCGCGCCGTACAGCTTTTCAAGTACAATGGCCAAGCGACCCACGCACGGGTCAATATGGGGCCGGCGAGATTTGATCCGCGGGACGTACCGGTGAATCTGGACGGCGACCAAGTCATTTCCCGCCCGGTGGAGATAGGCGGCAAAACCTATGAAATCACCTGCCTTTCCATGGGCAATCCCCACTGCGTGGTCTTTGACGATGCGGTAGAGACGCTGGATGTGGCGTTCATCGGCCCCCAGTTCGAGCACAACGAACTGTTCCCCGAGAGGGTCAATGCCGAGTTTATCCATATGATGGTTCCCGGCGTGCTGCGCATGCGGGTATGGGAGCGCGGCAACGGAGAGACCCTCGCCTGCGGCACCGGCGCCTGCGTCGCCGCGGTGGCCGCGGTGAAAAACGGCCTGTGTGAGATGGATACGCCCATCACCGTCAAACTCAACGGCGGCGATGTGACTGTGGAATACACAGACAGCGCCGTCTACCTCACCAGCGACGCCAACATCATCTGCGAAGGCACGGTGGAGCTGTAAAATAGGCTGGCTTTTACGTTTTTAATGATGAAAGGGACAAACTGCGGTTTGTCCCTTTTTACGGGTTCTGAACCGCCGCGCTGTTGCCTGCGCCGGCCAAATAGGGTACAATCGAATCAAATCACCGCATGAGATGGGGGAAATAGACGTGATGGTCATGAAACTGTGCCGGGAAATCAAAAACGGTCAGGTGGAGGGCTTCGCTCTGGTGCGCGAGGCCGAGGTGAAAACCAGCAACAAGGGCTCCACGTACATGGATATGCTCCTTGGCGACTGCTACGGGGAAATCCGCGCCAAGATATGGGACTACAAGAAGGAGGGCCACGGCGCATACGGCGCCGGGGATATCGTCAAGGTGCGCGGCAGGCTGTCCATGTGGCAGAACCAGCCCCAGCTGACGATTGATCTGATCCGCAGGACAAAGGATGAGGACGACGTGGCCGTGGAGGAGCTGGTGCCCTCGGCGCCCCGCCCCGCCGGGGAGATGTACGATGAAGTCACGGGCTGCGTGGAGAGCTTCAAGGACCGGGACATCAAACGCCTGACGCTGCACCTTCTTGAAACCCACCGGGAGCGCCTGATGGTGCAGCCCGCCGCGCTGCGCCTGCATCACGCCATGCGAAGCGGCCTGCTGTATCACATCACCACCATGCTGAAGCTGGCCGCCTGCGTGCTGGAGGTCTATCCGCAGCTCAACGGCGACCTTGTCAACGCCGGCATCATCCTTCACGATATCGGCAAGATGCGTGAGCTTGAAACCGACTCCAGCGGCATAGTCACCGGCTACACCGCCTGCGGCGCCCTGATCGGACACGTGGTGGGCGGCGCCATGGAAGTGGCGGCAGCCTGCGAAGAACTTGGCATCCCCCAGGAGAAATCCATGGTTATGCAGCATATGCTCCTGTCGCATCACGGCGTGGCGGAATTCGGAAGCCCCCAGCCGCCCAAATTCCTGGAGGCGGAGGTGCTCTCCCAGTTGGATCTTCTGGACGCCCGCATGTTCGAGATGCACGAGGCTCTCTGCGGAACGGCCGCCGGCGACTTTACACAGCCCATCTGGTCGCTGGATAAAAGACGGCTGTACAATCACGGCATGAGCAACGACGATTGAGGCGGTTAAAGCGACTTTTGGGCCGATTTTTGGGCCATTTTTACACATTTTGAGGAAATTGCAACGCATCCGGGGGGTTGTGGACCCAAAGACTTTTGCATATGATAAGAGGAGAGAAGAGAGAGAAAGCAGGCCGTCATTCCCGGTTTTTATTGCTGTGGGCGCAAGGACTCATTTTTATTATCTTTTATAAAAGGAACGATGCATATGAAGATCCTGCTTGTGATCGACCACTTTGACGATGCCAACAACGGTACCATCATCTCCACCAGGCGTTTCGCCCGCATACTGGAATCCCACGGGCACCAGGTGCGCGTCGTATCCACCGGACTTCCCGGCGAAGGAAAGTATGTGGTCCCCAGGCTTTCTGTTCCCGGATTCAACAACATCATCAAAAAACAGGGCATGGTGCTGGCCCGCCCCGATGGCGCCGTACTGGCGCGCGCCGTCGCCTGGGCCGATATCGTGCATTTTTTGATGCCCTTCTGGCTGTCGGTGGCGGGCAAGAAAATAGCCGACGAAATGGGCGTGCCCAATACCGCCGCGTTCCACATCCAGGCCGAAAACATCAGCTATAACCTGGGTATGGGCAAACTGCCCTTTGCCAATAAGCTGATTTACTGGGCGCTGAAAAGGTATTTTTACGACGGCTTCGGCCACGTGCACTGCCCCAGCGCCTTCATGGCCTCGGAACTTGCGAAAAACGGCTATGCCTCCAAACTGCACGTCATATCCAACGGCGTGGACGAAGGCTTTGAGTACCGCAAGCTGGAGAAGGACGAACGCTTCCGGGGCAAATTCGTCATTACCATGATCGGCCGCCTTTCCAGCGAAAAGCGGCAGGACGTGCTGATCCGCGCCGCCCTGCGCAGCCGCTACGCCGAAAACATCCAGCTGGTGCTGGCGGGCAAGGGCCCCAGGGAGAAAAAGTACAGGCGCCTGGCCAGAGACCTTCCCCGTCCCATGATCGTCGATTTTTATTCCGCCGATGAGCTCAAGGACGTACTGGCCATGACGGACCTGTACGTGCATGCCTCCGACGCCGAGAGCGAGGCCATCGCCTGCCTGGAGGCCATCGCCTGCGGGCTGGTGCCGGTGATTTCCGCCAGCGGTAAGTCCGCCACGCCCAAGTTTGCGCTGGATGAGAGGAGCCTTTTCAAAGCCGGGGACCCGCAGGACCTGGCCGCGAAGATCGACTACTGGATCGAGCACGAGGCCCAGCGCAAAGAGATGGAGCGCAAGTACGCCGAGCGCGGCAAGGCCTACAACATCCACCGGTGCGTGGCGCGTATCGAGGATATGTTCAAACAGGCTATTTTTGAAGCCACCGGCCAGCCGGCAGGCGAGCCGGTCTACGAAGCGGATGAGGTGGAAGCCTATGCGCTGGGCGAATAACAAGGTCCCGGATGCCCTGATGCCCACCTACGGGCTGCAGCGCTTTGCAAAGGCCGTGCTTTACGGGCACCACAAAATCTTTTTCGGCCTGCGCGTCCACGGCGCACAGAACCTGGACGGCCTTGAAAATACGGGCCTAATCAGCATCTGCAACCACGTGCACATGCTCGACTGCGCCATGCTCGGCAGCCTCTTCAAAAGCCGCCCCGTGGCGTTCCCGACGCTGCAGCAGAACCTGGATATGTTCTTCGTGGGCCGCTACCTGGTGAGAAATCTGGGCGGCTTTCCCGTGGCCGGCACCGTGGCCGCTCAGAAAACGTTCAACCGAATTGTGGAGAAGCTCCTTGATGACGGCACGGTGGTCCACTTTTTCCCCGAAGGGCACAGAATCGATTACGATACCCGTCTGCGGGAGTTCCAGCGCGGCGCGTTTTATTTCGCCTACCGGTGCCGGGTGCCCATCGTGCCCATGATCATCACCTTCAGGGAAAAGGACGGTATCCGCCGGCTGTTTCGCAGAAAGCCGTCCATCGATCTTCACGTGTTGCCGCCGGTGTATCCGGATACCTCCGCCCCCGCCAAAGCGGAGATCGCCAGGCTCCATGCCGCCTGCCGTGAGGCTATGGAACAGATACAGCGCAAGTACGCGCAGGAGCAGCCGGGGGATGCCGGAAGTTAGTGCGGGACGCACTTTGCCGCATGCTTGCAAACACAATAAAAGCGCCTTTAGGGGCGGCTCAATGAAACAGTATAGGTTTCTGGCAGGCGGTATAGCTTCGGGGCTATGCCGCTTTGTCGTTTGCGGCGTACCTTGCAAAGCATGTTACCCATTATGATGCTTTCTCCCTTCGAAGGGTGCCGTGGATTCCCGAGGGTTTCAGCTCTTGCGGAATCTTATCCCTGCCCCAGCAGGCAGGAGAAACAAGAAATAACCAGACCGGCCCGGATGAAACCCAATTTGCGCTGTGTTGTGGTATATTAGCAGTAGAGAGAGTTATATAACGTACAGATAAACAGGGATTTGAAAAGCAGCGGATATGGGAGGTATGTATATGAACTGCCCGTATTGTGGAAAAAGCATGAAATACGGTAAAATATACGGAACGAATGGCAAGGGTGCTTTTTGGCTCCCCGAAGACAGCATTCCCTTTCATTTCGTAACTCGTAAAAATCTGGATAAAGCCAGCGGCATAGCCTTGGCCAAAACCACGGTGGGCTTTATCGCCACAGAGAATACAGTCGGATACCATTGCATCGACTGCAAAAAAATGATTATTGATGTTGAAAAGCACAGCCCATAAGACAATCTGCAATTTATCGAAAGGATCCGGGCAGCGAATGGTTGACATATTGGGCCAGCAACAGGGCAGGGAGGTATAGAGGGATGGCCGTGGAAAAACAGTATCAGCCTGATGTTGAAGCGATACTCGCCAAACGTTATGACAACGGGTGGGATTACTGGACAACCCCTGACAAACGCTTGATCAAAGGCGGCCCTTTTTCTACCCTTGCGAGCGCTCTGCTGCTTCTGGAATTGGGAATGGAACCCTCCGCCCCCTTGTTAAAAGAGGTTGCCGGCTTGATCTTTAGCACATGGCGGGAGGATGGGAGGTTTAAGCTGTACCCGCAAGGCTCAATCTATCCCTGTCAGACCATCAACGCAGCCAGCGTGCTTTGCCATTTAGGGTATGCGCCCGACAGCAGGCTTCAAAAAACGTTTCAACATCTTTTTGACATACAGCATCACGACGGCGGCTGGCGCTGCAACAAATTCAGCTTTGGCAGAGGCCCGGAAACAGCATTTTCGAATCCCGGCCCGACATTGACCGCTCTGAATGCTTTTCGCTTTACAAGTTTTCTCAATCAAGAACAGGCTCTTGATAAAGCCGTGGAATTTCTTCTTGAACATTGGATAACCCGGCAGCCGCTAGGCCCCTGCCACTATGGAATAGGCACCTTATTTATGCAGCCTGAATACCCCTTCGGTAACTATAATCTTTTTGTTTATGTCTATGTTTTATCCTTCTACAACAGAGCAAAGGAAGATGGAAGGTTCCATGAGGCATTAAAAACTTTAGAATCCAAACTGGTGGACGGCAAGATTATGGTAGAGCGGGTGAATCGGAAATTAGCCGGGTTTGCCTTTTGCAAAAAAGGAGAACCCAGTGACCTGGGGACTGAACGGTACCGTGAGATTCTCAGAAACCTGGGTTAAAAAACTGACGTGCTGCCACCGAAAGCTGACAAATGCCTGTTTACCGATAAGGTTATAAAAATAAAAAAGCAAGGGTTTGTACTGCCCTTGCTTCAGATCGTCAAAAAAGTCTTTTGGGGGTTATTAGGGAGCCGAAGCCCCCTAATTTCAATTTCGTGGGCAAGGCTGCGAGCCGCAGCGAGCGTTTCGAAGGCAACCGCCGAAGGCGGCTCTTGGCCGCAGATCGACATGCGCGGCCGCAGCCCAGGCCTGCCCTTTAGGGTGCTCCTCTCAGGGTTTTCCGACTATCCATTGGTTTTTGCAGCAGGAAAATCCCTGGCAGATCCGTCAAAAAACAAAGTTTTTTGACGGCCTCAAGCAAGGGTTGTACTGCCCTTGCTTTTTATTAGGCGTTGCGGCATATTTTTACTCGGCGCCGCGGGGCGTAAAGCCGCCCATGGGGGGCACGTTGGGATTGCCCGGGGGATAAGAGGGGGGATGATCGCCCGGAGGATTTTCCGCAGGCCGGGCCGGATTCTCTTTTGAGGCGGCTTTCGCGCGCTCCTGCGCCACCAGCGGCATCGTCACCTGCGCGGTGAAAAGATCGCCGTCGATCACCAGGTCGAATTTCCCGTACTGCAGTTCCGTCAGGCTCCTGGCGATGGAAAGCCCCAGGCCGCTGCCCTCGGTGGTGCGTGCGTAGTCGCCGCGGACGAACCGCTCCATCAGCTCGTCGGCGGTGATGTTCAGTGCCTCGGCCGATACGTTGCGCACGCGGATCACCGCCGTAGTGTCCCGGCGAAGAAGGTCCACATACACCCTTGTGCCCTCCATGGCGTAGTTGCAGACGTTGGCGAACAGATTGTCGATCACTCGCCATAAATGCTGGCTGTCCGCCATGACCTGCAGCGTCTCCTCGGGAAGCCGCGTCACCACCGTCAGTCGCCTTTCCTTGAGCCGCTGCTCGTACTCGGCGATGCTCTGCTCGATCAATTCCTGCGGGTTCAGCGCCGCCAGATTCACCTGCACGTTGCCCGTGGACGCCCGCGAAGCCTCCACAAGATCCACCGTCAGCTTCTTGAGCCGCTGGCTCTTTCTATCGAGCACCTCCACGTATTCGCGGATGGTCTCATCGGGCAGGTCGGCCTTTTTCAGAAGGTCCACGTAATTGATGATGGATGTCAGCGGCGTCTTGATGTCGTGGGACACGTTGGTGATCAACTCGCTCTTGAACCGCTCGCTCCTGAGCCGCTGCTCCACCGCCGTCTGCATGCCGTCGCCGATATTGTTCAGGTTCTCGGCGATTTTGCGGAAGTCGAAGAACAGCTTGTCGGTCCGGCTGTGGTGCGACAGGTTCCCCGAGGCGATCTTCTGGGAGTCTTCGGCCAGCTGCTTGACCTGTACGCCCACCAGCGCCACAAGGGCCAGCGCCGCCAGCTGCACGAACACGAATACGATGATGCCCACCAGAAACACAAGCGGAGACCTTGAGCTGGCCAGCGTCACGATGCTCAGGAAGGTGGCCAGCCAATAGACCAGCAGCACAAGGATGATCTTGTACGTGGCGGCGATGCGGGCAAATCCGTCTACCGTCCAGCGGTACAGCTTGTAGCAGAACGTCTGCGTCCAGAAGATATGCGCCTTGCCCCGGCGCACCAGCGAGAGAAACACCGCGTAACAGATGGCGCCGATGATGCCCACGCAGCCTACGATGGCAACCTGATAGTATACAGACGAGTACCAGTACATGTTTGTAAAGGAAAAACGCACCAGAAAGCTGGCCGGGATCAGAATCAGCAGCAGCGCCCCTAAAAGGAGGAACTCCAGGTATACCCGGTCCAGACCGGTGACCACGATGCCTTCCGCGCCGTTTTTATGCCCCGCGGCGCAAAGCGCAAAGACGAATGCGCAGGCGCACAACAGCGCCGATACGATAAATAGCATCCATACAAAATTGTAGTTGAGCCTGAACCACTGGTAAATCTGGTAACCGCTGGAATGGCCCAGCATGGCTCTGTCAACGGACAGCGAGAACTCAATTTCACCGGTCAGGTTATATGGATTGTAATGCAGGGTGTGATAAAAGCTGGTTCCATCGGATGTTTCCTCGCTGTAAACTTCAATGACGCCCTCGGTATTCGTCATGACGTTCGGATCGTAGGGCAGGGCTGAAAAGCTGTATACGACAGGATCGCTCTGATTCCGTTTTTCTTTCTGCAAAAGTATGTTGGAGTCCAGGTAGAGGACAGTGTAGTCCAGGCCCGCAAGGCTGTTCAGCTCGGATTGAATGATTTCAAACATACGGGCGCCGTCTTCAAGATCCCAGTAATTGTACTGCGTGACCATGGTGACGGCCGACTGCAATATGTCGCCCAGCCGTTGGTTATGATAGCTGGTGTCCGCGTAGTCCCCGCCGGGATTTCTGGCGCTTATCTGGCTTGTGAACACCACGCCCACCAAAGAGAATATGGACAGCAGCCCAAATACAATGGTCATAAAAAATGCGATGACCTTTGCCGAGGTTTTGCCTCTGAGTGAATTATTCATGTGCTACACGCTCCATTTTGTAACCCAGGCCCCAGACCACTTTCAAATAGCGGGGTTCCCTCGGGTTAATCTCAATTTTTTCACGCAGATGACGGATGTGCACCGCCACCGTGCCTTCGGCGCCGTGGGCCGGTTCGTTCCAAACGTGCTGGTAGATCTGCGCGGAGGAAAAGACGCGTCCGGGGTTGGACATCAAAAGGTGCAGAATATTGTACTCCATAGGCGTCAGCGAGACGCTCTCGCCGTCCACGCTCACCGACTTGGCCTCGTCGTCCATCACGATGCCGCCGCAGGTGAGCGTGGACGAGGTTTTTTCCTGCATGCCGCCCAGGCTGGTATAGCGCCGAAGCTGCGAACGCACCCGCGCCAGCATCTCAATGGGGGAAAACGGCTTTGTGATGTAGTCGTCCGCGCCCACGTTGAGCCCCACCACCTTGTCGCTGTCCTCGCCCTTGGCCGTCAGCAGGATAATGGGGATATTGCTGTCCTCCCTGAGCCGGGCGGTGGTGTGAATGCCGTCGAGCCCGGGCATCATGATGTCCAGCAAAATCAGATGCACCGGATGATTTTCAATCACCTGGAGGGCCTGCAGCCCGTTGGACGCGGACAGCACGTTGTAGCCCTCGCTCTTTAAATAGATGGTCAGGGCCGATACGATATCCGGATCGTCGTCACAAACCAAAATGTTGTACATACTTCCCACACCTCCATAATGCTACCATACCATAGCCGGAAGTCCCGCGCCATGCCTCCACCCCGAAAAACGCGCCGGTGCACGCTTATCTCCTATTGTAAGCGCTTTGGTTTAAAACAAAGCATTTGAAATTTTAAGATTCTTTTAGATTTTGCGGTGCTTTTGCTTTTTAACCGCATTTACAGATGCCCAAAGCGCAGAAAGGGAGAATTCTTCCAAAGAATTCTCCCTTTGTAAGTTTTGGAAAACGGGCTTGTCCTCTATGACGGCGCAATGGGCCGCTAAACTGTAAGCCACTGCGTCATGCCGGCGCCTTCATTATCATTTGGCCTTGTTCCAAACCCAAATTGGCTGTAAAAACCTTCGCGGCCCTTTGCCGCCATTAAGTTGACTTGCACTTTCTGCCCTGCCTTTAAGCTGTTTTTTATATGGCTCATAATGCGCTGCATCATGATCTTGCCGATGCCCTTTCCCTGGTACTGCGGCAGAACAATCACATCGACGATGAGCACCACGTAACCGCCGTCGCTGACGGTTCTGGCTACTGCGACAATTTTGTCTCCGTCATAAACCGAAATTAAATAGGCGGAGTTTTCGATGCCCCGCAGCGCCTGCTCTTTTTCGAGCTCGTTCCAGCCGACGGATTTTCTTAAATAGGTGTATTCATCGACGGATATGCTGTGCTCATACCTTAATTCCATAGCCATTCTCCATAAAGGTCCGGAGTTTATCCGATATTTTTCGGAGCGGGCCGATACGCTGCCGGGCGGGTATTGACATGCATATTGTATCACGTGCGGCGAAAGAAGCCAAGGTTCCGGCATCTTTCAAAAAATAGGATTTCGGGCGCAGCGGCTTCTACACGTTGAAGCGGAACAGCACCACGTCCCCGTCCTGCACTACGTAGCCCTTGCCCTCGGAGCGCACCAGCCCCTTTTCGCGGGCGGCGTTATAACTGCCGCAGGCCATCAGCGTATCGTAGCCCACCACCTCGGCGCGGATAAAGCCGCGCTCAAAGTCGGTGTGAATCTTTCCGGCTGCCTGCGGCGCCCGAGTGCCCTTTGTGACGGTCCACGCGCGCACCTCGTCCTCACCCACCGTCAGGAAGCTGATCAGGCCCAATAGCTCGTAGCAGGCCGACACCAGCCGCTCAAGCCCCGACTGCCGGATGCCCAATTCCCGGTAAAAGCTCCGCCGCTCCTCAGATTCCATCCGGGCGATCTCCGCCTCGATCACCGCGGAGATGACCAGCACCTTCGCCCCCTGTCTGGCGGCCACCTCCCGGACGGCCTTCACCGTTTCCGGCTCGTCGCCCCGGGCGATGTCCGCCTCGTCGATATTGGCCGCGTAGATCACCGGCTTCTGCGTCAGCAGAAAAAAGCCCCCCGCGATGTCCTTCTGCTCGTCGTCCAGCGCCATATTGCGCACCGGCACACCGGATAAGAGCTGCTCCTCCAGCAGGTTCAGCACCTCCAGCTCCCTTTTGGCCTGCGCGTTCTGCCGGGCGGCGCGCACCGTCTTTTCCCTGCGCCGCTGCACCGACTCCAGGTCGGCGAACACCAGCTCTATGTCGATGGTCTCCATGTCCCGCAGCGGATCGATATCCCCGTCCACGTGGGTCACGTTCTCATCCTCAAAACAGCGCACCACGTGCACGATGGCGTCCACCTCGCGGATATGGCCCAGAAACTGGTTGCCCAGCCCCTCGCCCCGGCTGGCGCCGCGTACCAGCCCCGCGATGTCCACGAACTCCAGCGTGGCGTGCGTAGTCTTTCGGGGATGATACATCCGTGCCAGATGCACAAGCCGCTCGTCGGGCACCGGCACCACCCCCACATTGGGCTCGATGGTGCAAAACGGATAATTGGCCACCTCCGCCCCGGCGTGGGTGATGGCGTTGAACAGCGTGGATTTGCCCACGTTGGGCAGTCCGATAACTCCTAATTTCATAGCGATGTCCTCTTTTAAGATTGAGCCGCCTGCGGCATAGCGCATAAAGGCCCGCATATCATTATAAAAGGTTTGCGCCATTTGTCAAAGCCGGTTGCGGCATCGGCCCAGGGGGCGTATAATGAACGCGAGCCACACAAATGGGAGGATGTATTCATGACGATACTGGAAGCCGTTATTCTCGGCCTGGTTCAGGGTCTCTCGGAATTTTTGCCCATCAGCTCATCGGGCCACCTGGTGCTGGTGCAAAAGCTGCTGGGCATGTCCGATACGCAGGAGCTTTTCTTCTTCAACATCATGCTGCACGTGGGTACGCTGGCGGCGGTGGCCTCGGTGTTCTACAAGGACATTTGGAGCTACATCAGGCGGCCCTTTTCCCGCGTACCGATGATGCTGGTCCTCTCGGCCGTGCCGGCGCTGATCGTGGCACTGCTCTTTAACGACTTCATCGAGGCGTCCTTCGGCGGCCAGTTCCTGGGCGCCTGCTTTCTGCTGACGGCCGTCATTCTTTTTGTCAGCGAAGCCCTGGCGGGGCGCACCGCCTCCCGGCGGCCGCTGGAGGATATGAAGTGGTACGACTCCGTCTTCATCGGCACGGCCCAGGCGCTGGCCATATTCCCCGGCGTGTCGCGCAGCGGCTCCACCATCTCGGCGGGGCTCGTGCAGGGATTCGACCGCCGCGAGACAGGCAAATTCTCCATGCTGATGAGCATGATCGCCATTTTGGGCTCCACGGTGCTGGAGGTTCCCAAGGTCATCGAGGCCGGCACCATGGGCGTGGGCGCAGCGCCTCTGATGGCGGGCATGCTGGCCGCCGGCGTCAGCGGCTACATCGCCGTGCGCTGGATGCTGCGCATTTTAACCCGCGGCAGCCTGAAGCCCTTTGCCCTCTACATGCTGATTCTGGGCCTTGTGACGCTGGGCGACCAGTTTATCTGGCGCGGCCTGCTGGCCGTGTGAGGCGCCGGGCGGTTTGAAACTTTGCCTGCTCAGATAGAGTTATTGTGCCGCTTAATCCATAGAAAAAACTGCTCCCTGAGGAGCAGTTTTTTCTATGGCGGCTTTAACTTTTGGTCTTGAACTTTGTGGAACACCGTGAACAGGTGACCATCAGCGTGCCCTTTCCCCTGGGCACCCGCAGCCGCTGCCTGCAGCAGGGGCACCGGAGCCATTTGTGCGTGCTTCTGTCCTTGCGCCAGGCGCCAAATGTCTTGAAAGGCTTGATGATCCGGTGTTTCCACGTATTGTAAAAGCGCAGCTCCTTTTGCCGGGCGGTCAGCTTTTTGGAAAACATGCGGTAGATGCCGTAGCCCATGGGCAACAGATAAACGTACCTGAACAAGCTGGCGTTCCAGGCGGGTATCAACAGGGAGACAAACGACAGCCCCAGCGAAAACATCACCAGGAAAAAACTGAAGGGGTCAATGCCGTTGCGGCCCTGCATAAAACGGGCAAAGCGTTCCATAAAACCGGTCCTTTCAAAAAATTCAGATGATTCCCGCCGATGCCAGGTTGATATAGACGATGTACACGGCGTACAGGCCGCCGGAAATGGACAGTCCAAGCGCGATATTCACCTGAGCGGCGGCGGAAAGGATGGATTTTTTCTGCGGTGCGCCATCCTTTTCCCGCAGGCGCTTTGCGGCCAGGCGCGACACGATGGCGCCGGACAGGCTGAGGATGAAAAATATCGCCGGCACAAAAAATACCCAGGAGAAACTCACGCCGGAGGGAATGTTGGCTATGGCGCCGACGGCGCCGATGATCATGCCCCATTTGCTTCGCTGCTCAAGGCTTTTTCGTTCCTCTTTGTCCATATATCCTCCCGAATGCTCTCGAAGATGCAGGTAAGCGTCATCTGCTTCAGCGCCTTTTCCGCGGGAGATAAGGCGCCCATAGAGTATTATAGCGCAAAGCGCCGCGCATTTGGTAAACAAACCGTAAATAAGGAGAGTACGCTTGAAAAAAAGAAGCTAAACTGGTACTATTGTAAATGTTATACACAATCGGTTCCATGCGAAAACGCATGGCGAGGCCGTCAAAAAACTATGTTTTTGACGGGTATGCCAGGGATTTTCCTGTTGCAAAAACCAATGAACGGGTTTTGCAACGGTCGGAAAACCCTGAAAGGAGTACCCTAAAGGGCAGGCCTGTGCTGCGGCCGCGCATGTCGCCCTTGCCCACGCATTTAAAATTAGGGGGCTTCAGCCCCCTAATAACCCCCAAAAGGACTTTTTTGACAGTCTGCCCATGTGAAAACGCATGGCTATGGAGGCATTATGAAGTTTTTGCTGCGCGCCGTATCGCTCATAGCGCTGCTGGCGCTGATGTTCCTTTCGCTTGCCGCCTGCGCCGGTGCGGACAGAGACGCCAAGCCCTCCGGCCTGCCGCTGAGCGGCACGAAACTGGAAATCATACAGGCCCGGGGCACGCTGATCGTCGCCACCTGCGCCGACTACGCCCCCTTTACGTTCATCGACATTGAAGCCTGGGATGAAAGCAAACAGAGCGTCTATGTGGGCCTTGACATGTCTCTGGCCGACTACATCGCCCAGCAGCTGGACGTGGAGCTCGAGGTGCGCAACATGAGCGTGGAGGAGGTGCTGCAGGCCGTCCAAAACGACCAGTGCGATATAGGCGTCGCCGCACTTGCGCCCACCGATGAGCGCAGCAATAGAATGGATTTTTCCAG
Organism: Christensenellales bacterium; assembly: GCA_050944255.1. Taxonomy (GTDB): domain Bacteria; phylum Bacillota; class Clostridia; order Christensenellales; family Maliibacteriaceae; genus JBMNQS01. The sequence continues at coordinate 16,441 of JBMNQS010000020.1, read as the reverse complement.
CGCCTACTACCAAAAGCCGCAGCAGAGTTTCCTGGTGCGCTCAGAGGATGCGCAGGCCTATGACGATATTGAAAAGATCAACGCCGAAGGCGTAAAAGTCGCGGCGCTGGGCGAGGCGGACGCGCAAACCTATATGAAGGAACAATTGCCCGAAGCCACCTATACGAAAGTAACCGACATCGACGATGCGGTGAACCTTCTTCAATCCGGCGAGGTGGACGCGGTGCTCTTGGACAGGCAGTCCGCGCAGACGTACGCCCAGTACGAAGACCTGCAGATTTCCGGCGCCTCGCTCCATATGGGCGAGAGCCGTATGAGCATCGCCATCCCCAAGGGCAACGTGGATTTTCTCGAAAAGATCAATACCTTCGTGCAGCGCGCATTGGAGGAGGGACTGTGCGATCAGTGGCTCGAAGAGGCCACCCAAAAGGCCCTCGACCAGATCGAAAAGATCAATAATTTGAACTAAACGATCTTTGCAGCACCATACCGGCGGGAAGCGAAACGGCTTGAAATAAAGCCGTTTCCTGTTTATAATAGAAATACGGAATATGTGGATGCGCGCGTGGTGAGTCAGGCGTAAAGACCGCCGACATTTTTATTTGTGTTTATACCCTGAATGGTTGAGCAGGAAAGGTGATTGAATGGACATCACAAAAGTGATCAGAACAAGACGTCTGGAATTCGGTTACTCCCAACGTGAATTGGCCGACGAGGCCGAGGTCGGCGTCTGGACTGTCCGCCGCCTGGAATCGGGACAACGTATCCAGGAGGCGAGCCTGCGGCGTATTGCCGAGGCGCTTGAATTGCCCGTCACCCCCCTTGTTCAGGCCCAGCGGGACGAGCTTGTCTCCTATAACGATCAGCGGCAACGGGACGAGGACGTTACCACCACCTCCCTGGTGCGCCGTCAGGAGCGCTACGACGATATCCCAAGGCGCCGCTCCAGCTACGATCCTCCTTCGGCGCGTCAGAGCCGGCGATCGCAGGACGAATACGAAGCGCGCGGCACGTACCGGCGTTACCAGGACGATTACCCGCCGCGCCACGCGGACGAGCGGGACCGGGAAATGGATGCGGACCGCGGCTCCGACAGGCAACATGATTATGACGGCGGCCGTGATTACGACCGTGAACCGGTGCGCCCGCGAAACGACGGCCGGGATAACGACAGGGATTTGAATGATTACCCTCCCCGGCAGAGACGGTATCAGGATGATGAGGACTATGCGCCCAGGCGCTATGCCGATGAGCGTGAGGAGGAGCCCCGCCGCGTGCGCCAGCGGCCGCAGGAAGACTATCCCCGCAGAGGGCGCTACGAGGATGAGGACGCCTACGTCTCCGCGCCGCGCCACGCCCGGGGGGACGATTACGACGGCGAGCCAGCGCCGCGCCGCGCCGTAAGGGGCAATTACGACGACGAGCCAGCGCCGCGCCGCGCCGTAAGGAACGACTACGACGACGAGCCAGCGCCGCGCCGTGCCGTAAGGGACGACTACGGCGATGAGCCCGCGCCGCGCCGCGCGGTAAGGGATGATTATGACGACGAGCCTGCGCCGCGTTCACCCCGCTATGTATCAGGGTGGGACGAGGTGCGCACAGGTTATTCCGCAGGCGAGCAGCCGCCCAGGCGGCCGCGGCGGGAACCGGAGCTTGACCGTTACGATGACGAGCGCTATGACCGCTACGAGGAGGATGCCGGACGCCGCGACGACCTGTCTGAAGGCATCGATGCGCGCCGCTCCGCCCGTTATGGCGGCGCTTCCGCCGACACGCGGGCACGCGCGCCGGAAAGTGAAGGTTCCGGCGGCTACCGGTCCTCTCGCCAAGCCGATAGCGGACATCCGTCCCCGGACCGCCAGAGTGACAGGCCGCTGTCCCGGCTGGCCAGGCTGCGTGAAGACGCCCAGCGCGAAACCCGGGAGCGGCAGCGCGATCTTGAGGCGCGCCGCAGCCGCCAGCAGGACAGCGTATTTGTAGAACCGCCCATCCGCAGGCGCTATGAAGAGCTGTACCAGCAGGAGCTCCAGGTGACGCAGGTCAACCGGACGCAGGCGTGGGGACAACCGGTGCCGCAAATGGCGTGGAATCCCGATCCCATCGATGTGCAGACGCTGGAGCAGGCGGCCCCCAGGATGCAGGAGGGCGACATGCTCTCGATGATGGTGGAGATGGCCGACATCACCCGCCGCGACGTGGTGCTGCTTCTGGGCGCCGACGCCAGTACCAGCCGCCTGATGGCCAGAAACAGCGATCAGGTGGTGATCCTGGACAGCCGGGAGGACGTATTGAACGACCTGTCCGCAGTGGCCAGGCGCTCGAATATCACCAATATGGAGTTTATCCTGGGCGATGCGCGCAGGATGCCGCTTCCCTCGGGCAGCATCGATATCGTGGCGGTGCACATGCTGCTGCATCATGTGGTCTGCTCGGAACTGGTCATGGAGGAAGCCATGCGCGTGCTGCAGCCCGGCGGACGGGTGATCGTCAGTGAGCTGATGGCCGACGACGATCCGTCCCAGGTGCGCATGCACAATGCGGTGGAAGTGCTGCGCTCGCCCAATCACGTGGGCGTGATGACGCTGGACGAGCTTCGCATGACGGTGCAGCACGCCGGATTCGATATCCTTGACCGCCGCGTGGGTATCCAGGAGATGGATTTCAACAACTGGGCCAAGAACACTCCCGCCGACAGGGTACGCATTCTGCGTCCGCTGATGATGAATTTAGCCAGGCAGAACAACCGTGCCGGCATCAATCTCCAGTACGAAAACGACCGCCTGCAGTTCGACTACAAGTGGATGTTCATGCTGGCGGAAAAGACGCTGTAACGCAGATCCAATCGGAAAATTTATGGCCGATATGAACAGCACCCCTATAGGCGGAACGCCGCAGGGGTGCTGTTTGCTTTCTTCTATACTTAAAACTTCAGCGCGCGGGTGGCGTTGAGTACCGACAGGAAGGATACGCCCACGTCCGCGGCCACCGCCGCCCATACGGGCGCCCAGCCCAGCGCGCCCAGCGTCAGCACCAGTGCCTTGACGATCAGCGCAAAGGCAATGTTGAAATAGACCACTTTCAGCGTGCGCCTTGACAGGGAGATGGCGCGGGGCAGGGGATTGAGCCTGCCCGAGACCAGCACCACATCCGCCGACTCAATGGCCGCGTCCGTGCCGCCGCCCATGGCGATGCCCGCGTCCGCCAGCGTCAGCACCGGTGCGTCGTTGATGCCGTCGCCCGCGTACAGCACCGGAGCCGCCCTCTGCTTCAGCTCGCTCAGCTTATCGAGCTTCTCCCCGGGCAGCAGGCTGTCGTAGGCCTCCGGGATGCCCAGCCTCCACGCTACGGCATCCACCGTAGCACGGTTGTCGCCGGATAGAATCGTCTGATGCGAAAGACCCAGCTTTTTCAGCGCGTCGATGGCGTCCGCCGCATCCTCGCGCACCTCGTCGGTCAGAAGCAGCGTGCCGGTGTACGCGCCGTCCTCCGCCACGTGCACGACGGTACCGGGCCGGTCAATGCTGGGAATTGAGTTCACGTCCACGCCGCCGCCTTCAAGCAGCGCGCGGCTGCCGCAAAGGACTCTCTTTCCGTTTATATTGGCCCTGATGCCCTGGCCGGCGGTTTCCGATACGTCCCGTACGTTGCCGGATACCTGGCCGCAGGCCCGAAGCACCGCGCCGGCAATGGGGTGGCTCGAGTTTTTCAGGCACAGCGCCGCCGTCCTGAGTACATCGTCCTTGCCCGCGCCGCCAAAGGGAAAGATTTCCGATACGGACAGCGTTCCTTCAGTCAGCGTGCCGGTCTTGTCAAAGGCGATGCTTTTGGCATGGGCCAGCGTCTCCAGATAGCGTCCGCCCTTTACAAGCACCCCGAAGCGGCTGGCTGCGCCGATGCCGCAGTAGTAGGCCAGCGGCACGGAGATGACGATGGCGCAGGGACACGAGGCCACCAGGACCACCAGCGCCCTGTAAACCCACACCGAGAAGGCGCCCAGGCCCAAAAGCGGAGGCACCACCGCCAGCAGCGCGGCCGCGGCCAGCACGATGGGGGTATATACCCTGGAAAACCGGGTGATGGCCAGCTCCGCAGGGCTGGACTGTCCGGCGGATTCCTCCACCAGGCGGATGATCCTCGAGGCCATGGAATCCTCGAAGGGCCGGACCACCTCGCAGGTCAGCACCCCCGATAGATTGATGCATCCCGAGGCCAGCTCCACGCCGGGCTTTGCGTCCACAGGCGCGCTCTCGCCGGTAATCACCGACGCGTCCACGCCGGAGGCCCCCTGCGTCACGCGGCAGTCCAGCGGTATGCGGTCGCCGGGACGGATCAGGATCAGGCTGCCTACGGGAACCTCGGCCGCGGCGGTCTCCACTTCCCGGCCGTCCGTCAGCACCAGCGCCTTATCCGGTCGTATGTCCATCAGCACCCGAAGTCCCGCCCTACTCTTTGAAACGGCCAGGTCCTCCAGATAGTGACCGTATGCGAACAACAGCAGTATCAGCGCCGCCTCCACGTATTCGCCCAGTATGAACGCCGCCACAGAGGCGATGCCCATCAAAACCTGTTCGTTGAAGTCTAGCTTCACGATGGATTTCGCGCCGCAGAGAAGCACCTCGTACCCGGCCAGAAGCGCGCACAGCGCCGTCAGAAGAATCCGCCAGAGGCCCTGGGGTACGATGAAGGCCGCAATGAGAAGGCCGGTGGCGCCGATGGCGCGGTATAAAGTTTCTTTGCTCTCGTGTCCGTGCCCGTGGGCGCAGCCGCAGCTGTCCTTTTCCGGAGCAACAATCGAACACCGGCCGTCCTTGCAGGAACGGCCTTTGGCATGTGTGTGCGGATACTCACTCATTTTTTGCCTCCTGAACATAGGGACAGTCCTCCACGCGGCAGTCCTCCAGGGGACAGCTCTGATGCGCCACGTGGGCCAGCGCCTGATCGAGGATGGAAATGATGTGGTTGTCGTCCAGGGAATAAAATACGCTCTTGCCCTGCCGGCGGCTCTTCACCACGTGCATCTGCTTGAGATAGCGCAGTTGGTGCGATACGGCGGACTGCTCCATTGAGATCACCTCGCACAGGTCGCACACGCAAAGCTCCTGCTGGGAAAGGGCCAGTATCAGCTTCAGCCGGGTGGGGTCCCCGTAGGTGCGAAACAGCTTGGACAGCTCCGACAGCATGGTGCCGGTAGGGAAGGCCAGATGCCCGATGGCGTCGGCGTGCACCTGGTTGCAGCACGCGATGGGCACCTCATTTTTAATGGGCATGATATTATCTTTTTCCATAAAAACCCCCGTTAAATGAATGATTGTTCATATGACAATATCATCATATGTTTTTTTGTTCTGAAAGTCAATACTTCTGCTAGAATTTATATGAATATTTGTTCATGTGTTAAAAAGAGCAGGCTGTTTTGCGGGGATAAGAGGGGCTCTTCGGGAAAGACGGGGATACCGGCACTCAAAAACAGAGGCCGCGGCCGCTGTTTTAAAAAGGTGTGTTGAGGTTTTCTTTGACTTAACGTGGGCAGGGGTTTAGTAAAGTGAATAAGTTCCGGGCGCTGCCCGGACCCGCTTAGAACCTTTTTCTGGAAGAAAAGGTTCTAAGAACTCCAAAAGACTTTAATACGCTTCGCGGTGGGGATACGGTTGTTTATTGATTTGACCTTCCCGCAAGCGGAGCTTGCGGTGGTAAAGTTTCTTGGGGGATTCCCAAGGGGGTATAAGCCAAGGACATTGCTTTAGGAACGCCGGGCGCCGCCCGGACCCTAAGAACTCCAAAAGACTTTAATACGCTTCGCGGCGGGGATACGGTTGTTTATGGATTGACCTCCCCGCAAGCGGAGCGTGCGGTGGTAAAGTTTCTTGGGGGATTCCCAAGGGGGTATAAGCCAAGGATGTTGCTTTAGGAACGCCGGGCACTGCCCGGACCCTAAGAACTCCAAAAGACTTTGATACGCTTCGCGGCGGGAATACGGTTGTTTATGGATTGACCTTCCCGCAAGCGGAGCTTGCGGGGGTAAAGTTTCTTGAGGGATTCCAAAGGGGGTATTCTTTCCAAAGAATACCCCCTTTGGCCGCCGGAGGCATATGCCGAGGGAAAAGGCAGACGCGGCTTTACGCGGCGTTTTTTCTTTCGCGGAGCAGAAGCCGGATACCTTCGCGCACGGCGTCCACGCGCATGAACAGTACCAGCAGCGCGTAGACGATCAGCCCCGCCAGCGACGAACACGCAAGGCGTATAAACGCCCCGGAGGACGCCATGAGTGAGGAGACCAGGTACGCCGCGCCGCCGCAGGCCGCCGACGCTACGGCAATAAGCAGGAGTTGTCCCGCCATGCCCACCAGCCCCAGATGCTTCAGCCGTCTGCGAAGCGAGAAGAAAAGCAGCGCCATCGTCACAAAGAACGCCGCGCTGGTGGCCAGCGCCAGCCCCTTAAGGCCCAGCGGCCCGATCAAAAGCAGGTTCAAACCGATGTTGACCGCCACCCCGATGGCGCCGTGGATCATGGGTATGCGGGTGTTCTGCAGCGAATAAAACGCCCGGCTCAATACATCGCGCATGCCAAGGGGCAGTACGCCTATGATATAGAATATGAATGCGTTTCGGGTCATCTCCGCCGCCTCCGCGCCGAAAGTGCCCCTCTGGTAGACGATCCTGATGATGTCCGCGCCCATCACCAGGGAGATAGCGATAATGGGCATGACGATCAGGGAAATGATCTCGTTGCTGGAGCGCACCGTTTTGGCCAGGTTCACCTGGTCCCCCCGCGCTGCGTACTGGGACAGGCGCGAGAACAGTATGGTGGTGATGGCCACAATGATCACCCCGTGCACCAGCGTCAGCAGCTTGTAACCGTAATTCAGCGCCGTCAGGCTGCCCTCGGGAAGCCCCGAGGCCAGCGAACGGTCGATCAGCTGGTTGATTTCATTGACCAGCACGCTGATGAAGGCCGGTCCCGCCAAGAGGAACGTCTGCTTCACGTACCGGTTCTTCCACCTAAGTTTAAATCTTGGATGGTGGATATCCCTGACAAAGGGATACTGGACCACGATCTGGAAGAACATGGCGACAAGCGTGGCCAGCGCGATGACGGTAATGCCGTAAGCGGAGGAGAACAAGAGCGCCGCCAGGATCACGAACAGGCTCAGTGGGAAACCCACCAACTGCGCCGGCACGAACCGACTCCGGGCGTTTAGAAGCGCCGAATACAGCGCCGATATGGCCGAAAAGACCAGCGACGGCACCATGATCCGGAACAGTTTCAGCGTCATGTCGTAGGTACTGCCTTCAAATCCCGGCGCAAAAAGAGAGATCAGCGGCCCGGCAAAGATCAGCGCCAGCGAACTGAAAAAAACCGATATCACCAGAAATACGCTGAGTATATTGGACGTGTACCGGTCGGCGGCCTCGCTGCCTCGCTGAAGAAGTATCTTGGAATAAATGGGTACGAACGTGGAGGAGACGCACACCAAAATGATCTGCGCCAAAATGGTCACCATGCTGTAGGCCATAAAGTAGGCGTCCGATTCCGGGGTGGCGCCAAACCTGGCGGCCAGTATCATATCCCTTAAAAAACCAAAGCATTTCGATAAAACAATGATCAGCGTCACCGAAAAGGCGGCCTTAAAGGTTTTTTGTTCGCTTTGTCGCTCTTGCATGAGGGCTCCTTGAGCCGATACGGCTACACGTTAGTTTTTGCTGCCCGGCCCGTGCGCATAATAACGGCTGAGCCGGCCCGCCAGCTTCTTAAGCGCCCGGCTGACGCCGCTGTCCATGATTTCCCCTTCGCCGCTGATGTCCAGAAGCCGCAGAAAGTGGGGATTCTCCTGGATGAACACGTCCTGCCACATCTGCGGATAAAGCTGGGGCAATTGAGGCTTGATCTTTTCCAATTGGCCCGTCGCCGCCAGATAGGGCAGCGCGTCCGTCCACCAGATGATGCCCGGCAGTGACAAGGGGTCTTCAAAGCGCAGGTTTTTCAGATACGCTTTAAGCGCCCGGGTCTTTGCCAGCACGTCCTCGCCCCGCTGCCCCAGGCGGTGCAGCCTGTCGCGGGACATAATGCTGACGATAAACGCGCCCACGAGCATGGCGCCGAAACTTTCCCACTGCTGCAGCGAAAGGAGCCCCAGCGCCGCAAGCGCAAACAGCGGCGCCACGATCAGCCCCGGATGAAAGAGACGCTTTTTGGGGTAAGGTTCCACAAACTCGCCGGCAATCAGCTCCTGGCAGATCATGTACACCCAGTAGCCCAGGGCGTTTCCAACCACGCCGGGAGCCCGCGCGGTAAAGCGGCGAACGTCGCGCATCGTAAAGGTATCGCCGCCTGATGCCACGTCGTCGAACAAAAACACCAGCAGCATGTTTTCATCGTCGGTGGTCTCCACGTCCGTGCGCATCACGTAACCAAAACGCGCGCGGCCATCCGCGTCCATATCCACCGTCAGAAGGCCCAGCGCATAAAGCTGCACCAGCGTGCCCTGCAGGGCGCGCCTGTACAGGGAGCCTGTCCCGAAACGCCTGTAAAAGTGATTCAGATACACCATCTGCGCGCAGGTGACTTCCGTGGGCAGCGCGTCGGGGCCGGCCGCCTGCGCCTGCGGGACGAAACGCTTGGGCCGCTTCCTGATGACAATCGACAGGCCCACGGCCAGCGCGATGGACAGAGCACCGATCAAAGGCTGCGCCCCCGAAAAGAAATCCACCGCCCGGCGGTAACGGGCCAGCCGGGTTTCCTCGTCAATGACGCGCTGCGCGCCCTCTATATCGCCGCGCTCATACGCCGGCTCGAAATACCCGGCGGCCATCAGCATGCGCACCGAAACCGCCGTTTGCGCATCGAGATTTTTGCCCGATACTTTGAGCGCGCGCCCATCTGTGATCTCCACGTCCAGACCGCTGCGGCTCGCCCAGGCCATCAGCTCCTGGGCATCCTTCTGCGGCTGCCCGCCCGCGGGAAGCTGCACAAAAAAATCAAATGCTTCAATGGCATAAGCCTGCCGGCCCATAAGCGCCAGGCTCATCTGCGCCGCGTCCTTGTACATCACCGGCTCCGCCTTGCAGCGATAGGTCAGCCGGTAGTCTATTTGCGCGTCCTCTTTATCCGTGTAAAACGTCAATACGTTTTGATTGCCCTGAGAGACCAATTGGTAATAGTCGGTCCTGCCGCCGGCCACCGCGCCCTCGTATACCGGCTTGAGCTTTAGGTTGCCCTGCCGGAAGCTGAAATCCGGTTCCTCCGCCAGCGGATGGGGGATGCTCCAGGTGAGCTTGTCCACCTTGGAGGCAACCGTCAGGGAAAATTCCTCGCGGACAGTGGCCGTGCCGTCGCCGTCCAGAATAATGGTGCAGGAAAAATAGTCCACCTTCACGCCCGGAGCGGCCGATGCAAAACCGCCCGCCGGCAAAAGCGCCGCCAGAAGTATGGACAGGATAAAGACACAGGCAAATATGCGACTTCTCTTCATAACTCTCCCATTATGCGGAGGATTCGCCCCTGGGCTGATTGTGGATTCCGGTAGGATCTGCGCCTATTCAACCGTAACGCTCTTGGCCAGGTTGCGCGGCTTGTCGATGTCGCAGCCGCGGGCCAAAGCCATATAGTACGCAAAAAGCTGCAGCGGGACGATCAGGATCATGGGCATGACCATGTCGTCCGCCCGGGGCATCACCCAAATGTGGTTGGACTCCGCGCGCAAAAGCTCGTTTTCGCCGTTGGAAACGGTGAGCACATTGGCGCCGCGTACGGCTACCTCCTTGATGTTGCTGACCATCTTATCCATCAGCTGCTGCTGTGTGGCGATGGCCACCACCAGCACGCCGTCCTCTATAAGGGCAATGGTGCCGTGCTTGAGCTCGCCCGCGGCCATCGCTTCGCAATGGATGTAGGAAATTTCCTTTAATTTCAGCGCTGCTTCCATGGCCAGCGAGTAATCCAGTCCCCGCCCGATAAAGAAGCTGCTGTGGCAGTCGAATACCTGGCTGGCAAACCTCTGGATTTCCGTCTGGCTCTCCAAAAGCTGCGCCACCTTATCAGGCACCGCCGCCATTTCGTCCACCAAATGCTCAAAACGCGCCGCGTCCATATCGCCGCGCTTTTGGGCAATGTCGATGGCCAGAATGTATAAGAGCATCATCTGCGTGGTGTACGCCTTTGTGGAAGCCACCGCGATTTCCGGACCCGCCTGGGTGTAGAGCACGTGGTCGGCCTCCCGCGCGATGGTGGAGCCCAGCACGTTGCAGATGGCGATCACCTTGCAGCCGGCCTCCTTGACAAGGCGCATGGCGGCGATGGTATCCGCCGTCTCGCCCGACTGGCTGACGATGATGTAAACGTCCTGAGAGCGGACGATGGGGTTTTGATAGCGGAACTCCGATGCGATATGCACTTCCACCGGCACGCGCCAGATGCGCTCAAAGAGGGTCTTGCCCACAAGGCCCGCGTGATAGGCGGTGCCGCAGGCGATGATCCCCATACGGGTAATGTTCCGGGCCTCCTCGGTGGAGATGGGAATGGCGTTTTCGCGCACCTTTTTGCCGGGCACATCCACGTAGCGGTTCAGCGTGTTGCGAAGCGCCTGCGGCTGCTCGTTGATCTCCTTGATCATAAAGTGGGCGTAGCCGCCCTTTTCCGCCGACTCCACGTCCCACTCGATGTAGTGGGGCTCGCGCACGATGGCGTTTCCGAAGGAATCGTAGAAATTGATCTTTTCCCTTGTCAACTCGGCAATGTCCCCGTTCTCCATGAAATAGATGTTGCGGGTATGCTCCAGCATCGCCGGGATGTCCGAGGCGATAAAGCTGGCGTCCTTACCCTTTCCCACGATGAGCGGGCTGTCCTTGCGGATGCAGTACATGGTGTCCGGATTGTCCCTGCAGATAATCGCCAGAGCAAAGGCGCCCTCCAGGCGGTGTACCGCCTCGAAAATGGTTTCCAGGATGTTGCCTTTATATAAGTAACCCATCAGCTGCACCACCACCTCAGTGTCGGTTTCCGACTGGAAATTGACACCGGCGGCGATCAGCTGCTGTTTGAGTTCATAGTAGTTTTCGATGATCCCATTGTGCACCACGGCGATTTTTTCCGCCTGATCCAGATGGGGATGGGAATTGACGTAATTGGGCTCCCCATGCGTGGCCCAGCGTGTATGGCCGATGCCCAGCGTACCGCAAATGGAATCCGCCTCAAGCACCTTATCCAGCTCGTCCAGGCGCCCCTTTGCCTTGCGTACCTGAATCGATCCGTTCATCACGGCCAGTCCGGCCGAGTCATAGCCCCGATACTCCAGGTGGCGAAGTCCTGTCATCAGAAACGGTACGGCGTTTTCAGTGCCCACATAGCCTACGATTCCGCACATATAATCAATATCCTTTCAAGAAATCTGAAATCAGCCGGCATGCGCTATGCTCCCATTTTAGGCTTATAGCGGCCATGCGAAAAGTATACCACAACCCTCTTAAATTGTACAAGGTTCCGCCTGTTTCGGGGGTGAATTTTACAAAACCGGCCCATTTCATTGGATAAAGGCGTTAATTTTGCAAGAAGCCCAAAAAAATATTGTAATTTTTGGACTTGCCTACTATAATCTAATAGTACATTTGCAAGATTGGTGCATGCTGACACACATTTTCATCTGTACAGGGGACATCTATTCCTTATACTTTTATATTCTGGAGGTTCATATGTCTTACATCAATGACGTCTTGGTGGAACTCATTGCGCGCAATGAGGGACAGAGCGAATTTCACCAAGCCGCGCACGAGGTGCTGCAAAGTCTCGAACCGGTGGTCGATGCGCGTCCGGAAATCCAGGCAAACGGCCTGCTTGAACGCATCGTAGAGCCCGAAAGGCAGATCATGTTCCGTGTGCCCTGGGTGGACGACAGCGGCAAGGTGCAGGTCAACCGCGGCTACCGCGTCCAGTTCAACAGCGCCATCGGTCCCATCAAGGGCGGCCTACGCTTTCATCCGTCGGTCAACCTGAGCATCATCAAATTCCTGGGCTTTGAGCAGATCTTCAAAAACTCGCTGACCGGACTTCCCATCGGCGGCGGCAAAGGCGGCTCGGACTTTGATCCCAAAGGCAAGAGCGACCGCGAAGTCATGGCCTTCTGCCAGAGCTTTATGACCGAATTGTACCGCCACGTGGGCGCCGACATCGACGTGCCCGCAGGCGATATTGGCGTTGGCGGCCGTGAGATCGGCTTTTTGTACGGCCAGTTCAAGCGCATCACCGGCAGCTATGAAGGCGTTCTCACCGGCAAAGGCATTCCCTACGGCGGCAGCCTGGCCAGGACCGAAGCCACCGGCTACGGCCTGATCTATTTCACCGACGAAATGATCAAGGCCAAGGGCAAGAGCTTTGAGGGCAGCACCTGCGTCGTATCGGGCAGCGGCAACGTGGCCATCTACGCCGTGGAGAAAATCCACCAGCTGGGCGGCAAAGTGGTGGGCATGAGTGATTCCCAGGGCTGGGTCTACGACGCCGAAGGCATCGATCTTCAGGCGGTCAAGGAGATTAAAGAAGTCAGGCGCGGCCGCATCAGCGAGTACGCGGACTATCGCCCCGGCGCCGAATACCACGAGGGAACCGGCATCTGGAGCATTCCCTGCGATATGGCGTTCCCCTGCGCCACGCAGAACGAACTGAATCTGGAAGATGCCAAAATACTGGTGAAAAACGGCTGCTATGCCGTGGCCGAAGGCGCCAATATGCCCTCCACCCCCGACGCGGTGGAGTACATGCAGGCAAACGGCGTGTTGTTTGGGCCGGGCAAGGCCTCCAACGCAGGCGGCGTGGCCACCTCCGCCCTGGAGATGAGCCAGAACAGCCAGCGGCTTTCCTGGACGTTCGAGGAAGTGGACTTAAGACTTAAGAACATCATGATCAACATCTATAAAAACAGCTACGCGGCAGCCGAAAAATACGGCCATACCGACAATCTGGTGGTGGGCGCCAACATCGCCGGCTTCGAGAAAGTCGCCGCCGCCATGTTGGCACAGGGCGTCGTTTGATCCGTCATACCGAATAAAAACAGGCTGCTTTGCAGCCTGTTTTTATTATTTCGTGCCGTACTTTCATAACGCAAGCGCGGGACCGCCGCGGTCCGCAGATGGAAATATCTGGAATGCGGGACACCTTCTGGAACCGTCCGCCTGGCAGCGGCAGCGTTGCGTCCGGTGGCGCAAATGCCCGCGGCGCCGGGAAAAAAGCAGCCGGCACACTGCCTTCAACCCGAAAAAAGGCCGAACCGCACACAGGATTCAATCGCGGCCCATGCCCGGCGCATAGGTATCGGCGCTTTTGTGTCACATGGAGCGAAAACGGCTGATTTTGCACGTAAAGACCACTTTTTTGCACAGAAGATGCCAAAAACCTGCCCTTTTCCCTACAGTCCATTTGTGGTACACTGTTTTCAGCTTGATATGTTTTCATAAATCCGATGGTTTAAGGTATTCAATTGGCTGATTTATTCAAGAAAATCAAGACCGGTATGAACGGTCGGAGCATAGATCAAAAAAAAGACCAGCCCGTCGTCTTTGAGGGGGAGGTCTATTCCTCGCACACGGAGGAACCCATCGACGGCAAGATGCTCTACAAAGAAACCATTGACGTGGAGGAAGTGGAGATCGTCCGGGACAAGCGGGGCAAAAGCGCCATGATTCCCACCGGCGGCACGCTGGAAGTGGACCCGCAGAAAATGCCCGACGTACAGATAGAAGAGACGCCGGAGTACGTGCAGGACCCGGACGGGCTGATCTATACCGCGCCTGATCCGGCGCCCGCCCGGCAGGAGGAAACACAGGCGCCCGATCCATTGCAAAGCGAGCCGTTCGTTTCCGCGCACAATGGGGCCGCGGCCACCAGCCTGGAAACCGAGCCCCTTTTGCCGCAGGACGCCTATTACCCGCCTCAGGAGGAGTTTCTAGGCGAGGCGTACCCGGCGGATGGGCCCGCGCCGCGCAGAAAGCGCCGGGGCGCCCATAAGGCCACATTCCTGCGCATGAGCCCGCGCCGCCGCGCCCTGCGCGTGCTCAGCTACACGCTTTTGCTTCTGGCGGTGGCCTGCGTTGTGCTCTATGGGATCGTCTTTGCCGGCTATTCCGGTTACGTCAAGGGCGTGCGCGCGCAGGTCAGCGAGATCAGCCTCCACCTGCAGTACGGCAGCGGCAACGACAGCTATGACGCGGCGCAGGAAGTGCAGTCCTATCTGGATATTGAGCAGCGCCTTCATCAGCTGGAAAGCGACCTGGAAAACAAAAACAGAGAGTTCTTCGGCATGACCGCCTTTTTCTCCACGGAGGATGTGGGCATCGCCGACGCCCGGGCGCGGTTTATGCAAGTGAAGCCAAAACTGACGACGCTGGTGGCGGGCATCTCAAACGCCACTGACCTCAAGCGGGAAGTGGACGCCTATCTGGCCGAAATTCATGAACCAGACTCCGTGGAGGGCGCTACGGAGGGCTTCCGTGAGCGCGGGGCCAAGTGCCAGGCGGACATTGCGCCTTCAAAAGACCTGCCCGAGAGCATCGACAAAGGCCTTGCGGATATCCGCGCAGGGTTAGCGGACATGGATAAACTGCTGGTGCAGACGCAGCAGTACGCGCAGCGTGTCGTGGGTATGCTGCCCTCCTTTGAAGAGTTCAACCGATACGTACAGGAGCACGGCGAGCCCTCCGGTTATCTGTCCGAGGATATCACCGGCATCAAGACGCTGCTTGAAAAAATGGACCGGCAGCAAAAGAGCCTGGACGAGATCAACGACAACCCCTTCTACGCCGATGTGGCGACCAAATATACTTTGACCGATCTTGGCTTTGGCGAAAAGGCTGCCCAGCTTAAGGGCGAAGAGCGTGCTTTGGACCATGTTATCGAGAGCCTGGAGCCGCTTTTAAGGGAGATCACGCAGCAGGAAACCGCCCTTTCAAACGCCGTCGGCTCCGGCGATGCGCCGGCGGACAAGAAAAAGGCGATCCTTCAGGTGCGCCAGGTGAACCAGCAGCAGCTCAAGCAATTGGAGGAGCTGGCGGTGCCCGATTACTTTGCCGCCGGCAAAGCGCAGCTTAAGCAGGCGCTGGAAGGCCGCCAGGACTATATCGACCATTACGTGGATTATCTGGATTTTACCATAGCGGCTCAAAACCATGCGGAAAAGGCCAATGAGTACAATGCCGAGGCCACGAGCCTGTACAATGATGCGGTGGCCGCCTCCAGGCGCGGGCGGTTCGCCCAGGGACACCGGCTGATGGAGCAGGCCAACGAGAAGAATACCGAGGCGGCCAACGAGACCACGCTGAAAAACAATGCCAACGCCAGCGCGGGGCAGGCCTACACCCATGCCCAGGAGGCTTACGCCGCCTACCGCAGCCTGCTGGTGAAACCGCAGTAGCCCGCGCGCAGGAAAGCGCGACAGACTCTCATTCAAGAAGCAGGACCCGGACTGCGTGCCCCAAAGAGGGCGCAGGCCGGGTCCGTTTATTGCGGCGGTGTCTAATGGTGATAACGCCGCTGCAAAGCGCAGCTAAATATGGATGCGCTCCAGGCGCGGGGAAAGACGGGTAAACAGTTCGTTGGTGATGGTTCCGGCGCTCTGGGCCAGCGCTTCGGCGGCCACGCGCTGCTCCCCGTCGCGTCCGATGACGGTGACCACGTCTCCGGGAAGCACATCTTTGATGCCGGTGATATCCACGATGCAGGCGTCCATGCAGATTCTCCCGATGTACGGGGCCTTCTGCCCGTGGATCAGAACGTGGCCGCCCTTGATGCTGCGCGGCAGCCCGTCCCCGTAGCCGATGGATACCACGGCGATGCGCCGGGGCTCTTCGGCGACGTAGCACCGCCCGTAGCTGACGCTGTCGCCCGGCTTTACGTCCCTGACCAAAGATATCCTGGCGCGGATGCTCATCACCGGATAAAGGTCTATGGCCGTCCTTGAGGGGGATACAGTGTCGGACAGCACGCCGTAGAGGGCAATGCCGATGCGGGCGTAATCGCACTTGAGATCGGGATAATTCAAAAGCCCGTAGCTGGACTGTATATGGATTTTCCCCGGATCGTGCCCCGCGTCTTTCAGGCGCCGGAGGATATGGGAAAGATTGTCCAGCTGCGCCTGCGTGAACCGCTGGTTTTCCTCCGTCAGGCTGTCGCAGACGCACAGGTGCGTGAACGTGCCTTTGATTTTAAGTTTTGGCAGCATATAGATGTCGCGTATGCGCGCCATGTGCCCGCCGTCCTCTCCGAAGCGGTGCATGCCGGTATCGATCTTGACGTGCACGCAAAGGGGCTTTTTGCAGGCGTTCAGCTGCTGCGCATAGGCGTAGTCCACCGCCGTCTGCATCAGGCGGTATCGGACAAGGGCGCCCAGCTGCTGCGGCGGCGTTCTGCCCAGCACCAGTATATCGCCGCGGATGCCCGCCTTGCGAAGACGGACGCCCTCCT
>JBMNQS010000019.1:0-30872 GCA_050944255.1 Christensenellales bacterium | reverse complement strand
GACGGTGATCGTATGGCCCGCTCGAAACTGATTATAAGGCCCGTGGCGCTGCTTCTGCTGTGCGCCCTGCTGGCGGTGTGCGCTCTTTTGGGCTTTGGCATCCGCAAAGCGTTTACCAAGAAGCCGGGGCCGGTGGTTTCAGCGCCGCCGATTTCCACCGCGCCGCAGGCGCAGGTGCCCGACAATTACACCTATATCACCCCAGAATCCTCCCAGCTGGCAAGAGGGCCTCTGATACTGGTCAATGAGAGTGCCGCGTGTTCCTTCGCGCAGGAGGATACGCTGGTCAGCCTCTATGAGCATAAGGCCGGCACCTACGCGGTGCGCGACAAGCTGCTTTTGCTGCAGGAGGATATGATCCCGGCGCTGGACGCGCTGATGCAGGGCCTGAAGGAGGAAATCCCCGAGCACACCGTCAGCGTATTTGCCGGTTACCGCACAAGCCAGGAGCAGCAGGACGTCTATGACTCCGCCGTGAAGCGAAGCGGCGAGGATGCGGCTAAAAAGATGGTTTCCGCGGCCACCAAGAGCGATTACCATACCGGCTACAGCGTGGACTTCAAGCTGGTTGATCCCCAGGGCGCCAGCGAGAATTTCACCGGTGAGGGCGACTACGCGTGGGTGCCGCAGAACGCTCCCAAATACGGCTTTGTGCTGCGCTATCCCGAGGGCAAGGAGGACCGGACGGGGCTGGACTACCGGAGCGACCACTACCGCTATGTGGGCCTGCCCCATTCGCTGATCATGCAGGAGAACAGCTTTACGTTGGAGGAATACATCGACTATCTGAAGGCTTATCCCTTTGAGGGCACCCATCTTTCCTACGAGGCGGACGGCAGGCAATACGAAATCTACTACGCGGCCGCCGGCACGGCGGGCAGCATACCCGTCCCTTCCGACACTCAGAATTACGCCATTTCCGGCAACAACATCGACGGCTACATCGTCACGGTGACGAGATGACCTGATTATCCCGAAAACCCCTGACAATAAAAAAGCCCCGCACAGCGGAGCTCAGACTGTCAAAAAAGTTCTTTTGGGGGTTATTAGGGGGCCGAAGCCCCCTAATCTAAATTCCGTGGGCAAGGCTGCGAGCCGCAGCGAGCGTTTCAAAGGCAACCGCCGAAGGCGGCTCTTGGCCGCAGATCGACATGCGCGGCCGCAGCACAGGCCTGCCCTTTAGGGTGCTCCTTTTAGGGTTTTCCGGCCGCTGCAAAAACCTACCTATCCGTTTTTGCAGCAGGAAAATCCCTGGCATGCCCGTCAAAAAACAAAGTTTTTTGACGGGCTCAGCTCCGCACAGCGGAGCTTGTTTATTGTATGCCAGCTAGTGCAGCATGCTTTCCAGCACATCGTAGCGCTCGCGGGTCAAAAGCGCATCCTGGCTGATGCCCTTGAGCCGCACCACGTACGTCCAGCGGCCATAGGGATATATCTGGCTGACATAGTCCAGATTGATGATGTAGGACCTGTGCGCCCGGAAAAACTTTTCATTAGGCAGGCGCTCCTCAATCTCCGTCAGGGTACCCGAAGCGGCGATGCGCTCCCCGTCCCTGGTGTACAGTACGCTCTGGCGCTCCTCCCGCTGGATGAGCACAATGTCCGACAAATCCAGCAGCACGGCGCTCTCTTTGCCCTTGATCAGAATCTTTTCAAGCTGCCGGCCGGCTTGCGAGGCGGCCAGCGACGCGGGCTGTACCTGCACGGCGGCAGGCGCGTCCCTGCGCTTCCACTGGATGATCCGCTCCAGCGTCTTGCGCATGCGGGCATTGTCAAAGGGCTTGACCAGATAATCCATGGCATAGACCTCGTAGGCATCCTTGCGGTACTGCTCGTGGGCGGTAATAAATACAATCACCGTATCGGGCGCGATGTCCTGCACCTGGCGCGCCACTTCAATACCGCTCATTTTGGGCATCTCCACGTCCAGAAAGAGTACGTCGGGACGAAGGGCCTCGAACATCTCGAGAGCCTGCTGCCCGTCGGCGGCTTCGCCGCAGAGCATAAACTCCGGCACCTTCTCCAGCATCCGCACCAACAGCAGGCGCATGCCCGGCTCATCGTCCGCCACAAGCGCGCGTATAGGCATGGTTATCTCCTTCCGTAAGGGCGCATGCCCCTGGGTTTATCCAGCACCTGAGAAAATACGAAGGCGTCCACAAGGCGCTGCCCGTCCATTTTCATAGAGGGTATATGACTTTCCTCATAGTCGTCAGCCTCGTATGAAACCGGCCGGAAATCGTACCTGTCGGGATCGCCTTCGCCCATGTAGCTTTGGCTCTGTTCGCCCGGCTTTAAACGCGCATCATCATCCGGACGCTTTTTCCCGCTGGAATCCGCCGCGCTGCGCAGGGACTCCCCCCTTTGAAGCGACTGCAAAAAGAGCCGGGGATCCTCCACTTTGGGCACCAGCGTGCGATGCGCCGGTTCATCTGCCGCCCCAGGCACGCCCGTTTCCAGCGTTCTTACGTAATAGTCTTCCAGATCGCCGATAACGGTATCGGGCCGTACCACGGTTTCATTTTTTTTAGCTTCCTGCATTCTTATGTTTTGTACGGCTTTGACCACTACGATAATAATCACAATGAAAAATATAATAGATGGAATCAATCGCGCACCTCCTTTCGGCTTGTCAGGATCACTCCCTGTCCTCCCAGCGATCGTTCGTCCAGATCTTATACCGCGCCGGATGATCCGCTTTTTTATTTGAATACCGGGGGTGATGGGTGACCGCCAGCGTCACGGCCACGGCGGCCACCACCAGCACGATAAACACAATGGCTGGCCAAGAAATCGTCATATAAAATCCCCCCTTATATCAGAAAACTTCATCCATGTTTGCCGCCGGTTCTTCCATTGATGGCGAGGCCCGCAGGAAATTCCCTGCGGTCTCACTACCGGACTTATCAGTCTTTATCGATTTCCTTTTCATCGCCGGTGCGGTTCATGCGCCCGATGGAATCGCGCATGCCTGTATCGGCGGCGATGTTCTGCAGATTGTAATAGTCCATCACGCCCAGCTTACCCTCGCGAAGCGCGGCGGCCATGGCCCTTGGCACCTCGGCCTCGGCTTCCACCACGCGCGAGCGCATCTCCACCACCTGCGCCTTCATTTCCTGCTCCTGCGCCACAGCCATGGCTCGGCGCTCCTCGGCCTTCGCCTGGGCGATGCGTTTGTCGGCCTCGGCCTGGTCCATCTGAAGCTGCGCGCCAATGTTTCTGCCCACGTCCACGTCCGCGATGTCGATGGACAGAATCTCAAAGGCCGTGCCCGCGTCAAGGCCCTTGTCCAGCACGGTCCTTGAAATCAGATCGGGATTTTCCAGTACTTGGGCGTGCGCCTCCGCCGATCCTACCGTGGTGACGATGCCCTCGCCCACGCGGGCGATGATCGTCTCCTCGCCGGCGCCGCCCACCAGGCGGTCGATATTGGCTCTGACCGTCACCCTGGCCTTTGCACGCAGCTCAATGCCGTTTTTGGCGATGGCCGCCACCGTCGGCGTCTCGATGACGCGGGGATTGACGCTCATCTGCACGGCCTGCAACACGTCGCGGCCCGCAAGGTCAATGGCGGCGGCCCGCTCGAACTCAAGGGGAATGTTGGCTCTCTGCGCCGCGATCAGCGCGTTCATGACCCGATCTACATTGCCGCCGGCCAGATGATGCGCTTCCAGTTTATCGATGGAGACGTCGATGCCGCCCTTGAAGCCCTTGATCATGGGATTGATGATGCGCGAAGGCACCACGCGCCGGATGCGCATCCCCACAAGCGTGGAAATCTTTACCCGCACGCCCGCCGCTATGGCGCTGATCCACAGGCCCAAGGGAACGAACGAGAAAAAGATCACCAAAAATACGATGATAGCTATCGCAACGATCACGGAAATAAATACTGCCCATTCTGAACCCATTTAGAACACTCCTTTCAAATCTTAAGTTTTCTCTCCTCTATTGTAAACCAGTTTACAATCCATCTATGGCGTGTCGGTTTCCGCGGCGCTCCGATCCGCGGCCCTGACGATGATGCGCCGGCCCTCCACCTGTATGACGCGAACCGCCGCGCCGGCGGGCAGAAATGATCCTTCACTCATGACCTCCAGGCGCACGCCGTCAAAATCCACCGTGCCCACAGGCCGAAGCGGCGTAACCGTTACGCCCACGCGGTTTAAGAAAAACTGCAGATCTTCGTTCGCCGGGTCCTGTTCGTTGATACTGGCATCGAGCACAAGCGCGGAATTAAACAACTTGCCCCGCTGCGCCGAGCGCAGCACAAACATCAGCACCACGCCCAGGATAGCCGTAATAATCATCACAAGGATAATCCCCTCGGCGATGGAAGAGGCCTGCAAAAACACGCCGGCCAGTATAAGAATAATGCCGGTGATGCCAGGAAGGCTAAAACCGGGGATAAACATTTCGATAATCACCAGCGTAATGCCCAATACAATTAAAATCGCCGCGACCCAAGAAAAGGCCGCCAGATAAGTCAGCATAATGCCCTTTTCCCCCTTTCTTAATCCTGTTTTTATTCTATGGAAATAATGATATAAAAGAAAGTCCTGCGGTCTTATCGGTACGATCCGCGGGTCCATTTGTCATCTGCCGCGCTTTAAAATTCAAGCCGCCCTTTTCCTTTTGGGAAGCATGCCGCAAAAACTGGTCCATTCGCCGTGGTGCGTGTATGAAATGCTGCCGCCGGCGTCCTGCACGATATTGCGTACGATAAAAAGGCCCATGCCGCGCCCCTCCCCGCGGGTAGTGTAACCGCTCTGGAAGATGCGCTCGGCCACATGCGGCTCTATGGGCGGGCCGGTATTCTCCACGATGAACTTATATGCGTCCTCATTTTCCGAAAGGATCAGCCGCAGCACCGGCGTCACATGGCCGTCCGCCTCATCGGACAACAGCGCTTCCACCGAGTTGTCGATTAGATTGGAAAGCACCCGGCACATCTGCCACGGCTCCACCGGCAGCTCCTCCATAGCCGATTCGATCACCATATCAAAGGCGATGCCCTTCTCCTGGCAGGTGATGTACTTGGCCTGGAGCAGCGCGTTGATGGCCGGGTTTTTCGTGCGCAAGATATGGCTGACGTTGCGCACGTCGCTGTAGACGCGCCCGATGTACGCGGCGGCCTCATCGTTCTCATGCATTTCCATCAGGCCGTAGACCACCTGAAGGTGGTTGAGGAAGTCGTGCCGCTGCGCCCGCAGCGTATTGTTCAGGTTCTCCGTAAATCGAAAGGCCGCCTTCACATCCTCGATATTGCTTTCAAGGCGGCGCGTATTCTCGGCGATGCGAAGCGAGACGATCACGTCCATCAGCACCATCAGCGCCAGCGCCAGTACCAGTACCGCCTCGATGGGCGTAAAGGCCTCCGGCGCCTCCCGAAACGCGATGACAATCACAACGATCAAAAGAATCAGCTCCACGAAGGACAAAAACACCACCGCCCGCATGGTTTTGCTGGCATTGATCTGTTTTTGCACCATATCGCGCAGTTGATGTTGACGCTCACTGTTTCTCTGCATAAAGCTCCTTCAGTTTTGGCCCGGCCGCTGGTTGTAAATAAATCCCCTCTGCGGGTCCACCGTGATAAACAGCCCTTCGGGCAGCACGTGCATGGCGTCCTCCATCCCCAAAATCACCGGAATGCCCAATAGCTTGCCCACCGTTTCCGCGTGGGAACCTTCCTGATCCTGTTCGACGATGATGGCGCCCGCCTTTTTGATCATCTTCAGCATATTATCGTCGGTATTGTCCGTGACCAGTATATCGCCCTTCTCAAACAGATTATTGTAGGAAAGTTTCCCGCCGCGGACCACCCGCACGCGGCCGCTGGCCGGAAGCGAGCCGATGCCCCGCCCGGACAGGAGCACCTCGCCCACCACGTGCACCTTCATCATGGAGGTGATGCCCCCCGAGATGGTGGGCAGGCCGCCGGTGATCACCACCACGTCGCCCTGCCTGGCAAAGCCGTGCTCCACGGCGGTATTTACGGCGTCTGCCATCATGTCGTCGGTGTTGTCGTGCTGACGGCTCAAAAGGGGCGCCACACCCCATAAAAGGCTCATGACGTGGTAGGCCTTCTGCGATGAGGTGGTGGCCGCGATCATCGGCCAAGGGCGGTACTTGGACACCATCTGGGCCGTGTGCCCGGTCTGGGTAGGCGTAATGATGGCCGCCGCGCGCAGCTCCATGGCGGCGTTGCAGGCCGCGTAACTGACCGCGTCGGTCACCACGATGCGGCGCCTGCTCCCGTCCCGCTCCAGCCTGCGGCGCCACTGCTGCGGTACGGCGTGCTCCTCCGCCTTTTCGGCAATTTTGGCCATGGTCTTCACCGCTTGCACCGGGTATTTGCCCATGGCGGTTTCGCCCGAGAGCATGATGGCGTCGGTGCCGTCGAAAATGGCGTTGGCCACGTCGGTGGCCTCGGCCCTGGTGGGCCTCGGGTTATGGATCATGGAGTCGAGCATCTGCGTGGCGGTGATCACCAATCGCCCGGCACCGTTACACTGGCGGATCATGTCCTTCTGGGCGATGGGCACTTCCTCCATGGGGATTTCCACGCCCAGGTCGCCGCGGGCGATCATGACGCCGTTGGATACCTGCAGGATTTCTGCAAAATTGCGCACCGCCTCCACGTTCTCAATCTTGGATATGATGCGGATATCCTCGCCGCCCGCGTCTTCCAGCACGCGGCGCACTTCCTGCACGTCGGCGGCGCTCCTGACAAAGCTGGCCGCCACGTACTCCACGCCCATCCGCGCCCCAAGGGCGATATCCTCGATATCCTTCTGGGCCACCGACGGCAGCGATACGGCACAAAGCGGCGCGTTGACGCCCTTTCGCTCGGCCAGAGTGCCTCCGTTCAAAACGGTGCAGACGATATCCGTATCGTCTTCGATCCTGTCCACCCGAAGCTCGATGATCCCGTCGTCCAGGAGTATCTTCAGCCCCGGCACCACGTCCCTGGGAAGGCCGGCGTGGGAAACCGAAACCATGTGCTCATCCCCGGGCACCTGCCGGGACGTGAGGATGAACTCCCGGCCGCCTATGAGCTCCACCGGCCCGTCTTTCAGCGTTCCGGTACGGATTTCAGGCCCCTGGGTATCCAGCAGAATGCCCAGCGGCACCCCCAGCTCCTGCCGAAGGGCGATGATCCGCTTAAACGTCTGTTCGTGCTCCTCGTGGGTGCCGTGGGAACAGTTGACCCGGAATATATTGGCGCCTGCCGCAATGAGCTCCCTCATCATTTCCTCGGAATTCGTCGCGGGGCCTATGGTGCAGATAATCTTTGTTCTCGGCATGCTTTATACCTCCAAACTGGGAAATCCACAATTTACCCCAGTATAATTAGTATAGCAGATCGGCATGCATTTTAAAAGACGGGGAACTTGCAAATATCGCTTGCTTCCAAATCAAAAGGGAGAGGATTTCATCCTCTCCCTTGCGTGTAAGTTTTTTACTCCGCCATCTTCTTATAGCTGTCCAAGCGGCTTTGGGCCTCTTGTTCAGCCTTGATGAAGAGCTTCTCGGCAATTTCGGGGAACTGCTTGGCAAGGCTCGCGTAGCGCACTTCGCCGGCCAGGAAGTCCTGATAGCTGGCGGTGGGCTCTTTGGAATCGAGCACGAAGGGGTTCTTGCCCTCGTCGCCCAGCACCGGGTTGTAGCGGTACAGCGGCCAGTAACCCGACAGCACGGCCTTCTTGGCCGCTTCCTGACTCTTGCCCATGTTGATGCCGTGGTTGATGCACGGAGAATAGGCGATGATCAGGGACGGGCCCTTGTAGGCTTCGGCCTCGCGGACCGCGCGCAGAAGCTGCGCCTGGTTGGCACCCATGCTCACCGAGGCCACGTAGACATAGCCGTAGCTCATGGCCATCATGCCCAGGTCCTTCTTGCGGGTACGCTTGCCGGCGGCGGCAAACTTCGCCACCGAACCGGTGGGAGTGGCCTTGGAGGCCTGACCGCCCGTGTTGGAATACACTTCGGTATCCATCACCAGGATGTTCACGTCCTCGCCGGCGGCCAGCACGTGATCCAGTCCGCCGAAACCGATGTCGTACGCCCAACCGTCGCCGCCGAAGATCCAGACGGACTTCTTAATAAACAGGTCGGCGTAGGATTTAAGCTCCAGACTCGTCTGGCAGGTCTTGCCTTCCAGGGCTGCGTTCAGCGCTGCGGCGGCTTTCTTCGAGCCTTCCGCATCGTCCTTGTTTTCAAGCCAGAGCGCCAGCGCTTCCTTCACGTCCTCGGGCACCCTGTTCTGCTCAATGGCGTCCTGAGCGATTTCCGCCAGGCGCGCTCTTCTGTGGGTCAGCGCCAGATGCATGCCGAAACCGAATTCGGCATTGTCCTCAAACAGGCTGTTGGCCCAGGCGGGACCATGACCCTCTTCGTTGACGGTGTAGGGGCACGTGGGCGCGCTGCCGCCGTAAATGGAGGAGCAGCCCGTGGCGTTGGCCACCAGCATCCTGTCGCCGAAGAGCTGGGATACCAGCTTCACGTACGGCGTCTCGCCGCAGCCTGCGCAGGCGCCGGAGAACTCGAACAGCGGCTGCCTGAACTGGGCGTTCTTCACCGTGGTGGGAGGCAGGTCAACATCGGGTTTGGGCAGGCTCTCGGTAAAGGCCAGGTTCTCCGACTCGACGGCTTCAAGCTCCTGAAGAGGCGTCATCACGAGGGCCTTCTGCTTGGCGGGGCATATGTCGGCGCAGTTGCCGCAGCCGGTGCAGTCCAGCGGATAGACCTGGATGCGGAACTGGTAGTCGGCCAGGTCCCTTCCGATGGCCTTCTTGGTCACATAGCCTTCGGGCGCCTGGGCAAGATCCTCTTCCTTGGCCAGAACCGGTCGGATCGTGGCGTGGGGGCAGACCATGGCGCACTGATTGCACTGGATGCAGTTTTCTTCAATCCATTTGGGAATGCGCACGGCGATGCCGCGCTTTTCGTACTTGGTGGTGCCCACCGGGACGCGTCCGGCGGCATCAAACGCCGATACGGGCAGGCAGTCGCCCGCCTGGCGCAGGATGGGCTTGACGGTGGATTCAAAGTATTCGGTGGCCTCCACCTTCTGGGGCTGCGCGCCGGTGGTGGCTTCGGCCCACTCACCGGGCACGGGCACTTCCACCAGATTGGAGATGGCGCGGTCAATGGCGTCCCAGTTCATCTGGACAACCTTGTCGCCCTTGGAACCGTAGGACTTCTTGACGGCGTCCTTCATGTATTTTTCGGCGTCGGCATAGTCGATGACGTTGGCCAGGTAGAAGAAGGCCGCCTGCATGACCATATTGATGCGTCCGCCAAGGCCGACTTCGCCGGCAATTTTGATGGCGTCGATGGTGTAAAACTTGGCGTTCTTCTTGGCCAGGAGCCGCTTCATCTCCGCGGGCAGCTGCTCGTCCATCTCCTGGGGCGTCCAGGGGGAGTTCAGAAGGAATGTGCCGCCGTCGCGAAGGTCGGCAACCATGTCGTAGCGGGTCACGTAGCTGGGGTTATGGCAGGCGATGAAGTTCGCCTGATCGATAAAGTACGCCGACTGGATGGGCGAGGTGCCAAAGCGCAGATGCGAAATGGTGATGCCGCCGGACTTCTTGGAGTCGTACTCGAAGTAGCCCTGTGCGTACATGTCGGTGTGGTCGCCGATGATCTTGATGGAGTTCTTGTTGGCGCCCACGGTGCCGTCGGAACCCAGGCCGTAGAACTTGCAGCTGATGGTGCCTTCGGGCACGGCATCGATCATCTCTTTAGGCGCCGGAAGCGACAGGTGGGTCACATCGTCTTCAATGCCCACGGTGAAGTGGTTCTTTTTCTCGCCCGTAGAATTATCAAACACGCTCTTGACCATCGTGGGCGTGAAGTTCTTAGAGCCAAGGCCATAGCGGCCGCCCAGCACCTGGATATCCTCGCGGCCCGCTTCGATCAGGGCGGCGCAGACGTCGGTATACAGAGGCTCGCCCACGCTGCCGGATTCCTTCGTGCGGTCCAGCACGGTAATGCGCTTGACCGAGGCGGGAATGGCGCCTGAGAGATGGCTGATGGAGAACGGACGGTACAGGCGGACCTTCACAAGGCCGATCTTCTCGCCTTTGGATACCAGATAGTTGACGGCTTCCTCCACCACGTCGCAGGAGGAGCCCATGGTGATGATGATATCGGTGGCGTCGGGCGCGCCGACATAATCAAACAGATTGTACTGGCGGCCGGTCAATTCGCCCACCTGCTTCATCGTCTCCTCGACGATGGCGGCCGTGGCGTCATAATACTTGTTGCGGCCCTCAAGGTTCTGGAAGTAAATGTCCGGATTCTGAGCCGTGCCCTGCTGGTGCGGATGCTCGGGATTCATGGCGCGGGAACGGAAAGCCGCCACGGCGTCCCAGTCCACCAGCGATTTCATATCCTCATAGTCGATGGCCTCGATCTTCTGCACTTCATGGGAGGTCCTGAACCCGTCGAAGAAATGAAGGAACGGCACGCTGGCCTTCAGCGTGGCCAGATGCGCCACCAAAGACAGATCCATCACCTCCTGCACGCTGGCGGAAGCCAGCAGCGCAAAACCCGTCTGGCGGGTCGCCATAACGTCCTGATGATCGCCGAAGATACTCAGGGCATGGCTTGCAAGCGCGCGGGCGCTGACGTGGAACACGCTGGGCAAAAGCTCACCGGCGATCTTGTACATATTGGGAATCATCAGAAGAAGTCCCTGAGAAGCGGTGAATGTGGTGGTGAACGCGCCAGCCGCCAGGGAACCGTGGACGGTGCCTGCCGCGCCGGCCTCGGACTGCATCTCGGCGATGCGCATCGTCTGGCCGAAGATGTTCTTGCGGCCGTGTGCGGCCCACTCGTCGCAGAACTCCGCCATGGGAGACGAGGGCGTGATGGGATAGATGCTGGCTACGTCGCTGAATGCATACGCCACATGCGCAGCCGCGGTATTCCCATCGATGGTCATTTTTGTTGGCATACCGGAAACCTCCTTGCCTTTGTAGAAAAATAGAGTGACAGTTAGTGGATGCACGGATTAGGGCAAATGAAAGGTCCAATCCGTTGTTTAAAGTACAATTGATCCGGGCACGAAAAAAATACCGGGACAATCATCCTTAGTATAGACGCTTGGCGCCGCAGGGTCAAGGCAAAATGGCCCCGACGATGCAAGTTTTTAGGCCATTTACATCCGTAGTATACCCATGATGAAGTATATTTGTCAAAAAAATCACAAAACAGGTTCTCTGCTTAAAATATAGAACATCCTTTTGCATAAAGGGCCGCCTATGCTATAATATTTGGGTACGAATTGCGAGAGGAGAATTGTCTTGAACCCATTTTTAAGCGCCCTTGCCCGGAAGGTCACGCCGTATACGCCCGGCGAACAACTCAATACGCCGGATTTGATAAAGATCAACACCAACGAAAACCCCTATCCCCCGTCGCCCAAGGCCATCGAGGCCATGCAGGGCGTGGTGAACTCAACGCTGCGCCTGTATCCCCAGCCGGACGCCGACGAATTCATCAAGGCCGTGGCCATCGTCCACGACGTTTCCGACGATATGGTCTTTGCCGGCAACGGGTCCGACGAAGTGCTGGCCTTCGCGTTCATGGCGTTTTTCGATCCGGGCAGACCCATCTTTTTCCCGGACCTGACCTACAGCTTCTACCCGGTCTACGCGGACCTGTTCAATCTGGATACGCAGCAAATTCCCGTGCGTCAGGACTACAGCATCTACCCACCGGACTACACCGGTGACAACGGCGGCATCGTCATCGCCAACCCCAACGCGCCCACCGCCAGGAGCCTGCCCCGCTTTCAGGTGGAGCAATTGATCCGAAACGCCCCGGACAGCGTCGTGATTCTCGACGAGGCTTACACCATATTCTCCGGCGAATCCATGGTGGACCTGACGAAAAAGTACGACAACCTGCTTGTGGTGAACACGTTGAGCAAATCCCACAGTCTGGCGGGCCTTCGCGTGGGCTACGCCGTGGGCCAGCCGCACCTGATCGACGGGCTGAACCGGATAAAAAATTCTTTTAACAGCTACACTATGGATCGTGTGGCCATCGCCGGCGCCACGGCGGCCATGCTCGACACGCAGTACGCCGCCGATACGGCGCGTAAGATCATCGCCACCCGCGAAGCCTTCTGCGAGAAACTGACCGGCCTTGGTTTCACCTATCCCCCGTCGTCGGCCAATTTTGTTCTGGCCACCCACGAATCGGCGCACGCCAGGGACATTTTCCAGAGGCTGCGCGAGCGGGGCGTGCTGGTGCGCTATTTTGATCTGCCCCGGCTGGACAACAGCCTGCGCATCAGCATCGGCACCGACGAGGCCATGGCCAAAGTGGGCAGAATACTGGAGGACATCGTCGACGAACTGGACATATTTTAAGGAGTGACCGCCTATGACACAGCCCCCCATCGACAAGCTGGACCAATCCGCCGCCTACCTGCGCGGCGCGCTGCCGGCACTGCCGTCCGTTGTGCTGGTGCTGGGTTCCGGCCTTGGCGATTACGCCAAAGACAGGCAGATCATCGCTATCCCTTACGGGGACATCCCGCATTTTCCGGCGTCCACCGTGGCAGGCCACGCGGGGGAGCTTGCCCTGTGCGAGATAGCGGGCAAATACGTGGCGGTCATGCGCGGCAGATGGCATACTTACGAGGGCTACGCCCCCGGGGAAGCCGTCTTCGCCCTGCAGGTGATGCGCCGGCTGGGCGCGCGCTACCTGATCCTGACCAACGCCGCCGGCGCCGTCAATAAGACCTACGCGCCCGGCGACCTGGTGATGATCGCCGACCATATCAACCTCTTCCACGCCACGCCCTTATCCGGTCCCAACAACGAGGAGATCGGTCCCCGGTTCCAAGACATGACCGACGCTTACAGCTCCAGGCTGCGCCAGCAAGTGATCGAAATGCAGGCAGCCAAAGATATCTTTCTACGCGAAGGCGTGTACATGTTCTTTCCCGGCCCGCAGTTTGAAACCCCGGCGGAAATCCGCGCCGCCCGGGTGCTGGGCGCAGACCTGGTGGGCATGTCCACCGTGCCCGAAGCCATCTGCGCCGCCCACTGCGGCCTGAAAACCATAGCCGTCTCCTGCGTCACCAATATGGCCGCGGGCATCGCCGGTACCCTCTCTCACGTGGAGGTCACCGAAACCGGACAGCAGGTGGCCGGCAAGTTCTCGGCTCTGGTAGACGATATCGTCGCGCTGATGGATTAAGGGAACGGCCGGGTTCCGCCCGGAGAGGTTACGGGCGCTGCCCGGACCCGCCAAAGGGGGCCTTCTTTGAAAAGAAGGCCCCCTTTGGAATCCCCCAAGAAACTTTATCTCGCTTCGCGGGAACAGGATGATATTTTAAGGTTATGATTTACCGTCGGCACAAAACCGGCCTCGGCAATTCACTTACCTAAATACAGGCCGCATTGAAAAAACACTCTGTCTCCCAAGATACTCTACCTCGCTTCGCGGGAGCAGCATGATATTTTATTGGGTTATTATTTTACCGGCGCCCAAACCTTTTAAACACTCCAATGGACTCCAATGGAAAGATATATAAAATTCTGATATAATATAACCTCCGCAAAGCGGAGCTTTGCGGCGATAAAGTCTTTTTGGAGTTCTTAGAACCTTTTTCTTCAGAAAAAGGTTCTAAGCGGGTCCGGGCAGAGCCCGGCGGATCCAAGTAATAAAAGGAGCACTTATGTTAAGCCGTACAACCATAGAAAACGTACTGTCCGCTGCGCTGGAAGGCGGCGGTGATTTTTCGGAAATATACGTGGAGGACACCGTCTCCACGCGCATCGCCATGACGGGCGCGGAGGTGGAGGACGCCAGCTATACGCGTCTGCATGGCGCGGGCATCCGCATCTTTTCGCGTACGCTCAGCGTTTACGCCAGCACCACGGCGCTTGATGAGGCGTCGCTGATCCAGGCGGCCCGCTCCGCCGCGGCTTCGCTGAAGGACGGCGGTGAAACGCTCCCGCCTGCGGCGCTTAAAGCGCAGAGTGTGCTCACAGACGTGCATAGGCCCTTTTCCACCGTAGATAACGCTGAGCGCATCGCTTGGCTCAAACGCGGCGACGCTGCCGCGAGAGATTATTCCGGAGAGATTACGCAGGTCGCCTCACAGTTTCTGGACATCGACCAAAACGTGCTGATTGCCAACAGCCAAGGTGTCTTTGTCACCGCCAACCGGCCGCGCATGCGCGCGTTCCTCCAGGTGGTGGCCTCCGACGGCGCTTCGGCGCAGACCGGCACATCCAGTCCCGGCTGCCTGGGCGGTTTTGAGTGCACGGATAGCATTGATCTGGAGAAAGAGGGCCGCCAGGCGGCGCGGTCCGCCGTCACCATGCTGCACGCGCCCCACTGTCCGGCGGGCCATTTTCCCGTGGTCATCGACGGCGGTTTCGGCGGCGTCATTTTCCACGAGGCCTGCGGCCACTCGCTGGAGGCCACCAGCGTCTCCCGCGGCAACTCGGAGTTTGCCGGAAAGCTGGGCCGGAAGATCGCCGGTGAAAAGGTGACGGCCATCGACGACGGCACCCTGCCGGGACAGTGGGGCAGCATATTCGTGGACGACGAGGGCACCCCCGCGCAGCGCATCGTGCTGATTGAGCGCGGCATCCTGAAAAACTATATGATCGACAGGCTGGGCGGCCTTCGGATGGGCATGATGCCCACCGGCAGCTCCCGCAGGCAGAACTATACCTTCGCCCCCACCAGCCGGATGACCAACACGTTCATCGCGGCGGGCGACGACGACGAGGACGAGATGATCGCCACCATGGGTGACGGCCTTTACGCCAAACGCATGGGCGGCGGCAGCGTCAACCCTATGACCGGCGAGTTCAACTTCTCCGTGACGGAGGGTTACTGGGTCAAGGGCGGAAAGATCGTCTCCCCGGTGCAGGGCGCCACGCTGATCGGCAAGGGCGCCGACGTCCTTTGGAAGGTCGACCGGGTGGGTCCCCGCATGTGGATGGGTCAGGGCATGTGCGGCTCGGTTTCCGGCAGCATCCCCACCAATGTGGGCCAGCCAAGAATCCGGGTATCCGGCCTGACGGTAGGCGGCAAGGGAGGTAGGCTGTGATGAGCTGGGACGCATTCAGAAAAGAACTGTTTAAAATCGCGCTGGAGGAAGGCTGCAGCTTCGCGGAAACCTACTACGTACAGAGCGAGAGCTTCCGTGTGGAGGTCCTGCAGCGGCAGACGGACCAGTGCTCCTTCAGCGATACGGCCACGCTGGGCCTGCGGGTGATGCTTGGCGGCAAAAGCGGCATCGCCTGCACCCAGGCGCCGCGGGACGCGGGAGAACTGGTGCTTCGCGCCATGGACAACGCCCGCTGCATCGAGAATAAAGACGAGGTGCCCGTGCAGGGGCAGATGGATATTCCCAAGGTCACGCCCCCGGAAAATCCGCTGCATTCGCTTTCCGAGCAGGAAAAGGTGGCCCTGTGCCACCGTTTGGAGCAGGAGACGCTTGCGGCCGACAGCCGCATCGAGAAGGTGACGCACAATGTCCTTACCACCAGCCGAAGCGTGCGGGCCATCCACAATACGCTGGGACTGGCCGCGGTGGAGCAGCGCATGGGCGGCATGCTGTTTGTGGAGGCCGCCGCCAAAGACGGCGAAGAAGTGCAGCAGGGCGCGTCGTTCCGATTTAAGGGCCAGGCGCTGGACGCCGTGGGCTGCGCCAGGGAGGCAGCGGAAAAGGCGGTGGCTCGCCTGGGCGCAAAGCCCGTCTCTGCCGGAAATTACCGTGTGCTGCTGGACAGCGAGGCTGCCGGGGATTTATTGTCGGCCTTTTCCTCCATGTGGAGCGCCGAAGCCGCCCAAAAGGGTCTATCCCTTCTTGCCGGCAAAGAGGGCGAAAACATAGCGGGAGAAAACATCACCGTGATTGACGATCCTCTCCACCCGCTGAATCCGCGGGCATTTGACGACGAAGGCACTCCGGCCAGGACCACGGTGCTGATTGAAAACGGCCGCCTGTTGACGCTGATGCACAATCTGTCCACGGCCAAAAAGGCGGGGCGGGCCACCACAGGCAACGCCGGACGTCCTTCCCCCGCCTCTCCGCTGGGCGTTTCGCCGTCCAATTTCTACATCGCCCCCGGCACGGATGATTTCGATGCCCTGATTCAAAAACTGGGCGACGGCCTGGTCATTCGCGGCATCTCCGGCCTTCACGCCGGGGCCAACGCCGTCTCCGGCCAGTTTTCGCTGCTGGCCCACGGCCAGTTGGTCGAGGGCGGCCGCATCGTCCGCCCGGTGGACCAGATCACCGTGGCGGGCAGCTTCCTGGCCCTTCTGAACAATATTGAGGCAGTGGGCAGCGACCTTTTCATGCAGCCCGGCGGCGGCGGGCTGATCGGCAGTCCGAGCCTTCTGGTAAAAGAACTGGTTGTTTCGGGAAGATGAGATAAACAATAAGCCCGCACGCTGTGCGGGCTTGTTTTTATCTTAACAGCCAAAAGCTAAATATACTTTTTGTGCTTCATTCGCCCATAGCCTCAACAAAAAATCCGCCGCACATCTGCGACGGACGAATTTTAAATGCCGCAACAGGCAGCAGCGTAGGTCCGCGAACCGTCTGTCGGGCTAAATCCAAAGCGGTCTGATTCATAGCCTTTGAAAACCATACAGTGGGAGGGAAGGGAAGGGATGTTTTGTGGTGGAATCATCCGTGTCGACAGAAGTATATTATACTCCCTAGAAAGGAGGTGATCCAGCCGCACCTTCCGATACGGCTACCTTGTTACGACTTCACCCCAGTCATCGGTTTCGCCTTCGACGGCTGGCTCCTTACGGTTACCTCACCGGCTTCGGGCGCCCCCAACTCCCATGGTGTGACGGGCGGTGTGTACAAGGCCCGGGAACGCATTCACCGCGACATGCTGATTCGCGATTACTAGCAACTCCAACTTCATGTGGGCGGGTTGCAGCCCACAATCCGAACTGGGACTGCTTTTTTGAGATTGGCTCCACCTTGCGGCTTCGCTGCTCTTTGTCACAGCCATTGTAGCACGTGTGTAGCCCAGGTCATAAGGGGCATGATGATTTGACGTCGTCCCCGCCTTCCTCCGTGTTCTCCACGGCAGTCCCGATAGAGTCCCTGCCTTTACGCACTGGTAACTATCCGTAAGGGTTGCGCTCGTTGCGGGACTTAACCCAACATCTCACGACACGAGCTGACGACAACCATGCACCACCTGTCTCATCTCCTCCGAAGAGACACCATATCTCTATGGCTTTAGATGGATGTCAAGACCTGGTAAGGTTCTTCGCGTTGCTTCGAATTAAACCACATGCTCCGCTGCTTGTGCGGGCCCCCGTCAATTCCTTTGAGTTTCAACCTTGCGGCCGTACTCCCCAGGCGGGATACTTATTGCGTTCGCTCCGGCACAGAAGGCGTCGAAACCCCCTACACCTAGTATCCATCGTTTACGGCGTGGACTACCAGGGTATCTAATCCTGTTTGCTCCCCACGCTTTCGCGCCTCAGCGTCAGTTACGGCCCAGCAAGTCGCCTTCGCCACTGGTGTTCCTCCCAATCTCTGTGCATTTCACCGCTACACTGGGAATTCCACTTGCCTCTACCGCACTCCAGCCATCCAGTTTCCATTGCACTTCCACCGTTGAGCGGTGGTATTTCACAACAGACTTAAATGGCCGCCTACGCGCCCTTTACGCCCAGTAATTCCGGACAACGCTCGCCCCCTACGTATTACCGCGGCTGCTGGCACGTAGTTAGCCGGGGCTTCCTCTCAGGGTACCGTCATTTCTTTCGTCCCCTGTCACAGAAGTTTACAATCCGAAGACCTTCTTCCTTCACGCGGCGTCGCTGGGTCAGGGTTTCCCCCATTGCCCAAGATTCCCCACTGCTGCCTCCCGTAG
The DNA here is from genome assembly GCA_050944255.1 of Christensenellales bacterium. GTDB lineage: Bacteria > Bacillota > Clostridia > Christensenellales > Maliibacteriaceae > JBMNQS01. Next base: position 12,972 of record JBMNQS010000019.1, on the reverse strand, counting down.
GAGTCTGGACCGTGTCTCAGTTCCAGTGTGGCCGGCCTGCCTCTCAGCACGGCTACCCATCGTTGGCTTGGTGAGCCGTTACCTCACCAACTACCTAATGGGACGCGAGCCCTCCCTTAAGCGGATTTCTCCTTTGACCCCTGCAGGATGCCCTGCTCTGGTCTTACGCGGTATTAGCCTTGATTTCTCAAAGTTGTCCCCCTCTTAAGGACCGGTTGCTCACGCGTTACTCACCCGTTCGCCACTAAGCTTCTTTCCGCAGCTAGGCTGCTTCTTGTCGCTCCGTTCGACTTGCATGTGTTAAGCGCGCCGCCAGCGTTCGTCCTGAGCCAGGATCAAACTCTTCTGTTTGAATCCTTATACTCACGTCCTTCAGCCTTTCGGCCTAGAACGCTTGCGTTTCTACTCGTTTTTTGAATCCTTCCATCGCTCTCGCAATCCAAGGATTCGCGTTGCTTCACGGAATTGACTGATTCCTTTCCTAAAAACTTCCTCAGTTCCTTTCCATTTCCACTGTACAGTTTTCAAAGGCCACTATCGTCCGTTTCTGACGACTTGTCGTTCAGGCCGGACAGTAATACAGGTTATCACAACACATGGACGGTGTCAACACTTATTTTTAGAATCTTTTGATTTCTCATAAGTGCATCCGCCGCCCGATAGGTTATAACGAACCCGTCCCAATCGGGTCTCTATTGTATCATCACGCCCGCCGACTTGCAACAGATGATCGAGAAAAAAATAAGCCGTTCGTTCGCAATCCCTGCTAGTTTGAACGGCTTATCCGAAAGTTATTCAATAAAATGTTCGGTTTTTTCGTTCCGTTTTCATTTTAATGGAAAAAACGCATTTTTGACGCTTAAATCGCGTCGATCACCAAGCAGACGGACTGTTTGTATGCCGCCACGCGGGCCTTGGCCGCGTCCACTGTATCGGCGCCGACCCCGAAATAGAGCTTGATTTTCGGCTCGGTGCCCGACGGCCGGATCACCACTTTGGCACCGTCGGCCATCTCGTAGTACAGCACATCGGAGACAGGCAGCGTCAATTTTTCCGATTGGCCGGCCGCGTCAGTACGGAGGGATGATTGATAATCTCGCACGGCGGCGACATCCACGCCGGCAAATTCTTTCGGCGGGTTTTCGCGAAGCGCCGCCATGATCCGGCCCATCTTCTGCATGCCGTCCTTGCCCGGCAATGTGATGGAAATGACTTCCTCTTCAAAAAATCCGTACTTATTATATACGTCTTGCAGCACGTCATGCAATGTTTTGCCCTGCTTCATATAATGGGCCGCCGCTTCCGCCGCCAACATGGCGGCGATCACCGCGTCCTTGTCGCGTACGAAGGTGCCCATCAGATAGCCGTAGCTCTCCTCAAAACCGAACACAAATTCATGCTCGCGTGTGCGCTCCCAGTTTTCAATCTGTTCGGCAATGAATTTAAAGCCGGTTAAAACGCTCATGATTTCAACGCCGTATGCCTCGCAGATTTTTCCGGCCAGCTCGGTGGATACGATGGTCTTGATCACCATGCCGTTACCGGGCAGCGCACCCTGCGCCGCCTTGGTGCTCAGCACGTATTCCAAGAGAATGCAGCCGATCTGATTGCCGTTAAACAGCGCGTAGCCGTCTCCCGACTTGGCCATGATGCCGATGCGGTCGCAGTCCGGGTCGGTGCCCAGTATCAGGTCCGCGTCCACTTTTTTGGCCAATTCCAGCGCCAGCGCAAAGGCGTCGGGAACCTCCGGATTGGGCGCGCTCACCGTGGGGAAATCACCGTTTGGCATCTCCTGCTCCGGCACCACGCGTAGGGATCTGACGCCAAGCTCGGAGAGCACCCTTCTCACGGGCACGTTCCCGGAGCCGTGCAGCGGCGTATAGACGACGCCCAGCGGCTGCTCGTGCAGCAGGCCCGGCTGAAGCGCCAGCTGCTTCACCCGCCCGACGTATTTATCGTCCAGTTCCCGGCCGATCATGCGGAGGAGGCCGCGGGTCTTGGCCTCGTTCAGGTCCATGCGCCCGATGCTGCCGTAATCGTCAATCGAGCGGATATGCGCCAATATCTTGGCCACCGGTTCGGGCGGCACCTGGCCGCCATCCTCCCAGTAGACTTTAAATCCGTTGTAGACCGCCGGATTGTGGCTGGCGGTAATGACCACGCCGCTAATGCATCCAAGCTCGCGCAGCGTAAAGGAGAGCTGCGGCACGGGACGAAGCGATTCGTACAGGTAGACGTTGATCCCATTGGCGCACAGCACCCCCGCCGTTTCCCGGGCGAATACGTCGCTGAAATGCCGCGAATCATACGCGATGGCCACCCCGCGCCGCATGGCCTCCTCGCCCGCCTCCCCGATGGTGGAGGCCAGTCCCTGGGCCGCCCGGCGTACCGTGTACACGTTCATGCGGTTCTCGCCCACGCCCAGCACGCCCCGCATGCCCGCGGTGCCAAACTCCATCTCCGTGTAGAACCGGTCCTCGATTTCCGCCGGAGCCTCCCCGATGGCGATCAAATCTTCCCTGGAAGCATCGTCCAGCCAGGGCGCCTGCAGCCAGGCTTTGTAACGGGTCATTGCATCCATGAAATATCTTCCTTTCGCTTGATATTCTGCTTTTACGCTTCCAGCGCCTCCACGGCCTTGACGCCCAGAAGCGACGCCGCTTCAAGATCGGCGCCGGTGGGTCTGAACTTCACCCGCAGCCCCGGGGCGATCAGTTTCATGCCCAGCGACTCAAGGCGCTTTTCCAGCATCGGCACCGCCTCGCCGCTCCAGCCGAAACTGCCGAAGACGGCGGCGGGCCTGCCCTGCATGGTGATGGCCGACAGCTTCATTGTCAGCTCCCATATAGGCGGCAGCGCGTCGCGGTTGATGGTGGGGCTTCCCAGGAGGATCACGTCGGCACGACCGGCGGCCCGCACGGCCCGCTCGAAGTCCACCGAGACGTCGAAGGTATCGGCTGCCTGGCCCTTTGCCTCCACCGCTTCGCGGATGCGCATGGCCAGCGCCCGGGTATAACCATATGCGGAGACGTAACCGATAAATACATGTTTTTTGCCGTCTTTATGCGCGTAGGGCCGGGACCATTCGTCATTGAGGTCGATGACATAATCGATCTGCTCTGCGCGCAGGATGGGGCCGTGACCCGGCGCCAGTATCCTGGGCGAGAATGCCCTGGCCCTCTGCACCGCCAGAGGCATGTGCTTCTTGAAGGGCTGCATGATCATGTCGAAATAATAGCGTCTGGCGCTGTCCAGGTCGTTCTGGGGATAATCCTGCGCCCAGACAGACTCTTCGATGGCGTAGTGGCAGCCGAAAATATCGCAGCTGAACAGCACCCGGTCCTCCGGAACGTACGTGCACATGGTGTCCGGCCAGTGCAAAAAGGGCGTCAGGGCAAATTTCAATGTTTTGCCGCCCAGGGAAATCTCGTCCCCGTCTCCCGCCACCTGCACGCGGAATGCGCGATTGACAATGCCCTTCAAAAATACCGACGCCGCGCGGCTGCACACCACCGTGGCATTCGTGGCCAGCTCCAACACCTGCGGCAGCGCGCCGGAGTGGTCCGGCTCGGCATGCTGCAGCACGATGTAGTCGATATCCGCCCAGACAGCCCGGTTTTGCACCGCCTCCAGATACGCCGAGGCAAAGCTGTCCTTCACCACGTCGATCAGCGCGGTTTTCTCGCTGCCCCTGATGATGAACGCGTTGTACGTGGTGCCGTAAGGGGTATGCATCACCACATCGAACGTCCTTAAACCCTTGTCCACGGCTCCCACGTATTCAATACCGTCCGCCAGGCGAGCGGACTGGATTTTTTTCATACCTCTCCCCTCCATCTTTCCGATGGTGCCCAGTGACGCCCGTTTCAGCAAAACGGGTCACATTTACCCTGCATCCCAAAAGCAGGCCCTGCACCACCGATTTTGCTCCGTATAATAAATACAAGGGGAAGATAGCTCCCCCTTGCATGATCCGGCCCTCAGTCTTCCAGCGGCTCGAACATTTCCTTGGTGGCGCCGCACAGGGGACAGGCGTAATCATCATCCAAATCCTCAAAGGCGATGCCCTCTACCTCGGGATCATACACAAACTGGCAAACGGTGCAAATGTACTTCATATTTAGAGCTCCCTTCGTTTTGTATAATGAACTTTTATACATTTTACTTCAACTTCGCTACATTTTCAACCGGATAAATGAAATTATAGCCGTCGGGCTTTACCAACTCACCGGGCTCCGCCCGGGGCCCGCCAAGGGCGCCGCCCGGGGCCCGCCAAGGGCGCCGCCCTTGGAACCCGCTTAGAACCTTTTTCTGAAGAAAAAGGTTCTAAGAACTCCAAAAAGACTTTTATACGCTTCGCGGGAGAGGACATCGCTTTACTATTCCCGCCCCGCAAGCGGAGCTTGCGGCGGCAAAGTTTCTTGGCGGGTCCGGGTAGCGCCCGGCTCCGGCATACCCTCGGCGCCCGGTTAAATAACAAAAAGCGTAGTCCGCTTAGAACTCCAAAAAGACTTTTGTACGCTTCGCAGGAGAGGACATCGCTTTACTATTCCCGCCCCGCAAGCGGAGCTTGCGGCGGCAAAGTTTCTTGGGGGATTCCAAGGAGGATTCTTTTCAAAGAATCCCCCTTGGCGGGTCCGGGCAGCGCCCGGCCAAGACACAGCGCGCCCGGCCAAGGCGCGGACAGTTAAGCAACAAAAAAGCGCGGACGATTATCCGCGCTTTTAAAGGCTTTTCCTCAGCCGGTCTGCTGTGAAGCGGCCAGTTTTGCGTTGAGTTCGGCGATCAGCTCGTCCACGTCGACGCCGTGCACCTGGCAGGCTTCCTCAATGGTCTCCATCTGGCTCATGGGGCAGCCGAGACAATGCATGCCGATGCCCAGAAGCACGTCGGCGAGGCCCGGATCCATCTGCAATATTTCGCCGATGGTGTTTGTCTTTACGATAGCCATTTCGTTTCCTCCTTATGTAAACTTGAAACATTCAAAAGCGAGCGCTTTTTGTTTTCTATCGATATCATATATCTGTTTGGCCGCTTTTGCAAGCGGCTCCCTTTACTTTACTTTGCCCAGAGCCAAATATATAATACTTATAACGACAGTTTTTACCACAAATTTTCCTAAGCGAAGAAAGGAAGAAAAAAATCATGCTCGAAAAAGTGAAATTAGGTAAAACCCATCTGGAAGTCACACGGCTGTCCTTCGGCTGCCTGCCGCTGCAGCGCACGAAAATGGACGAGGCTACGCGCATCCTCCGCCGCGCGTACGACGAGGGCGTCAATTTTTACGATACCGCCCGCGGCTACACGGACAGCGAGGAAAAGATCGGAAGCGCCCTGCGCCACGTCCGCCAAAACATCGTCATCGCCACCAAAACCCCGGCCAAAACCTATGACGCGGCCATGGAGCATATCGAAACGTCACTGAAAATGCTTCAGACGGACTACATAGACCTTCTGCAGCTTCACAATCCCGAGGACGTGGACCATTTTGACGATCCGGATAGCGCTTACCAGGCGCTTCTTCGCGCAAAGGAGCAGGGCAAAATCCTTCATATCGGCATCACCAATCATCACTATGACCGCGGCATGAGGGCCATCGATTCCGAACTTTTTGAGACGATCCAATTCCCCTTTTCCATGCTCTCTTCCAGGCAGGAGCTGGATTTGGCCAGGCACGCCGCTGAAACCGGCATGGGCTTCATCGCCATGAAGGGCCTTTGCGGGGGCCTGTTCGACGATGTCACCGCGCCGTTTGCCTTCATGCGCCAGCACCGTCACGTGGTGCCCATCTGGGGCATCCAGCGCATGAGCGAGCTGGAGGATTTCCTGCGCCTTTCCAAAGACCCGCCGGCATTCGACGATAAGATGCAGGCCCAGATCGCCGTCATGCAGAAGGAATTGGGCGACAGCTTCTGCCGCGGCTGCGGCTACTGCCTGCCCTGCCCGGCGGAAATCCCCCTTCCCACGGCTATGCGCATGAGCCTGATGCTGGGCCGCGCCACCGAGGCGCTGTACCTGCGCGAGCAGTTCGTATCGGGCATGCAGAACATCAAAAACTGCATCCACTGCAACGCCTGCAAGGAGCGCTGCCCTTACGGCCTGGACATTCCCGGCCACCTGCCTTGGGAGCTTGAAAACTACAACCAATTCCTCTCCACTCTGGGAAAAATATAAAATTCGACTGTAAAAAGGAATTGGATGAACACATGTGTAATATAAACTATATACGATGCGCGCGATAGCGGAGGTGCCACATGGGCGGTATGCCAAAGGATTTCATGGGAGAATTGGATTACTATCTGTTTTTTGAGGGGACCCATGCCCAGGCCTACCGCTTTATGGGCGCCCATCCGCTGCCCGAGGGCTTCTGGCGCTTCACCGTCTGGGCGCCAAACGCGGTCAGCGCAGGCGTGGTGGGCAATTTCAACGGGTGGGACCCTTCCAAAAACCCGCTGGAGAAAATTCATGAAAACGGGCTTTGGACCGGCGTGGCAGGGCCGCTTGGCGCCGGCGAATACTATCAATTTGCCCTTGAGACCCGCGCGGGCACGTGGATACTGAAGTCGGACCCCTACGCCAGAAATTCGGCGCTTCGGCCCAATACGGCCTCGAGGCTGGCGGAGAAAACGTCCTTTGCGTGGAGCGATGGGGCGTGGCTTGAGAAACGGGCGTCACTGCCGCACCGCACGCGGCCCATGAGCATCTATGAAGTGCATCTGGGTTCCTGGCGGCGAGGCGAGAACGACCGTCTTTTAAATTACCGTGAAATAGCCGGCCTTCTGGTTCCCTACGTCCGAGACATGGGCTACACGCACGTGGAACTGCTGCCGGTCATGGAGCACCCACTGGACGATTCGTGGGGGTACCAGATCACCGGGTTTTACTCGGTCAACAGCCGTCACGGCTCTCCGGACGATCTGCGCTATTTGATCGACCGGCTGCATCAATCGGACATCGGCGTCATTTTGGACTGGGCGCCGGCCCACTTTTGCAAGGACGATCACGGCCTGCGCCTGTTCGACGGCGCGGCCTGCTACGAATACGCGCTGCCCGTGCGCGGCGAGCATCCCCAGTGGGGCACCAGCGTCTTTGACTACGGCCGGGGCGAAGTGATGACGTTTTTGACCTCCTGCGCCAACTACTGGATAGATGAGTTCCACGTGGACGGCCTTCGCTTCGACGCCGTCTCCAGTATGCTCTATCACGATTACGGCAGGCAGGGCGGCCAGTGGCTGCCCAACCGATACGGCGGGCGCGAGAACATCGAGGCCGTCGCACTTCTTCGGCAGATCAACGATGCCATTCACATGGCGCATCCGGGGGTCATCACCATCGCCGAGGAATCCACCTCCTGGCCGCTGGTGACCAAACCGCCCGCGGTGGGCGGCCTTGGCTTCGACTATAAATGGAACATGGGCTGGATGAACGATACGCTGCGCTACATGGCGGACGATCCGGAGTTTCACCCGTATCACCACCATTCGCTGACGTTCTCGATGGTCTACGCCTTTTCCGAGAACTTTATACTGCCGCTGTCCCATGACGAGGTGGTACACGGCAAGAAATCCCTGCTGGATAAAATGCCCGGCGAATACGATATGAAGTTTGCCGGCCTTCGGCTTCTGTACGGCTATCAGTTCACCCATCCGGGCAAGAAACTGATGTTCATGGGCGGCGAGATCGCGCCGTTTATCGAGTGGCGCTTCCACGAGCCGCTGGAGTGGCACCTGCTGGATTACGACAGTCACCGGGGCATCTCTTCTTACGTCAAGGCGTTAAACCGGCTCTACCGGGAGCATCCGGCGCTGTGGCAGCGCGACGACGGCTGGGAGGGCTTCATGTGGATGAACGCCGACGATAACGAGCGCAGCGTGCTCTCCTACCTGCGGATGGCCGACGAGGAGGAGCTTTTGATCGTCTGCAATTTTGCCCCGCTGGCGTGGATGGATTACGCGGTGCCGCTTCCCCAGGCGGGCATGCTGACGGAAATCTTCTCCAGCGACGATGCCGCCTACGGCGGCAAGGGATACCTTCAATCCGATCCCATCGCGGTACTAGCCGCGCCGCTGATGCGTCAGGAAGCCAGCGCAGCGCTCAACCTGCCGCCGCTGTCGGTGACGGTTTATACATACAGGCGCAGGGCGGGCTCCGCCCTCACCGCGGACGGCAGTCAATCAAGGAAAGCGGAAAACACCATAGAGTATAAGGAGCGTGGTAAAGATGTTTAAAAAGAAGCACTGTATCGCCATGCTTTTGGCCGGCGGGCAAGGCAGCCGGCTGGGCATCCTGACCCGTGATATGGCAAAGCCCGCCGTGCCCTTCGGCGGCAAATACCGTATCATCGACTTTACGCTGTCCAACTGCACCAACTCGGACATCGATACCGTCGGCGTACTGACCCAGTACCAGCCGCTGGAACTCAATGCGTACATCGCAGGCGGCCAGCCCTGGGACCTTGACCGCAACAACGGCGGCGTATTCATATTGCCGCCCTACGTGCACGGCAAGGTGGGCGAATGGTACAAGGGCACCGCCAACGCCATCTACCAGAATATGGCCTTCATCGAGCAGTACGACCCCGACTACGTGCTGGTGCTCTCGGGGGACCATATCTATACCATGGACTACAGCCGCATGGTGGACTATCACCGGCAAAGAGGCGCCGACGTCACCATCGCCGTCATCGAGGTGCCATGGAGCGAGGCCGGCCGTTTCGGCATCATGAACACCAATGAGGAAAGCGCCATCTACGAATTCGAGGAAAAGCCGGAAAACCCAAAGAGCAACAAGGCCTCCATGGGGGTGTACGTCTTTACCTGGGAGGTGCTTCGCAAATACCTGATCGCAGACGAGGCCGACGCCACCAGCCGCAACGACTTCGGCATGAACATCATCCCCACCATGCTCAAGGACGGGCGCGTCATGTACGCCTATCCCTTCACGGGCTACTGGAAGGATGTGGGCACCATCGAGAGCCTCTGGCAGGCCAACATGGACCTTCTGGAGTATCCGCCCAGCCTTGATCTGCACGATCAGCGCTTCCGCGTTTACGCCCGGAACACCGGCTCTCCCCCGCATCATGTGGGAAAGGCCGCCCGCGTGGACAGCGCCCTGATCACCGAAGGCGCCGTGGTCAACGGCTACGTCAAGCACAGCGTGCTCTTCTCCAATGTCCGGGTGGATAAAAACGCCGAGGTGGTCGACAGCGTGCTGATGCCCGGCTGCCACGTGAAGGCGGGGGCAAAAGTTTACCGTGCCATTGTGGGCGTGGACGCGGTGATCGGTGAAAAAGCCGTCATCGGCGAGGACTTCGCCGGCCTTGAAACCGAAATGAACCGGCCCATTACCGTGCTTGGCAACCAGGCCAAGATAGCGCCCGGAGCCGTGATCGAAGCGGGCGCCTCGGTGGGCGCCGACCGATTCAGATAAGGAGGTGTGCATATGGATAAACTGGACGCCATGGGCATTATCTACACGGGCGAGAACGACCACTACCTGCGCGAATTGACTACTTCGCGCTCGATTGCCTCCATCCCCGTATGGGGCCGCTACCGCCTGATCGATTTCCTGCTCTCCACACTGGTCAACGCCGATGTGCGCAACGTGGCGGTGATCACCCAGAAAAACTACCACAGCCTGATGGACCACATCTCCGGCGGCCGGGAATGGGACTTAAACCGCAAGCGCGACGGGCTTTTCATACTGCCGCCCTTTGTCACAAGGGAAAACCCCGGCTCGTATCAGGGCAATGTGGACGCGCTGCACGGCGTCATGCCCTACATCCGCGGCAGCAGCCAGCAGTACGTCATGTTCGCCGGCAGCACCATGCTCTATAAAGTCGACCTGGAGCGCGTCATGCGCTACCACAGGGAAAAGCGCGCCGATATCACGCTGATCTACTATCACGCCGAGGACAGCATGGAGCAGCTTTCCGAAACCACCGTGCTGAACGTGGCCCGCGGCGGCCGGGTCAGGAGCGTGGAGATCAATCCCATGACCCCCTCCTGCGACCGGGTCTGGATGGGCGCGTTCCTCATCGAAAAAACGCTGCTGGAGCACCTGGTGGACGTCGCCTATTCCACCGGCTCCATCGACTTTGTCCGCGGGGTGCTGATGCCCAACCTGGAAAAGCTGCGCATTTACGGCTTCCGCCACTTCGGCTACGTGGCGCCCATGCATTCGGTGCGGCATTATTTCTCCGCCTGCCTGGACATCTTAAACGACCGGGTGCGCCGCGAGATCTTCGAGCAGGGCGGGACGGTCTACACCAAGGTCCGCGACATGCCTCCGGCCCACTATATGCGAGGCGGCAGCGCCGTACACTCCTCGGTGGCCGACGGCTGCGTCATCCAGGGCCATATAGAGGACAGCGTACTTTTCCGGCGCGTCACCGTCGGCACGGGCGCCCAGGTGAAAAACAGCATCATCTTCCAGGACTCCGTGGTGCAGGAAGGCGCCGTGCTGGAAAACGTCATCCTCGACAAGAGCGTCGTCGTGCGCCCCGGCGCGCGCATCATCGGGCAGGAGAGCTATCCTGTCGTCATATCAAAAGGAGTCGTGGTTTAAATGGCCAGAGAAAACAAGTCCATCCGGGAGACCTCCGTAAAATCCGCTTCCGAAGGCGTCCATGAAAAAAAGGCGCGCCCGGAACCCGTCCGGCAGGACGCCGCCGGGGAAAATGTGGCTGCGGACAGGACAGCGCCTTCTTTGCAGGATGCGCCGCCTATGACGGAACCGGCTGCCTCCGATTTGCCCGCGGAAGAACCCATGGCCCAAAAGCGCGGCGAAGCGGCGCAAACCAGCCCCGCCCCTTCCCCCGCTTCGCAGGCCGCCGTATCCGGGCCTTCTCCCGCAGTCCCCGTTTCCGCTGGGCCGGATGTGCCGGAAACAGCCTCCACGGATAAGAAAGCACCACCGGAAGCCGTCGCGGAGCCGGCCCCCGCAAAAGCTGCGGAGCCTGCGGTACAAGCCAAAGCGCCCGCATCGCCGCCGGAAGAAGCGCCTGCCTCCTTTGACAGCGCTCCCGAGGAACCGGCCGCCGCTCCGGCCCCGGACGAGGCGGCGGAACCCTCTTCCTCAAACGGTGAAGAAAAAGCGCCCGCGAAAGCGTTATCGCCGCCCTCATCTCTGAGCATCCTGCACGTGGCCAGCGAGTGCATGCCCTTTATCAAGACCGGCGGGCTGGCCGACGTCGTGGGCGCCCTGCCCAGGCAGCAGGCCAGGATGGGGCACGACGTCTATGTGATGATCCCCAAGTACCGCGATATCCCCGGGCATCTGCTGGAAAACATGACCTACGTCACCCACTTCACCGTCCAATTGGGCTGGCGCACGCAGTACTGCGGCATCATGCAGGTGGAGACGGACGGCGTCAAATACCTTTTGGTGGACAACGAGTTTTATTTCGGGCAGGGCGGCGTCTACTGCGAGGGCAACTTCGAGGCCGAGCGCTACAGCTTTTTCTGCCGCGGCGTGCTGGAGGCGCTGGGGCACCTGAACCTGTATCCCGACATCCTGCACTGTCACGACTGGCAAAGCGGCATGGTGCCCTTTCTTTTGAAGTCCCAATACTATTTCAACCCGGCCTACGCCGCCATCCGCCTGGTTTTCACCATCCACAACCTGCGCTACCAGGGCGTGTACGACTGGCAATTGATGCAGGGCATGCTCTTTATCGACGCCGTTTACCGGAATTTAAACGACCTTCTGCACAACGACGGCTGCAGCTTCATCAAGGGCGGCATCGTCTTTTGCGACGCGGTCACCACGGTCAGTCCCACCTACGCCCGGGAAATCCAGACGGTGTTTTTCGGCGAGCAGCTGGAGGGCCTTTTGCAGAGCCGCTCGAATGCGCTGCACGGCATTTTAAACGGCATCGACACCCAGGCGTTCAACCCCGAGACCGACCCGGACATTCACTTCAACTATTCGTCGGACGATCTTTCGGGAAAGGCTCTGTGCAAGGAGTCGCTGCAGAAGGAGATGCGCCTGGCCCTGCGCGCGGAAGTGCCGCTGATCGGCATGGTCACCCGCCTGACGGCGCAAAAGGGCCTTGATCTTCTGCAGCACGTAATCACCGAGCTTTTGAACCACAACGACGTGCAGCTGGCCGTCCTTGGCACCGGCGAATCGCGCTACATGGAGCTTCTGCAGTGGGCCGCCGGGGCGTATCCCGGACGCGTGGCCTGCTGCCTGGACTATTCCGAGTCGCTGGCCCACCGCATCTACGCCGGGGCGGACCTTTTCCTGATGCCGTCACTGTTTGAGCCCTGCGGCCTCTCGCAGATGATCGCCATGCGCTACGGCACGCCGCCCATCGTCCGCGAAACCGGCGGCCTGAAGGACACCGTTATCCCCTACAACCAATACACCGGCGAGGGCACCGGCTATTCGTTCATCCATTACGATGCGTGGGAGATGCTCAGCATCATCGAAATGGCCGTCGGTCATTTCCACGACAAGCCCGCCTTTGAAAGGCTGATTCAAAACGCCATGGCAAAGGACTTCTCATGGGAACGCTCCGCGGCGGATTATGTCGCTCTGTACCGCAGCCTGCTGGGCTGACGCAGCTTGCATCACCGGCGGTTTTGCGCTACACTTATAAAACCGATCCGAATATTGTCGGATTGACGCAGGCGGCGGTATGGCCTTCGTTTGACGCGGGCGGAAAATATCGCAATCACAAAGCACGGTTCGCGATAACGGCCGTCCGGCCTGCCGGACCGGTACAGGCGATGATATGGCCTTTATTCGTTTGACGCGGGCGGAGAATATCGCATACCACAAAGCACGGTTCGCGATAACGGCCGTCCGGCCTGCCGGACAGGAGCATGCCGGGCTTGCCGCCTGCATGCTCTGTTTTTAAATACTGTCGGACAAGCTGCCGGGAACATGCCGCCGGCATATCCAATACGATGGTACGGCAAGGCCCTTTTCACCGCGCGCCTGCCGCTTGGAAAGTTTCATTCCTTC
>JBMNQS010000018.1:0-31726 GCA_050944255.1 Christensenellales bacterium | reverse complement strand
ATCCTTATGCTTTTGGTGCTGCTGGCGGCCTTTGCGGTGCTGGCCATTGAAGTGTACACGCTGCAGTTGGGCAGCGGCGACCAGTACGCGCTGGCGGCGGACCAGACCCGCGTGCAGACCATCGGCGTCAGGGGCATGCGCGGCAAAATACTCGACGCCAACGGGGTGCTGCTGGCCTACGACAAGGAAAGTTTCGACGTGGCCTTTACCCGCGACCCCACCAAGAGAAAGGCCGAGAACAACCAGGCCTATACGCAGGTATTGCAGCGGGTGATCGGAGTGATCGAATCAAACGGCGGGACCGTCATCGATTCGTTTTCGGTTGTCCGAAACGGTCAGGGCGAGTTCTATTTCAAATGGGAGGATGAGGATATCTCCGACGAGGCCAAAGCCCGCCGCGAGGAAAATTACCGGAAAAACATGTACGCCACCGGCAAAGATTACCAGACGCCGGAGGATATTTACCTGCAGCTTCGCCAGCGCTATCAGATTCCTGAGGACATGCCTTACGAGCAGGCGCGCAAGCTGCTCTCCATATGGCAGGAGAGCCAGCTTTCAAGCTACATGTCCTACATACCGGTGAAGATTGCTAAGGACGTCAACATGCTGACGGTGGCCGTCATAGAAAATATGTCCCATGAGCTCGACGGCATCACCGTGGAACAATCCAGCACAAGGGTCTATCCAAAGAGCACCATGGCGGCCCATACCATCGGCTACACCGGGCGGATGGTGGACGAGGATACGCTGAAAAAGTATACGGACCTGGGCTACAGCCCGGAGGACCTGGTGGGCGTCACGGGCATCGAGCAAGCCATGGAAGCGTACCTCACCGGCAACAGCAGGGAGCGGCAGGGCCAGCGGACCGTGGAGATCAACAGTCTCTCCAAGGTGACGCGGGAGCTGGATTACCTGGAGCCTGAAAACGGCGACAATGTGATTTTGTCCATGGACATCAGCCTGCAGAAGGTGCTGGAGGACGCGCTGGCAAACAACATCGAGGAGATCAATGCGCTGCAGAAGGCCAAATACGACGCCAGCCCGAACAAATACAACCAGCAGGTGGCCGAGCGCGGCGGCTCCAAAATCAAATACGCCGAGACCGGCGCGGCGGTGGTGATGGACCCGAACACGGGGAAAGTGCTGGCCATGGCCAATGTGCCCAGCTTCGATATCAATTCCTTTGTGGGCGGCATTTCCTTCGAGGAGTTCAAAGCGCTGAACGAGGACCCGCTGACGCCGCTTTTCAACAGGGCCATCGCCTCCAAGGCGACGCCGGGCTCCACCTTCAAAATGGTGACGGCGGCCGCCGGCCTGATGGAGGGGGCCATCACGCCCGAAATGACCATCCTGGACGAGGTGGCCTACGCCAAGCACGGCATTCCGCTTCACCAGGCGCCCAAATGCTGGAACCTTTCGGGCCACGGCGCCCTGAACGTGATCGGGGCGCTGCAGAACTCGTGCAACTATTTCTTCTTTGAGACGGCCTACCGGCTGGGGCCGGACAATATGGCCAAATGGGGCGAGAACCTGGGTCTGACCCAGACCACCGGCATCGAAATCGGCGGCGAGATCGCCAGCCAGGTGTCCAGTCCCGACGTGGTGTGGAACCCGGAGCTGGGCGTGGAGGGCCAAGCCACCGGCACCGCGCCGTACATCGCCTGGGTGATCCGCGAGTACATACGCGATACAGTCAAGGACCTGGGCGTGGAGTACACCGACGAAAAGCTCAATGAGGGCATCGCCGAAATCTTCACCGCCTACGTGGCCGGAGAAATGGCCACCCCCGCCGTCCGAAAGGCGCTGACCGAAACCATCGGCATCCCGGCCACGATTGTGACGCAGCACAATATGGCGGGCAATATCGTGCCGAGGCTGACGGAGCTTCGCTGGTCGGTGTTCGACACCATTACCACGGGCATGGGACAGTCCAGGACGCTTCTGACCCCCATCGGCGCGGCGCGCTACGTTTCGGCGCTGGTCAACGGCGGCAAGGTGCTGGAAACCCAGTTAGTGGACCGGGTGGTGGATCAGGACGGCAACACCGTGCTGGAAAAGGAACCGGTGGTGTCCCGCGAGACGGGCATCGATCCGCAGTACGCCGATATCATCAAGCAGGGCATGAAGGCGGTGATCATGGAAGGCACTGCCGCCAGCAACTTTGCCAACTTCAAGTACAGGGACATCGTCGGAGCCAAGACGGGTACGGCGCAGGTGTCCCAGATCGATATAGAGGACAACTCCTGGTTCGTGTGCTTCGCCCCCTACGACGAGCCTGAGATCGTCATCGCCGTATGTATACCCAACGGGCTGGGCTCCATCTACAGCGCCAATACGGCCAAGGCCGTGCTGGAATACTACTTTGATAACAAGACGCAGGTGCAGGCCTCCGAACTGGAGGCGCCCGGCTCTCTGGCGCCATGACGGACGACAGGGCCGTCGTCTGGCGGGGCACGAAGAAGGGCGCCTGCATTTACGTGCAAAAGCCGCTGCCCAAGGAGGCGCTGGCCGCGCGGATAGCCGCCATGCTCTCGGCCATGCCCGGCGCGCTGGAGGGAACACTCTTTATCGGCGGCCTCTGCGGCGCGGCGCAGGCCACCGTCAGCCACGTCCGGCAGGCGCTGGCGCTGTGGTATCCCGATTTGACCGTGGAGCTTCTGCCGCCGCAGCCCACGGAAAACGCGGTGCTGGCCCCGTGCGACGCTCATCTTAAAGAGCGCATCGCGCCGGTGATCATCTGGGGCAACGTGCGCGGCGGGCAGCAGGTGAAAAGCCCGGGCGACGTCATCGTTGTGGGCAGCGTGCACCCGGGGGCGCGGGTGATCGCCGGCGGGCACGTTGTGGTGCTGGGCAGCTTAAAGGGATTCGTCCATGCAGGGGCGCTGGGCGATAGCGAAGCGAAGATCGCTGCCGGCAGTATGGCGCCCCAGCAGCTTCGTATAGCGCGGCGCATGATCGGGCGCTGCGGTGAGATGAACGCCATGTCAAGGGCGCTTATCAAGGGGGAGAAAATCGTTGTGGAGCGGCTGCACAGACCGTTCAAGCTGGTCAGCCGCAATTTGCGTAAGGATGGGGGACTGTAGAAGATGGGAACGGCACTGGTGATTACATCAGGAAAAGGCGGCGTGGGCAAGACCACGCTGACGGCCAACCTGGGCGTGGCGCTGGCCCAGCGGAAAAAACGCGTGGTGCTTCTGGACGCGGACATCGGGCTTCGCAACCTGGACGTGGTGATGGGCCTTGAAAACCGGATCGTTTTCGATGTGGTGGACGTGGCCAGGGGCATCTGCCGGCTTGCGCAGGCGCTGGTGCGGGACAAGCGGTATTCAGGACTGTACCTTCTGCCCGCCGCCCAGGCGGCGGACAAAAATACCCTGACCGCCGAACAGATGCGGGACGTTGTGGTAGAATTGAAGCGGGAGTTCGATTTTGTGCTCATCGACTGCCCGGCGGGCATCGAGCAGGGCTACCAGAACGCGGTGGCCGGCGCGGACCAGGCCATTGTGGTGGTGATACCCGAGGTGTCCTCGGTGCGCGACGCGGACCGGGTGATCGGCCTTTTGGCCGCGCAGGGCATCCACAGCCCGTTTCTGGTGGTGAACCGCTACCAGCGCGCCATGGTGCGCCGGGGCGACATGATGGACGCCGACGATATCATGGACGTGCTGGGCATCGATCTTCTGGGCGTTGTGGCCGAGGACCCGGGCGTGATCAAGGCCTCCAATCTGGGTTCTCCCCTGGCCGAAGGCAACACCGCCGCCGGATTTGCCGTGCGGGAACTGGCTGCCAAGCTGTGCGGCGATATCGTCCGGGAGCACGCCCACGGGACCTGGGGCAGCCGCATCAAACGCCTCTTCATGCAGGGCCAGAAGGGGGCGCTATGAAATCGATATTCAGCAGGCTTATCAGGAGGAATGCGTCCAGCCAGATCGCCCGGCAGAGGCTCAAGGCCGTGATCCTCTCCGAGCGCGGCGACGCCTGCGGCGCGCTGGAGCATTTCAAACCGGCGCTGGCCGGCGTGTTTGCGCAGAACTTTGAGATGGATCCGCAGAAGATGGCGCTGAAGCTGCGGTGGCAGGGCCGGAAGCTGTCTCTGGTGGCGGAGATGCCCATTGACAATATTGGACAGATGTTCAAAAATGTGATGTAATGAACCGGACATCGCCGGATGTTGAATAAGTGGAACCGGCGGCCCAATGACACTGTGAGCCCGTGGCGCCGGAAAGGACGCGTATGCCCCGCCAAAAGAGAGATTTAAAAAAAGAACTGAAACAGCTGGACTACTTTACGCTGATCATCATGACGGTGCTGGTGGCCTATTCGCTTATTTCCATCGGCAACGCCATGGCGCCTGCCGCCGCCGGCGACGAGAGCTTCTGGCAGCGGCTGTGGAGCCTTCGTAGCGTCAGCTACGTGCGGCTTCAGGCCATGTGGTTCCTTTCGGGACTGGCGCTTATGGCCGCCGTGATCTTCGCGGCGGACTATTCACTCTATGCAAAGTACATCTGGTGGCCCTACGGGATTGTCCTGATCCTCCTGGCGGTGCTTCTGATCATGGAGATGACCACCCGCGGCGCGGCGTCTTGGTTCAGGGTGGGCTCCGAGAGGGGACTGCAGCCGTCGGAGTTTGCCAAGATCATACTGATTGTAATGCTGGCCGGGATGCTCTCGCGCCATGAGGGAAAGATCACGAAAATCACCCAGGTGATCCTGCCGCTGATGGCGTTCGCGGTGCCCTTTGCGCTGATCCTATTGCAGCCGGACCTGGGCACGGCGCTGGTGTTCATCGTGATACTGGCGGCCATGCTGTTTGTGGCGGGCATCAACTGGAAACTGATGGCCTTGGGTATCTGCGGCGCCGCTACCGCCGTGCCGCTGGCGATTCAGTACGTCCTCAACGACGACCAGCGGGCGCGCCTGAACGGGTTTTTCGGCATCCAGACCGAGGCGGAACAGTCGGTCTACCAATTGCAGAAGTCCCAGGTGGCCATCGGCTCGGGACAGATGCACGGCAAGGGGCTCCTGGCGCCGGGCTCGCTGAGCCAACTGGATTACGTGCCGGACCAGCATACGGACTTCATCTTCTCGGCCATGGCCGAAGCCTTTGGATTTATCGGCGTGATGATCCTTTTGGCGCTGTACGTGCTGCTGCTGGCAAGGCTGATCTATATGGCGTGGAGGGTCCGGGAGAAAACCGGCCAACTGATCATCACCGGGGTGGCGGCCATGTTGGCCTTCCATATCTTCCAGAATATCGGGATGACTGTGGGGATCATGCCCATCACCGGCATACCGCTGCCGTTTATGAGCTACGGAGGCTCCAGCCTCTGGACCAATATGATCGCCGTGGCCCTTGCCCTGAACGTCTACTCCAGGCGCGACCCGCTGGTGTATGAGACGAAGCACAGCGGCATGTGGGGGATGGCCTACAAGCCGAAGCGGGATAAGTACAGCCTGGGTATGTGAGCTTTAAAATGACGACTGAAACGCACCCGAATAAAGGTGCGTTTTTTTATTGGCGGCAGCGGCGCAAACGCTCCGGGAGCGACACATAATTGTTCCCGGAATTTCATAGGTTTCTGTAGAAGAGGAGGAGTGATAACCATGCTGCAGCAGGAAGGAAACCGCGCGGCGCCGCTGGAAGCGGGCCCGCTTAAAATACGCAGGGAAGGACAGAGCGTCAGGGAAAAAAAGGCCATGGTGATCCGCCGGGAGGCCCAGGAGATAACGCCTACGTTTGAGCGCAAGAGGACCGTACCCCCGCAGAGGGCCAGAGGCCAGCGCATACCGAGGCAGCGGGCCATGTACTCGCGCGACAGGGACGAGGTGCTGCGCAAAAAGGAAAACGACGACCGTTTCGTGAAAAGGACGCTGGTGAACGCGGCGGTCTGCCTGGCCATCATACTGGTGGTGCTGGTGGCGCGGGCGGTGGATACGCCGCTGACGCAGCAGGTGGTATCGGGCCTGAAGACGGCATTGACGTTCGATGTCAGCGTGGAGGATACGCTGGGCCAGCTGCAGTTTGTCCAGGAAAATATGCCGGGGCTGGTCTCTGCGTTCGCGCCTAAAAACAGTGAGAACCAAAACGACAGCGAGGGCGAGGATGAGGATGCCTCAGGCATCGCCGCGGCACTGCCCGTGACGAACGGGCGGATTACGGCCAGGTTCGTGCCGCAGAAAAACGAGAGTCTCGACATTGAGGCGGCCGAAGGCAGCGACGTAAAGGCGGTGGCCGACGGCATGGTCAGCGGAGCGGGCCAGGATCAGGAGGGGTATTTTGCCGTTATTGAGCATGGCGGCGGGTATAAGAGCGTGTACCGGGCGCTGGGCTCGGTGACCGTGGAAGAAGGCGCCGCGGTGAAAAAGGGCGAGGACATCGGCACTGTCGGCACCGTCGGCGGCAAGTCCATGCTGCGCCTGACCATCTTCAAAGAAGATGTGGCCGTGGACCCTCTGGAGCTTCTGGGCAATTGATCTATGGAAAAGAGCGTGAAGCGGCGCATCCCCATCCACATCAACCCGTATCTGGTGGCGGCCATGGCGCTGGCGGCCTTTTTGGACTACCTGCCGCAACTGGGCTACTTCATGGCCGCCGTGTTCTGGCATGAGATGTGCCACGCCTGGACAGCCAGGATGATGGGCATCGACATACTGGAAGTGGAACTGATGCCCTTTGGCAGCGTGGCGAAGCTGGACTATTCACTCAAGGACGACCCGTCGGCGGAGATCATCGTATCGATGGCAGGGCCGGCGGGCAGTTTTCTCTTTGTGCTGGTCATCGCAGCGCTTGGGTATTTCGGAATAAAGGCCAAGTGGCTGGACGATCTTTTGTGGTGCAATTTGATCATCGGCGTATTCAACCTGCTGCCGGCGCTGCCGCTGGACGGGGGAGCCATACTGCGGGCGGCGCTGACCAAAAAGATGGGGGGGGTGCGGGCCACGAAAATCGCTTCCACAAGCGGGCTGGTGTTGGGGGCGCTTTTAACGGGACTTGGCGTGTGGCTACTGTTTGACGGCGTGATCCACGTGACGCTTCTGGGCGTGGGGATGCTGGTGGCCATGGCGGCGTGGCGGCAGCGCAGGCAGGCGCCGTATGAATATCTGACCGGCATGGAGCACAAGCGGCGCTCGCTTGCGCGAAGCGGGGCTTTTCCGGTGACGGAAATCGCCGTGCGCGAGGGCACGCCGGTGGACCAGGTGATGGCAAAGCTCAAAGGCGGCTATGTGAACCGCGTACTGGTGCTGAATGACGCCCTAGGACGCCGGGGCATAATAGAGGAGGCGGATCTGATTTCGGCGAGAATGCGCGTGCCGCCGGGTACGCCCATTGAAAGTCTTTTGCATTGAAAATTTTTGCAAAGGGTGTTAAAATAGACGAGATAACCGCCGGATGTGACCGGGGACCGTGTTTTTAGCAGGGGGAAATCCCTTTTATGGACAAGCATGCATTCAGAGCTTGTGGCACGATCACAGGCTTTTGTTTTTAAAAGTTTCGGGCTAAAACCCGAAGGGAGAAATATGCGGGTTTCAGATCAGTTGGCATCGATACTCAAGGATGTGGAAAAGCCGGCGCGCTATACCGGCGGGGAAGTGAATATGGTGGTCAAGGACCCGAAGGATGTTGCCATACGCTTCGCCTTCGCGTTTCCCGACATCTACGAGGTGGGGATGAGCCATCTGGGCAGCCGCATACTCTACGATATCCTCAACCGGCGCCGGGACACCTACTGCGAGCGCGTGTTCGCGCCGTGGGTGGACATGCAGGCCGCCATGGAAAAGGCCCATATGCCGCTTTTTACGCTGGAGACGGGCACGGAGCTCTCGCAGTTTGATTTTGTGGGCTTTACCCTCCAGTATGAGCTGAGCTACACCAACGTGCTGAACATGCTGCGCCTCTCCGGCCTGCCCCTTCGCGCCAAGGCGCGCGCCGGCGGACCCATTATCGCGGCGGGCGGGCCCTGCGCGTTCAACCCGGAGCCTCTGGCCGAGTTTATCGATCTTTTTATGATCGGCGACGGGGAAGAGGTCATCGGCGAACTGATGGACCTCTACCAGGAGCACGGGCACCTGCCCAAGGAGCGGTTCCTGCTGATGGCGGCGCAGCAAATCCAGGGCATCTACGTGCCGCGGTTCTACGAGCCGGCATATCATGACGACGGCACGCTGGAGCGGACGAGGCCCGTGGCCGATGTGCCGCCGCGGGTGAAAAAGCGCATGGTGCCGGACCTGGAAAACGCGCCGTACCCCGAAGCGCCCATCGTGCCGTATCTGTCCATCGTCCACGACCGGATCATGCTGGAGGTGTTCCGCGGCTGTACCCGGGGCTGCCGCTTCTGCCAGGCGGGGATGATCTACCGCCCGGTGCGGGAAAAGAGCCCCGACAAGGTGGCGGAGCTGGCGGAAAAGCTGATGGAGAATACCGGCTATGAGGAGATGTCGCTCTTTAGCCTGTCCACCGGTGATTACAGCCATCTGGGCGAGGTGAACCGCAGGCTCAACGACGCCTTTGCGGATAAGCGGGTGTCGCTGTCGCTGCCGTCGCAGAGGATCGATTCCTTCGCCCGGGACATGGCCCGCGAGGCCTCCAGGGTGCGAAAGAGCGGCCTGACCTTCGCGCCGGAGGCGGGCAGCCAGCGGCTGCGGGACGTGATCAATAAAAACGTGACGAAAGAGGACCTGCTCCGGGCGGTGCGCTTCGCCTTTGAAAACGGCTGGAACAGCATCAAGCTGTATTTCATGATCGGGCTGCCCACCGAGACCACGGAGGATATCGAGGCACTGGCCAAGCTGGTGCACGCGGTGTGCGACGCGTACTACGCCGTCCCCAAGGCGCAGCGCGCGCCGGGCCTTACGGTGAACGTGTCCACGTCCACGTTTGTGCCAAAGTCCCATACGCCCTTTCAGTGGTGCGCACAGGACGGTATCGAAACCACGCGGGAAAAGCAGGCGCTTTTAAAGGAGCTGCTCCGGCGCAGGGGCGTGCGCTACAAGTGGCACGACGCAAGGGTGTCGCGCATTGAGGCGGCCTTTGCCCTTGGCGACCGGCGCCTGGCGGACGTACTGGAAAAAGCGCTTGAAAAGGGCTGCCGGTTTGACGGCTGGGACGAGTATTTCAGCTACGACCGGTGGCTGGAGGCCTTTTCGGAGGCGGGCGTGGACATCGCCTTTTTCGCCAATCGGGAAAGGGAACCAGAGGAGGCGCTGCCTTGGGACCACATCGACAGCGGCGTTACCAAGGCGTTCCTGAAGGCCCAGTGGCTTCTGGCCAAAGCGGCTAAAACCACGCCGGACTGCCGGGAGAGCTGCCACGGCTGCGGGCTGGCGGCCTTTGGAGGATGTCCATGAGGTACTTGGTGCATTTTTCAAAGAGCGGGCCGGCGGCCTATATCTCCCATCTGGACATCATGCGCACCATGCAGCGGGCCGTGCGCAGAAGCGGCATCCCGGCGCGCTACAGCCAGGGGTTCAACCCCCATCCGGTATTGTCCTTTGCGGCGGCGTCTCCTGTGGGCATCACCAGCGACGCCCAGTACATGGACCTGGCCCTGGATGAGGACGCCGACTCCACGAAGCTGACGCTGGCGCTGATGAAGGCGCTGCCGCAGGATTTGATGCTGATGCGTGCCCGGTGCGTGCCCGACGCGTACCCGAAGCTGATGGCGCAGGTACATTCCAGCGAGTACCGGATCGTCTTTGATGCGCCGGGGCTCAACGATGACGAGCTTCTGGACGATTTTCTGGCGCAGGGCGAAATCCTGATGGAGAAAAGGGGCAAGGGCGGCGTGCGTACGGTGAATATCCGGCCGTGGATACTGGATGCCCGGGTGCGCGAGGGCAAATTGCAGGCGCATCTGGCCGCGGGAAGCCAGAACAACTTAAACCCCATGCTCTTTATGCGGGCCTACGCCCGGTTCGCAGAGGCCTCCGCGGCGGGGCTTTGCCACCAGACGCAGCTTTGGGCGCAAAAAAACGGTGAAAAGCAGGATTTGCTTGAATTGGACCTATAAACTGGAAGGGCTTTGAAAAACCGTGAAACAATTACTGTTGCAGGTCTCCGGGAATATTCGCCGCCTGGCCATATTCGAGGACGGGGAATTGATGGAATCGACAAGCGAATACCTGGGCAACGAGCGCGTGGTGGGCAATATCTACGTGGGCCGCGTGGAGAGCGTACTGCCTGGTATGAGCGCCGCGTTTGTGGACATCGGGCTGAAGAAGAACGCGTTTCTCCACTTTGCCGACGTGGTCTCGCCCCAGGTGGCCGATACCGACATGCAGTCCCCCAAGGCCGATGTGCCGCCGCTTCGGGCCGGCGAGGAGATCGTGGTGCAGGTGATCAAGGATTCCGGAGGCGACAAGGGCGTGCGGCTGTCCACCAATCTGACGATCCCCGGAAAGCATCTGGTGCTGCTGCCGGGCATGAACGACGTGGGGGTGTCCCGCCGCATCGAGGACGAGGAAGAGCGCACAAGGCTCCGGGAGACGACCCGGGGCCTGCGCCCCGAAGGCATGGGGCTCATCGTGCGCACGGCGGCGCGCCATACCAGCGAATTTGTCCTTAGAAAGGAGATCGACTATCTTTTGGGCGTCTATGAATGCGTCAAAAAGAAGATCGCCGGCGCCATGGCGCCGAAAAACGTCTATTACGACGGGAGCCTGCAGCTTCGCTTCGTCCGCGACCAGCTGGATGAAAGTTTCGACGAGATCATCGTGGAGGGGCAGGAGTGCTGCAACGACGTGACGAGGATGATCGACGCCTTCTTCCCCTGCATGAAAAAGAAAGTCCGCTCCTGGTGCAATAAGGAGGAAATGCTCTTTGACCACTACCGGGTGGATTACCTTTTAGGCAAGCTGATGAACCGCAAGGTGTGGCTCAAAAGCGGCGGCTACATTGTGATCGACTCCACCGAAGCCCTGACGGTGGTGGACGTCAATACCGGCAAATTCGTCGGCAAGAGCGATCATGAGGACACGGTGCTGAAAGTCAACCTGGAGGCGGCCAGGGAAATCGCGAGGCAATTGCGCCTGCGGGATATCGGCGGCATCGTGGTGATCGATTTTATCGATATGGCCAGGGAGGAGAACAACCAGAAGGTCATTGACCGCCTGTCCGAGGCGCTCTCCCGCGACCCGGTGCGCACCCATGTGGGTACTTTCTCGGATCTGGGCATACTGGAGTTGACCAGAAAAAAAGTCCGCCACAGCTTTGAGTCGCTGATGCTGAGGCCGTGCCCCTACTGCGGCGGCGACGGAAAAATTTCAAGCGAGATGAGCGTGATGCTGCAGGTGGTGCGCGAAGTGCGGAGCATCTTTATGCAGAGTGACTGCGCCGCCCATGTGAAGCTGAACTCGGCGGTGGCCAAATCGCTCCTGGCGCTGCAGACCGGAGAAAAGCCCATTGCCGAAATCCCGCCGGGCCGGAAAGTCTACGTGGAGAAGGACGTATGGATGCACCAGGGCAAGGTGGAGGTCAGGCCGCTGTCCGATGCGGAGGCGGATTCGCTCAAGACAAGGGACACCGTTGTGCTGGAGGGCGAATAATCATTGACACATCCGTCGTCACAGTGTTATAATAGTCGCCGAGCCGCTCGGAGCGGGCCGAAAAAATCCTTCGGGATTGCCTGGCGCCGGCGAGACTGGAAAGAGGAGGTAAAATGCGATGAATGCAGTGATCCGCACAGGCGGGAAGCAGTATCGCGTTGCCGAGGGGGATATTATCTACGTCGAGAAACTGCCTGATGAAATCGGCAGCGAGGTGGAATTCGAAGTGCTGATGATCGCCGACGGCGATAACGTGAAGATCGGCGCGCCGCTTGTCGAAGGCGCCACGGTCAAAGGCAAGCTGGTGGATAACGTCAAAGGCAAGAAGATCACGGTCTTTAAGTTCAAGGCCAAGAAAAACTACCGTAAAAAGCAGGGACACCGTCAGCCGTATTCCAAGGTGGAGATCGTCTCCATCGCCGGGTAAAGCGGCGTGACCACTGTTACCGTATACAAGACGGCGGGTGGCCGCATAAAAGCCTTCCGGGCAAGCGGCCACGCGCAAGAGGACCACGACGGCGACTACGACCTGGTGTGCGCCGGCGTATCGGCCATTACCCACAGCGCCGTACTGGGCATGCTGCGGGTGATGCATATCCGGCCGGAAATCCAGTCGGATGAAGACAGCGGATTTCTGGCGGTAAAGCTGCCGCAGGACCTGACGGAAAGACAGCAGGAGGATGTGCACCTGATCATCTCCACCATGCTGGCCGGCCTGGAGGGGATCCGCGAACAGTACAGCCAGTACCTTGACATTGTGATCATGGAGGTGGATAAAGATGAGCTTTAAAATGAATTTGCAGTTTTTTGCACATAAAAAAGGCGTCGGCAGCTCGCGCAACGGCCGCGACAGCGAATCCAAGCGCCTTGGCGTCAAGCGCGCCGATGGCCAGCAGGTTCTCGCCGGCAATATTTTGGTGCGTCAGCGCGGCACGAAAATTCATCCGGGCACGAATGTGGGTATCGGCAAAGACGATACGCTGTTTGCCCTGGAAAACGGCGTCGTGCGTTTTGAGCGCAAGGGCCGCGACAAAAAGTGCTGCAGCGTGTATCCGGTTTCCGAGCAGACCGGTTCCTGAACAAGCAAAAGTAAGAGCCGTTGGCGTGTCGCCGGCGGCTTTTTCATTCAGTTGGAATCACCGCCGCGAAGATTTATGAATCCCGAGCGATGGCGGAAACTGGAAGGGATTTGTCCGTTGTGGTATAGTGGAAGAAGAGAGCATCACTTTGACGGAGACGGGCATGAACCAGAAGGCTACATGTAAAGTGGATGGCGACAGTGTTTTACTGCGGGGTGTTTCCTGCTTTGACGTGGAGACCATCTTTGAAAGCGGGCAGAACTTCCGGTTCCTGCCGGCGGATGAGCGTAGGCGAGAATACCGGGGCGTGGCCATGGGCCGCCCGCTTTCGGTGCGGCAGCTGTCCGGCGATACGCTGCGGCTCTATCCGTGCACGCAGCGGCAGTACCATCTGCTCTGGCGTCCATATTTCGATATGGATTGCGATTACCTGGCCATATCCAGGCAGCTTCGGTCGCGGGACGAGCATTTTGCGCTGGCCAGCGATTCGTGCTCCGGGTTGCGGATCCTCAGGCAGGAGCCCTTTGAGACGGTCATCGGATTTATCGTATCGGCCAACAACCACGTGCAGCGCATCCGCGGGATCATGGGGCGGATCGCCGAAACCTGGGGCCAGGCAATTAGCGCGCCGTGGGGCGGGCAGTACGCGTTTCCCGAGGCAGAGGCGCTGGCCTGCGCCGACGAAAACCAGCTTCGGGAACTGGGCGCAGGATACAGGGATAGATACATCGTGGGCGCCGCGCGGATGATCGCCTCGGGAGAGGTGGACCTGGGCCTGGCCCACCGTCTGCCCGCGGAGCAGGCGCGAAAGCTGCTGATGAAACTGCCGGGTGTCGGTGAGAAGGTGGCCGACTGCATCATGCTGTTCTCGCTGGATTTCAAGGACGTGTTTCCTGCCGATACGTGGGTGAAGCGGATTGCCGCGGGTGTATACAATAAGAAAGCGGCCGAACTGATCGAATTGTTTTCGCCCCACGCCGGCTACGCGCAGCAGCTTTTGTTCCACTACCACAGGGTTGTGCGCAGAAAATGACAGCCCCGGTTTCGGCATGATTTCACTGTTTTTGAGATATACATAGATATAATAAAGCGCGCCGGCATCTCAAGTGTCGTCCAAAAACATGTATAAACGCCTTAAATAGTGGGTATATTCATAAAAAGTTCGATCTTTTCTATTGACGATTAGCAGGAGATAATTTTAAAATAAAGATTATGATATGCCTTTTATGCCTAAATTTGGATTTTGGGGTACAATTTTAGCTACGCTGGCAGTCATATCTGTATTGCTTTGTTTTATGTGTTTCGAGTATGAGGAAAGAAATAAAAGGTTTCATCGTCCGCTTGAAGGATCTTGTTTAGGCGTGAGAGGAGTATGGCAATGAGTAGGGAAGAACTGGCCTCAATCGGCGTTTTGCAGCTTCGGGAAATGGCGCGCGAAATGGGCATTAAGGCGCCGCAGAAGTATAAGAAGCAGGAATTGATAGAGCGAATGCTGCAAGAAGGCGAACCCGACGGCGATAAGGAACGCCAGGAAGCGCCGCCGGTTTCGGCCGCGATCAAAGAGAATATCGTGCAGCGGGCAGCGTCGCAGCGTGAAGAGGCCGAAGCGCCGGCGCCTGCGGGACGTACGTTTGTGGTGCCGAAAATCCAAACGCCGTCGGTGTCGCCGGTGGAGCGGGCGTCCTACCAGAGGCCCTTCAGGGGCCAGAGGCCCCAGAGCGGCGACTACCAGAGCAGGCGGCCCGTCAGGCAGAATTATGGCCAGAAGCCCGGCTACGGACAGGGCGGCTATAACCAGAATCGAGGGTATGCCCCCAATCAGGGCTACGGCCAGAATTATGCGAATCCGGGCATGAACCAGCCGCCGTACGGCCAGCCGGCATACAACCCGCCGGCGGCCCAGCCTCCGCAGGCGGATTACGAGTATACCGAGCGCAGGGAGAGCGCCGGCGCGCCCGAGTATGAAGAGAGCGTCATTCCCGAGGGCCTGACGCCTGAAGATATCTTCGGCGACGAGAGCATCTCCGCCGATTTTGTCGGCGAGTACGAGCAGGTGGAGGGCGTGCTGGAAATCCTGCCCGACGGCTACGGGTTCCTGCGGGTCAGCAATTACTACCCGGGACCGCTGGACGCCTACGTGTCCATGACGCAGATCAGGCGCTTTGCCCTTAGAAGCGGCGATTTCATCAGCGGCAAGACCACCCCGATGAACCGGCAGAGGGAGAAGCGGCGCGCGGTGCTCTACATCCACTCGGTCAACGGCCAGGAGCCCGACAGCATCCGCGGCAGAAGGGGCTTCGACGACCTGGTGCCGGTGTACCCGGACCAGCGGCTGACGCTGGAGCGCAAGGATAAGCCCACCGAGGTGTCCCTGCGGCTGATCGATATGATCGCGCCCATCGGAAAGGGCCAGCGCGGGCTTTTGGTGGCGCCGCCCAAGGCCGGCAAAACCATCCTTTTGCAGAAGATCGCCAACAGCATCACCATCAATAATCCCGATGTGCACGTGATGATGCTTCTCATCGACGAGCGGCCCGAAGAGGTCACCGATATGCAGCGCTCCATCACCGGCGAGGTGATCTACTCCACCTTCGACGAATTGCCCGAGAGGCATGTGCGCGTGGCGGAGATGGTGCTGGAGCGGGCCAGGCGCCTTGTGGAGATGGGCCAGGATGTGGTGATTCTCCTGGACAGCATCACGAGGCTGGCCCGGGCGTACAATATGACGGTGCCCTCCTCCGGCAGGGTGCTCTCCGGCGGCCTTGATTCCACGGCGCTGCACAAGCCCAAATGGTTTTTCGGCGCGGCCAGGAATATCGAGGACGGCGGCAGCCTGACGATTATCGCAACGGCGCTGGTGGAGACCGGCAGCCGCCTGGACGACGTGATCTACGAGGAGTTCAAGGGCACCGGCAATATGGAGATCCATCTGGATAGAAAACTGTCGGAAAAACGCATTTTCCCAGCCATCGATCTTTCGGCGTCGGGCACGCGGCGTGAGGAGCTGCTGCTCAACCAGCAGGAACTGGAGGGCATCTGGACCATCCGTAAAATGCTCTCGGGCACAAACGTCAGCGACGCCATGGAAATGATGATCGACACCATCTTGAAAACGGACAACAACCAGGCCTTCTTCAAGAGTTTCAAGGAATGGACCATGATCCGCGAGAAGCAGGGCTATCAGGCGCCCAACAAGTTTTAAGAAGCTCTCTCAAAACGCAGTCCGGGTCCCGCGGGCTGCGGCGTGCCCGGACCGCGTTTTATGCCGAAGCCTGCGAAAAACCCCTTGCATTTTAATGCTTTTGTGCTATAATATCTAAGTGCGCGAAATGACGGGGGTCGTTTCGGCAAGTGTGCGAGATAAGAGGTGAGACTCATGAAAGAGAATATACATCCCAAGTACGGCGAGGCAACGGTGCGCTGCGCTTGCGGCGAAACGTTCAAAACCGGTTCGGTGAAACAAGAGCTGAAGGTGGAAATCTGCTCCAAGTGTCATCCGTTTTTTACTGGACGCCAAAAGCTGGTGGATTCCGGCGGACGTGTCGAGCGCTTCAAGAAGCGTTATGGCATCTGATAAAACCATGATTATAATGCGGATCGGCCGATTTCAGGCTCGGTCTGCATTTTTTTCTGGCCGCTTTTGAAGTCGGCGGCCCGGCTTTAAGGGGAATGCAGTTGGAAAGGGTGTGTCCTTTTTGAAGAAATCAACCATCGGCGGGCAGGCCGTGATCGAGGGCGTCATGATGCGTTCGCCCCATCATATGGCATTGGCCGTGCGCAGGGACGACGGCGAAATCGTTGTGGAAACCAAGAGAATTACGCCGCTTGCCGATAAGAACAAGGCCTACGGCGCGCCGCTGGTGCGTGGGGCGGTCAATATGGGCTCCATGCTGGTGCAGGGCGTGAAAATCCTCAACCGGTCCATAGAGCTGGCGGGCATAGCGGAGGAAGAACCCTCCAGGTTTGAAAAATGGCTGGCCAAACACACCAAGCGGGATATCATGGACATCATGATGGTGGTGGCCGTGGCCATGGCGGCGGTGCTGGCCATAGGCTTGTTTGTCTTCCTGCCGTCGCTGGCGGCCAGGGGGTTTCAGACGTTTATCCGCAGCAGCCTGTGGGTCAACGTCCTGGAGGGCGTGACGCGGCTTTTGATCGTCGGCGGGTACCTGGCGGCCATCTCCAGGATGAAGGATATCCAGCGGGTACTGGCCTACCACGGGGCCGAGCATAAAGTGGTCAACTGCTATGAGAATGACCTGGACTTGACGATAGAAAATGCCAGGGCCCAGTCCGTACAGCATCCGCGGTGCGGCACCAGCTTTCTGTTCATTGTGGTGATCGTCAGCGTCGTCATCTTTTCGCTCTTTGGCGCCATCACCAATCTGTGGCTGCGGATGCTCACCAGAATACTGCTGCTGCCGCTGGTGGCGGGGGTATCCTACGAAGTACTGCGGGGCCTTTCCGCCAGCGACTCCAAATTGGCCGGATTTTTCCGCAGGCCGGGCATGTGGTTCCAGAAGATGACCGCCAAGGAGCCGGACGATAAAATGCTGGAGGTGGCGCTGGCGTCGTTCAAGGCGGTGATGGACGCCGACGAGCGCATGCAGAGGGCGCACGAGGAAAAAGAGGCGTCCGATGCGCAGGAGGCGTGCCCCGACCTGGAGAGCTTTGAGCCGGCAGAGCCGGAAATAAAAAGCGTGGAGACTTAAATTCCATGCCCACCATCGATCAGGCGCTGGGACGGATGGTCCGTGAATTGAAGGAAGTTTTTGACGATCAGCAGGCGGCGCGTGAAGCGCGCCTGTTGATCTCGTATGCGCTGGAAATACCGCATCTGGAAGTGCGGCTGCACGGCGAAAAGCCGCTTGCGCCCGAAACGTGGGAAACGCTGCGGGAAGGCGTCCGGCGGCTCAAGGGCGGCGAGCCGCTTCAGTACATCACCGGCAGCCAGATGTTCTGCGGCCTTCGGATCGCCGCTCGGCCGGGGGTGCTGATTCCGCGCCCGGAGACGGAGGAGCTGGCCATGCTGGCGCTGCGGCGGCTGGGAGACTATGAGTTTCCGCGGGCGCTGGATTTATGCACCGGCAGCGGGGCCATCGCCTGCGTTTTGGCCTCCCGAAAGCCTGATGCCATCGTGGACGCCTGCGACATCTCTAAAGAGGCGCTGGAGGCGGCGAAAGACAACGCGCGGCGGCTGGGGCTGTCCGAAAGGATTTGCTTTTTTCAGGGTGACCTGTTTGAGGCGGTGCGGGGCCGGCGCTATCATGTGATCGTGTCCAATCCGCCGTACGTTGCAAGGGACCAGTGGGAAAAGCTGGAGGATAACGTCCGGCTCTACGAGCCGAAAATAGCTTTGACCGACGGCGGGGACGGCCTTGGCTTTTACAGGCGGATCGCCGAAGAGGCGCCGCGACATCTGGAGGAGGGCGGGACGCTCCTGCTTGAAATGGGGCATGACCAGGCCGACGCGGTGGCGGCGCTCCTGCAGGCGCGGTTTAAGCACGTGCGCATCCATCTGGACATGCAGGGCGTCAGGCGTATGGCGCAGGCCCGAATTGTGATATAATGTCCGGGGAAATAAATCAGGCGTAGAGAGGATAGGAATGCGGGACAAGATACTGGAAATCAAACGGCGCTATGACGAGGTGACGGAGCTGCTGTCGCAGCAGGAGGTCATCAGCGACGGAGAAAAATACACGCTTTTGACCAAGGAGCACGCGCAGCTTTCTCCCCTTATGGAGCACGGGGAGAAAATGCTTTCGGCCCAGCGGGAGATCGACGAGGCCAAAGAGCTGCTTTTAAGCGACGATGAAGAACTCAAAGAGATGGCCCGGATGCAGCTGGAGGAAGCGCAGGAGCTGCTTGAAGCATTGAGTGAAGAATACCAGAGGATGCTTTTGCCCAGGGACCCCAACGACGATAAAAACGTGGTGCTGGAGATACGGGCCGGAACCGGCGGGGACGAGGCGGCCCTGTTTGGGATGGACCTGTTTCGGATGTACAGCCGCTTTGCGGAGCGGCAGAACTGGAAGATGGAAGTGGTGTCCCTCAGCGATACGGAGCTTGGCGGCGTCAAGGAAGCGGTGCTTCTGATCGCCGGAAAGGGCGCCTTCTCCTACCTGAAATACGAGAGCGGCGCGCACCGGGTGCAGCGGGTGCCCTCCACCGAATCCGGCGGGCGCATCCATACGTCGGCGGCCACCGTGGCGGTATTGCCCGAAATAGAGGACGTGCAGGTGGATATCCGTCCGCAGGACCTGAAAATCGATACCTACCGGTCCGGCGGCGCGGGGGGACAGCACGTCAATAAGACCGAGTCGGCCATCCGCATCACCCATCTGCCCACGGGCCTTGTGGTGACCTGCCAGGACGAAAAGAGCCAGATCAAAAACCGGGAAACGGCCATGCGGGTGCTCAAGAGCCGCCTGTACGACCACTACTACCAGCAGCAGCACGATCAGTACAGCCAGAACCGAAAGAGCCAGATCGGCTCGGGAGATCGCAGTGAGCGGATCAGGACGTACAACTTCCCGCAGAACCGGGTGACGGACCATCGGATCAACCTGACGCTGTACAGGCTCGATACGTTCATGGACGGAGACATGCAGGAGATGCTCATGGCGCTGCGCCTGGCCGATGAAGCGCAGAAAATCGACCAGATGGCGGCGGGAAACGAATGATGCGCACGCAGGTACTATCCATTGAGGATAAAGAGGCGCTGGAGCGTGGCGCGGCGCTTTTAAGAGCCGGCGAGCTGGTGGCCTTTCCTACCGAGACGGTATACGGGCTCGGCGCCGACGCGCTGTCCGAAAGTGCCGTGCGGAAAATTTTTGAGGCCAAGGGACGGCCGGGGGACAATCCGCTGATTGTGCATATCGCCTGCTCTGGCGAAGTGGACAGGCTTTGCATGGAAGTGCCCGAAACGGCGAGGCTGCTGATGCGGCGGTTCTGGCCGGGACCGCTGACGCTGGTGATGAAGAAGAAGGACGCCGTGCCTTTGGCGGTGACGGCGGGCCTTTCGACGGTGGCGGTGCGGATGCCGGACCACGCCGGGGCGCTGGAATTGATCCGGCGGAGCGGTGTGCCGGTGGCGGCGCCGTCGGCCAACCGCTCGGGACGCCCCAGCCCCACCACGGCGAGAAGCGTGCTGGAGGATATGCGCGGCCGGATACCGCTGATACTCGACGGCGGGGAAAGCCGCGTGGGCGTGGAGTCCACGGTGCTGGACATGACGAAAAAAGTGCCGGTGATCCTTCGGCCCGGCGGCGTTACCCGCGAGATGCTCAAGGAGGTATTGGGCGAGGTGGCGGTGCATCCGGCGGTGATGGCGCCTCTTGAGGATGCTCCCGCTGCGTCGCCGGGAATGAAGTACCGCCACTACGCGCCCAGAGCCCATGTCACCGTGGTGCAGGGGCCAAGGGGCCTGCAGCAGGAACACATCTGCCGGCGGTATGATCAGTGTGAAAAGGCCGGAGAAAGAGTCGTCATCTTCTGCGACGCGCAGACGGCGGCGGACTATGGCGGCAGGCAAAAGCGCGTCTGGGGAAGCGGCGCCGAGGATGCGGCGCATACGCTGTACGCGATGCTTCGAAGCGCGGACGAGGAAGGATTTGGTCATGTGTTCTGCGAGGCGCTGGAATCCTCCGGCATGGGGCTTGCGGTGATGAACCGCCTCTTACGGGCGGCCTCGTTTGATGTGGAGGTGGCAAAACCGGAGTGATCCGCGGACGGCATATTTTGCCGCAAGAGCGGCATGAAATCGTATTCGGTAAAGAAGTGTAACGGAGCATTTTTTGGGGCAGCCTTAGATATAGAGTACTACGATGAATTTTTTAAGGATGGGCACCCGCATGAAAAACAATCGGATAAAAAGGCTGCTTTTTTCCGCGCTGTGTCTGGTTATGGCACTGACCGCCGCAGGCTGCGGTGATCAGCCCCAGACGGCGCCGCCTCTTATGGACGGATATGCCCTGTATGAGACCGATACGTACAGCATCCAGTACAAACAGGACCACAGCGTCATCGACGAGGCGTTTCTTACCGGCGCCAAGGATGAACTGCTTCAGATGCTGACCCGGATGGGCCTGGGTAATTTCCTGCAGTTTATTGACGTGCAGGCCATCATGGATGTGCTCAAAAGCGCCGCGCGGGACGCGGATGTGGCCTTCCTGGAGTTCGGGCAGAGTCTTTTTGATATCCGGGCGTCGGTGACCGTGCATGCGTGGGAGGGGCAGGGCGTCCCCGCCTGGCAGTTCAGAAGCAGCCTGGCCAGGAATGTCATAGAAGAGAAAATCACCGAGGCGCTTTCCCAAAATCTTCCCCCGGAGGCGGTGCGGACGCTTGAACTGGAAGGCAAAAGCCTTGGCAACAATTATTTCTATACGCTGGGCTATGAATATGAAGTTTCCGGCGTGCGGATGCTGTTCTACGCGGCGGTGACGGTGTACCGGCAAGATGTGTACATCGTGACGCTGACCTGCGCCCCCGATGACTTTGAAGACAAGCGGCCGGACTTTGAAAAGATGCTCTCCACACTGACGTTTAAATGACGGGGGCGCGGCATCTCCGCGAAAAGAAATATTTTCCGCGGGCCGGGCACAATAGATGTCCTGCCGATTGATTTTTGGAGGGGATTGCACTAAAATGATAACCGTGGCAGTTTTGGCCTTGCACTTGGTTTTGCAGCTTGACCTATAGATAAGGAGAATGAAAATGATTGCGATTGGTTCCGACCATGCCGGATATGAACTGAAAAGACAGGTGATGGACTACCTGAAGGAACAGGGCTATGAACTCAGGGATTTCGGCGCGTATTCGCTTGAAAGGACAAGCTATGTACTGCACGCGAGCCTGGTGGCCCAGTCCGTGGCCTCCGGGGACTGTGAGCGCGGCATTTTAATCTGCGGAACCGGCATCGGCATTTCCATTGCGGCCAATAAAGTGCCCGGCATCCGCGCGGCGCTGTGCTCGGACACCTACAGCGCGCGCATGACCCGCCAGCACAACGACGCCAATATCCTGTGCATGGGCGCCCGCGTCCTGGGCGAAGGGCTGGCCCTTGACATCGTGGATGCGTTCCTTGACGCCCAGTATGAGGGGGGCAGGCACCAGGAACGATTGAACGAGATTGCCGCGCTGGAGAAAGAAGTGAAAAACCGGTAAAAAAACGACGGGGGTTGTTTATATGCAAACACAAACGACGGCCAAACTTTATGTGGTGGATCATCCTCTGGTGCAGCACAAACTGACGATGATCCGCAAAATCCAGACCGGCTCGAAGGAGTTTCGCGAGCTGTTAAATGAGATCGCCCTTCTAATGGGCTATGAAGTCATGCGGGATCTGCCTCTGGAGGAAGTGGAGATCGAAACGCCCATGGGCAAAACCAAGTCAAAGGTGATCGCCGGCAGGAAGCTGGGCATCGTGCCGGTGCTGCGCGCGGGGCTGGGCATGGCCGACGGCCTTTTGGAACTGGTGCCGGCGGCAAAGGTGGGGCATATCGGCCTTTTCCGCGACCCGCAGACGCTAAAGCCCGTCTCCTATTACTGCAAGCTGCCCTACGACGCGCAGGAGCGGATGCTGATCGTGGTGGACCCCATGCTGGCCACGGGCGGATCGGCCGCGGCGGCTATCGAGGCGATCAAGCGATCCGGCGCGCGCAGCATCAAGCTCATGTGCCTGATTGCGGCGCCCGAAGGCATTGAAGTGGTCCAAAAAAGCCATCCGGACGTGGATATTTACGTGGCGGCGGTGGATGAGAGGCTCAATGACCACGGCTACATCATCCCCGGGCTGGGCGACGCGGGAGACCGCTTGTTCGGCACCAAATAAAAGGGCCGCGGCGGCTTGCAGGGAGCCGTGAAAAGGGGAACGAAAAATTTGTTCCGGCCGATGGGCGGCAAAATATCTTTGGCAAGCGAAAAGTCCCAAGTTGTGATATAATCAAAAAGTCGGCGCATCCGACAGGATGTGCCGGCTTTTTACCCTTTGTGCCGGAGGATATAATCAGCTATGAAACGACTGAAAAAAGGACTCACATGGCTTCTCTGCGCCGTAACGCTGCTCATGGGCGGCTGCGGCAGGGCGCAGGACAAAGAGCCCTTTGATGAAAATAAAATCACGTTCCTGGACGCCGTAAGCGTCCAGGTCGATTCGCCGGAAGTGCTTTTATGGCTGTACCGCCCGCTGAGGTACGTGCGGCCTACGTCCAACGCCACGGTGCTGGCACCGGTATGGTTCAATGTGAAAAAGGATGAGAATGCGGATGAGCTTGTGTTTGAGGTCATGGCGGACAATATGAAGAGCTATACGCAAAGCGCCCATGACGACGGGTACAAAATATGGGCCACGGTGCAGAGCTTTGATCCGGAGATGTCCGAAAAGCTGGTGACGGACCAGCAGGAAAAACAGGCCTTTATCCAAAAACTGAAGGAGCATGTGGAAGAAAACGGGTTCGACGGCGTCAATATCGACTTTGAAAATATGGACCCTGCCAACAAGGCTCTGTTCACCGCGTTTGTAAAGGATGTGGGAGAGGCGCTGGGCGAGGACATCACGTTGTCGGTATGCGTAACGGTGCCGCTTGAATATGCCGAACCGACAAACTTTTATCAGAGCTACGACCATGAGGAGCTGGCAAAGGTATGCGATTATATCGCCGTAATGGCCTATGAGCAAAACGGGAAGTTCTCCGATACGGACGGCCCCACGGGCGGCATCGACTGGATGGTGAGATACCTTCAAAGGACGCTGGACATGGTGCCGTCGGAGAAAATCATCTGGGGGATTCCCTTCTACGGGCGCGATTACCAATACGACGCCGATACGCAGCAGCCGCTGTGGAAAGGCGCGGATGCCAAACTGCCGGTGGCCACATACGAGCAGATGGATGCGCTGATAGAAGAGGGACAGTACCTGGACAATGAGGATTACCTGGTGATTTCCGATACCGGCCAGGTGGCGCCCCTCTGGGACGATCTGGCCGCCACGCCGCATGTGGAGTTCATCTGCATCGACAATAAGCTGCATAAAATATGGTATGAGAACAGGCAGTCCGTTGCCAGAAAGTCGGCGCTTGTCCTGCAGTACGGGCTGGCCGGCGTGGGTGTCTGGGAGGACAGCTACAGCCATCATATGCTCTGGCGCGGCGTCAGGGCGGGACTGACGACGCCAACGCTGCCGCAGGAAATGATCGCCATCATCCAGGAGGGCATGGTCAGCGCAAAGATGACGCCGCCCGAACAAAAAAGAGGCATCCAGGCCGACCAGAAGGCGCAGGAGCGCCTGCTGAAGCTGCTTCAGATGTCCCAACTGGGCGAGGAGAACGGAAAGGATACCCAGGCGGTGCTCTCGGTGGAGCTGGGCAGCGGAAGGGAGTTGGTCTGGCACGTGTATACCTTCAGCAACAGGCTGCTATTGGTGCCCTATGACAACTACACGCTATTGGTCTGCGGCAAGAGCCTGTATCTGCCCGAGGGCCTGACGCTGGAGATGCTTACGGGCGTCTTTGAGGTGGAGCAGCCCCAACAGGCGGAAAAATGATCCACATGATCGATCAAATGGCGCGCGGCCTGGGCTTTGAGGGGGCGCGCCCTGTCAATACCGAGGATTTTAACGGGACGTACCTGGTGCTGGTGACGCGCTGCGATAAGACGGCGGAGCCGGGCAGCGGCACGGGGTTTGTGTCCCATTACTATGCGGCGTCCAACAGCGCCTACCACAGGACCCGCGAATTGGCCAACAAGTTGAATGAGCGGCAGATTGCGGCAAAGGCGCACCCCGGGGCGGACATCAAAAGACTGATGGTCGCCGCCGGCTGGGGCCGCTACGGGAAAAATTCGCTGGTGTACAGCCCGCGGTACGGCAGCTATATGGCGGGCAGCGTCATCGCCCTTCAGACGCGTCTGGATATCGCCGCCACGCAGGAAAATGCCGAAATCCTTTTGGACTGCGGGGATTGCGTGCGCTGCGTGCAGGCGTGCCCTACGGGCGCGCTGGACGGGCAGGGCCGTGTAAACCCGCTGCAATGCCTGCGGTGGTATGAATCCCACCCGGAGAAAATGCCCGCGGCCATACGGGAAAAAATGGGCCGCCGGATACTGGGATGCGAGATATGCCAGAAATGCTGCCCGCGAAATGCGCATATCGCGCAGAAGGCGTACGGCGAGAAGGAAAGGCGGATGTGGAATATCGCCCGTCTTTTACAGATGGACGATGCATCACTGCCGGAAATTGCCGATACAATAGGCAGTAACTACGCCGCGCGCAGCAAACTGCGGGCGCTGGCGGCGCTGGCCGCGGCGGCCGACGACGACACAGAAAATTTACAGATGCTCGAAAAAGCCGCGCAGGACGCGTCCGGGGCGGTGAGCGAACTGGCCGCGTGGGCGCTTGGCAAAAGAAAGCACCTTGCCAAATGAATCTTTATCGGGTACAATAAAGGTCGCGCGAAAGCGCTGAAAATGCATACCAGTTTGCCGTGCTAGATGGGGAACTAGCGGTGCCCTGTAACCCGCAATCCGCTACAGCGGGGTTGAATTCTCTCAGGAAGGTACGTGTCTCTGTCGCTGGAGCAGTGACCATCATGTTGAAGGCTGGGTCCTGTGCAACATCGCCGCGTGAATCTTGTCAGGTCCGGAAGGAAGCAGCAATAAGCGTTGGAGGATGTGTGCCGCAGGGGTGCCTGGCCGGAGTGGCGGGCATTGAGTGCCGGATGGCGGCGGGTATCGACCGGGAGTGCACGGCAATCCATTGGACCTTTTATCCCCGGATAAAAGGTCCTTTTTTCATCCTTTCCCCGGTGCGCCGGAGTTAAAACAAGCCGTCCGCCCTTCAAACGTTTGACCGCCGCTGTCAAGCGGCAACGCCTGCCGGTATTTTTGTCGGGCGGAAGCCGGCGCCCGCCCAAACGGGCGCGCGATAAGCGGCGGCAAAAAGAAAAAAGTGTTTTTTAGCGGCGCAGAAAGCGCCTCAATCCCGAATTTAAAAGCATATACCTCCCTTTTTTGTGAAAAATATGTCAAAATATTGGTTTTTCAGGAGTATTTATTGCTTTTGATCGTAAAGGCCATTAAAATGTATCCATAGAGGGATGATAGGCTTTCTGAAGGAGATCCTCTATGCCGCCGTTTGTCGCATACCATATTTTGGGCCAGCGCGCCCTGAGCCTTTGCACACAGTACAACGCCACCGCCGCCCGGGCCTATCCGGCCCTTTACGCCGCCGGGACGCAGGGACTGCAGCTTCTATGGGGCCAATGCCCCGATGCGCCGGATTTACTTGTTTTGTCTCAAGAGCAAGAGGCGTCGGCCATGACCGCGCTCCTGGAAGATCTGCTTGCGTACACGTCCGTGCAGTGCGACATGCGCACCGCCTACGCCATGGGCTTTGCCGCGCACATAAGGGCCGCCGCAGCCATAGAAATCATGGTGCGCGGCAAGAAGCGCGCGCAGAAGGAACCTGCGCTGGACATCTGGGCCGGAGGCGTCCTGGCGCAGGATATGAACGCGGGGCAGATTCCCTCATGCTGGAAAATGAACGGGCGGCAGGAGAAAGTGCTTTTGGATACGCTTGGCGCTGTGGCGCGGGCCGCCGGAGAGGACAGGCCAGCAAAACAGGTAAAAGCGGCATTTGACAAAACCTACCGCCTGCTGAAGAAAAGGGGATTTGGGTATCCGCCATTATCTTTGCGCTCCGGCAAAAGGAAGGAGGATATCCTGCAAGAGCAGGTGCAGCGCCAGGTAAAAGCCTCCGATAAACGGGGCGTGAAAAGCCAGATAAAGATGCTGGAGGACGCCGCGCGGACAGCCCGGGAAGCCATCGATACGGTAACGCACTGTTCAAGGGGGGAAATAGCGCTGACTTGCGCCGTCAAGTTTTTTACCGGTACTTAAGCACGTGAGACAAGGAGGGGAGAGTACTTGTCAATGGAAGTAACGGTCTGGGACGTTTTTTGGTATCTGCTGCCGATCGCGATTATCGCCGTGTCATCCATTTTATACTGCAGGCAAAGGTACAAGTACGAGAAACAGCTCAGCGGAATACTTGCTGCGGATCGGATCAAAAGCGAACATTTTGCCTATGCATGTCACGAGCTGCGCATGGCGGCCAATGTGGTCTCGCTGAGCTCAAAATTACTCATGGAACAGCTCCGGCGCAGGGGTGCGGACGATGGGCCGACACTGCAGTACGCGGATATGATGACCCATCACTGCCGGAAATTGACGGATATGTGCAACACCATGCTGGATGCCAAGCGCATGGAGCTGACAGAGGATATGCATCTACAGTACATGGATATATCCAAGGCCGTGGGCCGCTGCTGCAAGTATGCAAAGACCGTGTTCGATGAGAAAAATATCCGCTTTACCTATTGCTCCGAACCCGAAAGCGTCTGCGCCTACGCCAATGAAAGGGCGCTTGAGCATGTGCTGGACAACCTGATCAGCAACGCCGCAAAGGCCGTCGCCGAGGGGCAGTGCGTCGACGTGGCCGTAAGCTACGCCATGCAAGACGGCAAAAAGGTGGCGAAAATCGATGTGTGCGATACGGGCTGCGGCATCGATCAGGCGTTTTTGCCGCGCATATTCGATAAGTTCGTCACGGGGGATGTGCGGGAGGACGCAAAGGATCACTCCTGCGGATTGGGACTGGCCATAGTGAAGATGATGGTCCGGGCGCAGAAGGGAGAGATATTCGTTGAAAGCAAAGTGGGAGAAGGTTCCCGCTTCAGCGTTATCCTGCAGGCATAGGAAACCGGCCCGGACGTATAAGCGCACCGGCAACGGATGAAGTTGAACTAAGCATCGCCATAGGCGGTGCTTTTGTGTATAATAGAACTTGGGCGGTTTCCCGCGCGAATTTCAATTGCAAAAGGATAGCTTTACATAGATATGAACCATAAACCAAGCAAGGTGAAAAGTCCATTACGGGCGCTTTTAAAGGGGCAAAAGAAGTGGGCCGGTATCGCCATGACAGCGGCAGCGCTGGCGTCCCTTTTTGCGCTTTTATTGCCCATGGCCGTGCGGGTGATCATCGATTCGATCATCGGGGACCAGCCCTGGGCGCTGCCCCAGTGGCTTTCCGGCTGGCTGGAAAACCTCGGAGGCAGGCCCTTTTTGTCGCGGTATTTTGTCTGGTGCATCCTGGCGGTGCTGCTTCTGGCGCTTTTCAATTCGCTGTTCAGCTTCTGCAGGACCTACTTTGCGCAGATGGGCGCCGAAGGCTTCATCCGCACGCTCCGCAACCGTCTGATGCGGCACCTGCAAAACCTGTCCTTCCAGGGGCATAATGCGCTCAATACCGGCGATATCATCCAGCGCTGCACCACCGACGTGGATCTTCTGCGCCGCTTCTGCGCCGCGCAGGTGCCGGAAATCGCAAGAGCGGTATCCCTTGTGGTGCTGTCGGTATGGCTGATGCTGGGCGTGGACGGCGTCATGACGGCGGTGACCGCGGCGACGCTGCCGGTTGTGGCCGTTTTAAGCGTCGTCTACTTTCTGAAAGTGCAAAAGCACTTCCTTCTGGCCGATGAGGCCGAAGGCTACCTGAGCGCCGCGCTGCAGGAGGATCTCTCCGGCGTGCGGGTCATTCGCAGCTTCGGCCGGCAGCAGTACGTTACCGACCACTTCGAGGCGCTCAATGAAGAGAGCACCAAGCTGTACCTGAAAGTCAACAACTACATGGGCGATTTCTGGGGCGCCACCGATGCCATCGGCTACTTCCAGGTGGGACTGTCGCTTTCGGTGGGCGCCTACCTGTGCATCACGGGGCGTATTACCCTGGGCGATCTGACGCTGTTTGTGTCCTACGCGGGGATACTGGTCTGGCCGGTGCGCCAATTGGGACGCATCCTCTCGGACTTCGGAAAGGCGAAGGTGTCCTGGAACAGGCTGAAATGGATTTTGGAGCAGCCCCCGGAGGATGAGGGCGGGCAGCTTGAATTTGTGCATGGCGACATCGTATTTGACCGCGTCACCTTTGGCTACGATCCGCAGAAGCCGGTGCTGCGGGATATTTCCTTTCAAATACCCAAGGGCGGCACATTGGCCATACTGGGCGGCACCGCCTCGGGGAAATCCACGCTGGTGCAGCTTCTGGCCCGGTTGTACGACTACCAGGGCGGCTCCATCACCGTAGGCGGCGTGGAGCTCAATCAAATCAGCCGCAGGAGCCTGCGGGAAAACGTGGGCCTGATCCTGCAGGAGCCGTTCCTTTATTCGCGCTCCGTCCGCGACAACATCGCGCTGACACGGCCGGACGCCCCGCTCGAGCAGGTACGGCAGGCGGCGGGCATAGCGGCGCTGGACGATGTGGTGACGGGCTTTGACGAAGGCTACGAGACCATGGTGGGCGAGCGGGGCATTACCCTCTCGGGCGGACAGAAGCAGCGGGTGGCGCTGGCGCGAACCCTGCTTCGGCAGACGCCGGTGATCATACTGGACGACTCGCTGTCGGCGGTGGATACGAAAACCGACGCGGCCATCCGCGCCGCGCTGAAAAAGAGGCGGCCGGGACAAACCACCGTCATCATATCCCACCGCATCCGCACGCTGATGGCGGCGGACCACATCATCGTGCTGGAAAACGGGAGGATCGCCCAGCAGGGCACCAGCGAAGAGCTGCTGAGGGAGGATGGGCTGTTCCGCGATATTTACGATATACAGAATATGAGCCTGGAGGCGGGTGAGAGCTGTGCCATCGAATAAACGGCGTCAAAAAGTGGATTGGATGCTTTGGAAACGAATGATCGGCTTTATGCTGCCCTACAAAAGACAGATGGCCGGCCTTTGCGTTACCATGCTTTTGACGGCGCTGATCGACGTGGCCTTCCCGCTGATGACGATGATCGCCATCGACCGGATCATCATGCCGGGCGAAACGGCTTATCTGCCGTGGTTTTTTATCGTCTATACGGCGATGGCCACCGTCCAGGGCTTCAACGTACGCTGGTTCGTCCGCTTTGGCGGATACATTGAGCTGCACGCGGCGCGGGATATGCGCAATACCATGTTTGAAAAACTGCAGCGCCTGACATTCTCCTACTACGACCGCACCCCCATCGGGCAGGTGATGACCACCATGATGCCCGATGTGACCCGGCTGTCGGAGATGATGGCCTGGAGCCTGGTGGACGGCGCGTGGGCGGCCGCCTACATCGTATGCGTCAGTATCGCCATGCTGATCCTCAATCCTGTTTTGGCGCTGTGCGTGCTCATTGTGCTGCCGGTGCTGCTCTACGTGAGCCGGTGGTTCAGGCGTAAAATACTGGAGGCCCAGCGGAGCGTCCGGCGCATGAACGCGGAGATCGTCGCCGCCGTCAATGAGGGCATCATGGGCGCGAAAACCACCAAGACGCTGGTGTTTGAAGAGCAGAACCTGAAGGATTTCTCCGGGCGCAGCAT
Source organism: Christensenellales bacterium (assembly GCA_050944255.1). Taxonomy (GTDB): domain Bacteria; phylum Bacillota; class Clostridia; order Christensenellales; family Maliibacteriaceae; genus JBMNQS01. The sequence goes on along the minus strand of JBMNQS010000018.1, from coordinate 1,703 downwards.
GAAGATGTACCGGGCGTCCATGAAAAGCGCCATGTTTTCGGGCGTCTATCTGCCCACGGTGATGATGATCGGCAGCGTGGCCATGGCCATCGTCCTTGGGCAGGGCGCCGCCGGCGTCATGGCCGGAACCATCACGCTGGGGCTTCTCTCCAGCTTTATCAGCTACGCCACCGGCTTTTTTGAGCCCATCAATTCTCTGGCGCGGATCACTTCGGAGATGCAGAGCGCCCAGGCGGCGGCGGAGCGGGTGCTGACACTGCTGGATATGCCGGTGGCCATCTATGACGCCAAAACCGTGCGCAACCGCTTCGGAGACACCTTCTCGCCCAAACGGGAAAACTGGCCGGAGATGGCAGGCGCGGTGACGTTCAACCATGTGACCTTCCGCTACAACCCGGATACCAGCGCGGTGCTGGAGGATTTCAGCCTGCACGTGCCGGCGGGCCAAAAGGTGGCCCTTGTGGGAGAGACCGGCGCCGGGAAGACCACCATCGTCAATCTGCTGGGACGGTTCTACGAGCCGGAAAGCGGGCATATTCTCATCGACGGCGCGGATATCCGCGAGAGATCCCAGCTTTGGCTGCAGTCCCACCTGGGCTACGTGCTGCAGACGCCGCACCTGTTCTGCGGGACGGTGCGCGACAATATCCGCTTCGGAAAGCCCGATGCCACCGACGAAGAGGTGATCAGAGCGGCCAGGGACGTGTACGCCCACCGGATCATTATGTGCATGCCGGAGGGCTACGACACCGTGGTGGGCGAAGGGGGATGCCTCCTGTCTACCGGGCAGAAGCAGCTTGTGACCATGGCCCGCATGGTGCTGGCGGACCCTAGAATATTCGTGCTGGACGAGGCTACCAGCAGCGTGGACACGCAGACGGAGCAGCTGATACAGGCGGCGGTGGACAGCGTCATGAAGGGCCGTACCAGCTTCATCATCGCCCACAGGCTCTCCACCATCCGAAGCGCCGACGTGATTTTGGTCATCGAAAACGGGAAGGTGGTCGAGCGGGGCAGCCACAGTGAGCTGATGAAGCGCTGCGGCGCCTACCACGCCTTTTATACCGAACAGTTTGAGGAGCAGGAACAGAGGCGCCTGCAGGGAAAGAGCCTTTTGGACGAGATTTCATAAAGGAGAGTGACTATGGCGGAACCCCTGTACAATTTGCCGCAGATAAAGACCGGGAGGCTGCTGCTTAGGCCGCTGTCGCTGGAGGACGCGCCGGTTCTTCTCAAGTGCGTCAAGGACCCGGACGTGACGCGCTACATGCCCTGGGAAGCCTTCGATACGCTGCGTGAAAGCGCAGACTTCATCAAAAACATCGCCGGGCGCGTCTACCGGGGAGAGGGCATCTATTACGGCGTGGAGGAAGACGGCCGGCTCATCGGCATGTGCGCCGCCACCAAAATATCCCGCGCGCACCGACGGTGCGACGTAGGCTACTTCTTAGGCAGGGAATACTGGGGGAAGGGCTATATGTCCGAGGCCCTTTCCGCGCTGATCGACCGGCTGTACGAGACGACCCGCCTAGAGCGGATTTCCGGCATCCACGTGAAGGACAACCCCGTTTCCGGGCGCGTGATGCAGCGGGCGGGGATGCTCAAGGAGGGGACGCTCCGCCACCATTACCATTTTGACGGCAAATGGCACGACGGGATATCCTACAGCATCACCCGCGATATGTGGATGAAAAGCAAGCGGA
>JBMNQS010000017.1:0-32491 GCA_050944255.1 Christensenellales bacterium | reverse complement strand
GTACTGGTCGCCATACCGCTCTTTAAAGCCGTCAATAAGCTGATCATAGGCTGCGCTGGATTCCGCCAGATTTTCATCATAGGTTTTCGCCCGGCAGCCCGGGCACAAAGCAAGGATAGATACGACCACGAGTAGTAAAATTGTCTTTTTCATATCTAATTTACCATAATGGGCAAGGCGCTGGAGGCAACCATATATACGTTCTTTCGTAAGCTACAAGTAAAGCGGATGCAAAAATAAATTCTCACGTTCAGGAACTTTGTTCGATAAAATCGTCTCGTTAAGTAACATAAAAATGGAAAAAACTGAAAATCTATCGTTGGTCCAAACTTAGCATATACTGCCGGAACTGTCAAGGCGTTTATGTCATTGATTCGGCCGTTGCCGCTGCTGCTTTTTTTCAAGCCTGGCCCTGCGAGCCTGGAGCTCTAAAAGCTCTCGGGCGTTCATCTGCGCGCCCAGCGCCTTCTCGCAGCACAAGACGGCGCTTTCGATGTCCTTTAAACGATGTTCGTAAACCTTGGCCATCTCCAGGTGGGCGAAGAGATCCTGGGGGCACAGCTGCGTCATCTCCTTCCAGATTTCCATGGCCTCCCCGGTGCGCTTCTGCCGCTTTAAAATCAGCGACAGCTCCCGGCGGGCAAAGAGCCAGTAGTCGTCCTTGACGCAGGAGAAGCAGTCCTCCGCTACGGCGCTGTCGCCCCGGCGCAGGTAGTAGCGCCCGGCGCTGTAACGGTCGGCATGTTCCTGCGCCGCGGTGGGGTCACGCAAAAGATTTGCCATAGCGCAGGCGATCAGCGGCATGGAAAGGACATCCAGACGGTTGTGCATGAGGATATCCTCCAGCAGCAGCCGGTTGCCCGAGCGGAGAAACTGAAAATAGCGGCCGGGGATTTCGCTGCCGTCGATGTCCCCCACCCGCCGCTGGCCGAGGATTTTCTCCTCCAGATTTTTCAGCGCGCAAGAGGAAAGCCGGATTTTCCAGAGCCTTCTGGCCGGGTGCAGCAGGTCCACGTTGATTTCGGGAAACGGGCTTTCCATGCGGTTCATGGCGCAGCGGGCCTCCAATAGCGGCACATCGAAGGCGCGCCCGTTGAACGTCACCAGCGCCTTTGCGTCGCGGCATAAATCCGCCAAATTTAAAAGCAGCTCCGTCTCGCCGGAAAAATCCTCCATCAAAAGCTGGTGCACGTGGAACGTATCGCCGCTGTAAAGGCCCACACCCACCAAAAAAGCCTGCACGCCGCTGCCGTAAAGGCCGGTGGTCTCCACGTCCAAAAAGCGCAGGCTTTCAATATCCAGTTCTTCCCCATGCCTATCCGCCAAGCTCCAGAACAGACCGGCGGGCACCTGGTGCATTTCATTTAAGTACACCTTATCGCCGTAATTGAGTGGATACACCCATTTTTCACAGGAAAAATCGCCGCGGCCGCTTCTGTGCGTCTCCCTGGTTTTCCTGGAGACGCTCTGGGCCGCTTCGGCCATGATCCTCAGTTTTTCCTTAAGCGTGGTCAATGAGCATCCCTTCCAACAGTTCCCGCGCCAAAATCTTGACGCCGTCCTCCTCCGACGGGCCGATGCAGCTGGGGCACCCATCCTCACAGGGGCATTCCTTCAGCGCCTCCAGCGCGCGCTCAAGCACCTCGTCGAACATATGGTACAGCTTTTCCGACAGCCCCATGCCGCCGGAAATGGCATCGTAGACAAACAGCGTGGGGGCGCCCGTGAACGGCTCCCTGACGTGGAAGGACACCGAGATGTCCTTCGGGTCGCACATCAGATAAAGCGGTGCCACATGGGCGATCAGATGGGTGGCGGCGTGAAGCGCCGCCTGCGCCTGGCTCTCGCGAAGCCCCTGCACGCCGCCCACGGGCCAGGCCACCCACATGGCGCCGGTATGCATCGTCATCTCCGGCAGGTTCACGGGCCCCCAGCCCAGGTTCTCGTGGGTGTCGAACTTGATCTTCTTGAACATGGTGACGATGCTGGTCACCAGCACCTCGCCGTAGGCGCGGGTGGTCACATCCACCTTCCGCTGATCGAACACGTCCAGCACCTTTAAGTCCACGGACAGATCCGCGTCGGTATAGTAGTCCACGTCGGCTGTTTTGACAAAGGCCTTGTGGCTCTGCAGATCCAGCTTCTCCACCTGGTAGAGCGCCCCCTCGTGCAGGTAGATGGCCTCGTCATGCAGCAGCATGCGCGCCGCAAAATGATCCATCTCGCCGATGGCACGGGTATCGGCTGTGGTCACGTCCATGATGATGACGTTCTCGTCGGTGGCGCTTCGAAGCGAGACGCTGCTTGCAGGGAAGGTCTCGCTGGACCAGTACCAGCGGCCCTCCACCAGGCGCAGGACGCCTTCCTCCTGCAAATATTCCAGGGCCTCGTCGGTGGTCTCCACCCCGAAAAGCTCCCCCTCCTCAAAGGGCAGCTCAAATGCGGCGCACTTCAGGTGGCTCATGAAAATGTATAAATTATTGGGGTTGATCAGCGCCGTTTCCGGGCTTTGGCCGAAGAAGTATTCCGGATGCCTGACAATGAACTGATCCATGGGCGAGGAGGTGGCCACCAGCATCATCAGGCTCACGTCATTGCGCCGTCCGGCGCGGCCCGCCTGCTGCCACGTACCGGCAATGGTCCCCGGATAGCCGCAGAGGATGCACGCCTGAAGGCCGCCGATGTCCACGCCCAGTTCCAGCGCATTGGTGGATACCACCCCCACCACCGAACCGTCGCGAAGGCCCCTTTCAATGGAGCGCCTCTGAAGCGGCGTGTAGCCGCCCCGGTAGCCCCTCACCATGTCGGAGTTGCCCAGCCGTCCGGCCACGATCTGTTTTAAATAAGTAACCAATACCTCCACCACCAGGCGGCTTCTGGCAAAGACAATAGTCTGTATCCGGTTGGCCACCAGCACCGAGGCCAGGATGCGGCTTTGGATCACGGCGCTCTTTCGGATGCCCAACTGGCGGTTCACCACCGGCGGGTTGTAGAACACCACGTGCCTTTCCCCCTGGGGAGCGCCGCTTTCATCCACCACGGACATGGCCCTTCCGGTGAGCTGCTCGGCCAGTTCCCTGGGATTGGCAATGGTAGCGCTGCAGCAGATGAACCGGGGATCGCTCCCGTAGAACTGGCAGATGCGCTTGAGCCTGCGGATCACGTTGGATAAATGGCTGCCGAAGATGCCCCGGTACGTGTGGATTTCGTCGATGACCACGTACTGGAGGTTCTCAAAGAGCTTCACCCACTTGGCATGGTGCGGCAGTATCCCCGAGTGGAGCATGTCGGGGTTGGTCACCACGATCTGACCGGCCTGCCGGACGGCGCGCCTGGCGCTGCCGGGCGTATCGCCGTCGTAGGTGTAGGCCTTGATGTCCCGCCCCATGGCCTCTATCATCCGGTAAAGCGCCTGCGCCTGGTCGGCGGCCAGCGCCTTGGTGGGAAACAGGTACAGCGCCCGGGTATTTTCGTCGCGGATAACCGCGTCCAGCACCGGCAGGTGATAGCACAGGCTCTTGCCCGAGGCCGTGGGCGTCACCACCACCACGTCGCGGCCGTCCGCCACAAGCTCCATGGCTTTGGCCTGGTGGGTATACGGCGCCGTGACGCCCCGTTTTTTCATCATGGAAATCAAATCATCGCTCAAAAACGCCGGCCAGGGCACATGCTGCGCCGGCTTTGCCGGAATCTCCTTCCAGCAGGTAACGCAGCCCATGATGTTCCGGTCGCTTTTCCACGCCTGTATCAACTGTTCCAGATTCATGATTTCCCCTTACCCCGCCGGCTCAATCGGCCCTTACGTCCACGATTTCCGCCGCCTGGACGGCGGCATCCTCCATGGAAGCGAAGTCCACGTTCATTTCAGACCTTTCAATGCGCGAGAGCACCGGCTTTGTCACCGGATGCCTGGGCACAAACACGGTACAGCAATCCTCAAAAGGCAGGATGCTGGTGTCGTAGGTGCCGATTTTTTGGGCCAGCTCCATGATATCGATCTTGTCAAAGCCGACCAGCGGCCGAAGCACCGGAAGCTGAGCCGCTGCGTTCGTCACCGCCAGGGCCTCCATGGTCTGGCTGGCCACCTGCCCCAGGCTCTCGCCGGTAATAAGAGCCTGCGCCCCCGCCGATTCGGCAATGCGCCCGGCGATGCGCATCATGCTCCTTCGCATCAGCACCGTCAGTTCCTTCTGCGGGCAGTGCTGGTAGATGGCCTGCTGGATATTGGTGAAGCCAATGATATGAAGCCGTATATGGCCGCAGTATTCGGTGAGGATTTTCGTTAAATCCACGACCTTCCGCTTGGCCCGCTCGCTGGTGTAGGGCGGGCTGAAAAAGTGTACCGCCTCCAACGCCACGCCTCGCTTGGCCATCATGTAGGCCGCCACGGGACTGTCGATGCCCCCCGAGAGCATCACCAGCGCCTTTCCGCCCGAGCCCACCGGCATGCCGCCGTGGCCCATCTGGACATGGCAGTAGATATAGGCCTTGTCCCGTATCTCCACGTGCACCGCGGCCTGGGGATGGTGGATGTCCACCTTCCACTTGCAGGCCTCGTCGTGCTCTAAAATGTATTCTCCCATTTTGGCGGCGATCTGCTGGGAATTCATCGGATAGCGCTTGTCGCTGCGGCGCGCAATGACTTTAAACGTGCCGCCGCCCTCGTATTCTTCCTCCAGCATCTTGTGCGCCACCCGGCACAGCGCCTGGAAATCGTCCTTATCCGTTTCAATGGCGTCCACATACGAATGCACGCCGAATACGCGGCCGATGCGCTGCATCGCCCGCCTGTTGCCCGAGACGCCGCGGATCAGGTAACGGCTCTCCCCCTTCTCTACGCTGGCGCCCTCAAAGGGCGAGACGGCCTCTTTGAGCCTTTTCGCCAGCAGTTTTTCAAAGTACGGCCGGTTCTGTCCCTTTAAATGAATCTCTGAAAACCGGACCATCACCACATGTTCCATAGAATGCTCCCTTACCGTCTGTTTTTACCGTCTTTTGAATTGGCGCAGGTACTCCACCTTCTTCTTCACCTCGTCCACCGTGCGGTCGATCTCTTCCTGCGTGTTGAAGCAGCCCAGGCTGAAACGCACCGTGCCCTCCGCCCAATCCTTCGGCAGGTTCATGGCCTGCAGTACGTGGCTGATATGGTTCTTCCTGGCGGCGCAGGCGCTGCCCAGACCCACGTAGATGCCCTCCTCCTCCAGCGCGTGCAGCAGTGTCTCTGCCCGCACGCCCAGAAAGGACATGCTCAGCACGTGGGGCGCCGAGGCGTTCACCGGGCCGTTTAAATGCACGTCGTCCATCTCGTCCACCAGACGCTGCAGGAAATGCGCCCGCAGGTTCACCATACGGTCTATGGCGTCCTTATCCTCCGCCACCAGCTTGATGGCCGCACCGAAACCGGCGATCCCCGGCGTATTGTAGGTGCCGCTGCGCCGGTCATTCTCCTGGCCGCCTCCAAGCTGAACACCCTTTAACCGCACGCCGTCTTTGATGTACAGAAAGCCGACCCCCTTGGGGCCATGCACCTTGTGGGCGCTGGCGCTGTAGAGGTCCACATCGGTATGATAGAGGTCCGTGGGAATCCGAAGAAACGCCTGCACGCCGTCCACATGCACCAGCGTATCGGGGTTGCGGCGCTTGATGCGCTTTGAAATATCGGCGATGTCGCTGACGGACCCCACCTCATTGTTCACGTGCATGAAGCTGACCATAAAGGTGTCCTGGCGGATCAGGGAAAGAAGCTCGTCCACATCTACCTCCGCCTTGATGCTTACCGGCGCCAGATCGGTTTCAAAGCCTTTTTCCTCCAAAAACTCCACGCACTTGATCACCGCCGGATGCTCCACGGCGGTGGTGATCATGTGCCTGCCACGGGCGGCGTTAGCCGCGCCGAGTATGGCCAGGTTATCGCTCTCGGTGCCTCCGGAGGTAAAGACGATGGTGTCCTTCTCCACGCCCAGGGCGCCGGCGGCCAGCGCGCGGGCCTCCTGGATCTCACGCTCGGCCAGCATGGCGGGGGCGTAGGCCGCAGAGGCGTTGTAGTAGCAGTCCTGCATCACCTGCGTCATCTTTTCAACGACCATGGGATGCGGTTTCGTGGTGGCGCTGTTGTCCAGGTAAATCATCAGACCGGTTCCTTCTATCAATGTTTCAAACGCTTTGTTCTGCATTTTGTTCCCCTCCATTGTATCATGATTTTAAAAAGAAATACAGACGGAAATGACCAGATAAGCGCCTATGGGCACTCACGGCTTAATGTCGGCGGATGCGCGGGAAATTATGCAGTTTGCAGCAGGCATATTCGTTCCGGCTCGGCTGTCCAGTGTCCTAAAAAACGGACCGCGCCATGCCGCGCGGTCCGTTTTCAGCCATTTTATTTGCTTATTTAAAGAAAGTTTCATGGCGCCGCAAAAGCTGAAAAACGCCTGCGCGCGCCTGCGGGATAAGCCCGGTTCCAGGCAGCTTACAGCGCGTCCTGCGGGAACTCGCCCAGGGTAATTTCCACGTCGGTCTCATCGCCGTTGCGGTAAACGGTGAGCGTGATCCGGCTGCCGGGAGAGCGGCTTCTAAGCTCGCGGTTCAGCTCGTTGAACGTCTCGATGGTTTCGCCGTCCACACCGATGATCACATCATTTACGGCAAGCCTGCCTTCACTGGGACTGTCCGAAAAGACCTCTCCCACCAAAATGCCCTGGGGAACGCCCCTGGACTGCGCCTCGGACGGTGTCAGCGTAATGCCGGAAAATCCGATCCACGGGCGGGTGACGTAGCCCTGGCTGATGAGCTGGGCGACCACCGGCTCCACCTCGCTCATGGGAATGGCAAAGCCGATGCCCTCGGCCTGTATGATGTTGCCGTATGCGCCGTAGCCGGCCACCACGGTCTTGCGGGCGTTGATGCCCACCAACTGGCCCCACTCGTTGACCAGTGCGCCGCCGGAATTGCCCGGGTTGATGGGCGCGGTGTGCTGGATCACCAAAATGGTGCGGCCGGACCTATCGGCCACGATCTCCCGCTCCACGCTGGAGACGATGCCCTCGGTAACGGTGCCGGCCAGCGCCGCCTCTATGGGGCTGCCGATGGCAATGACGCTCTGGCCGATGCGAAGCGCCGAACTGTCGCCGAATGTGATGGGCGTCAAGTCCGCGGCGTCGATCTTGATCACCGCCAGGTCGCTGCGCTCGTCGGCGCCCACAAGCACGGCGGGATACTCGGTGCCGTCGATGAGCACCGCCGTGATGTCGGTGGCGCCGGAGATGACGTGCTCGTTGGTGACGATATAGCCGTCCTGCGAGACAATGACCCCGGAGCCTCCGGATTCGCTGTAGCCCTCGATGCGGTTGCCGCTGTACTGCGGGGCGGCGGCTATGATCATCACCGTGGAGGGAAAGACGAAGTCCACCACGTCGGGAATGTCGTTGGACGCCGGTTCTCCCCGGTCCGCCCCCAGGTTCACCACCACGGAAGGGCGCGGGAAAAAGCCGCCCTGATTGCCCGCGGCGGGGCTGCCGGCCGGAGGATTGCCGATGGCGCCGATACCCCGGCCAAGAACAAAGGCGGCCAGCACGATCACCACCAACACGGGAATCAGCGCGTAGAGCCACGCATAATTCCTGCCGGACCTTTGACGACTGTGAGGCGGCATCCCCTGCCCGCTGCCGTAGGGCTGGTACTGCCGGTATAAAGGCGCGCTGTAGGCGGGCGGCTGCTGGTAGTTTTGCTGCCGGCCGGATGCATATGGCTCAGGCGTATCGCTTCCATCGGGCTGCGCAGCGGCCGGAAAAACCCCGGAAGCATCCGCCTGCGTACTGCCCTGCGGATGCTTCCGCTCATCGCTCAGGTTTTGATTGTTCTCATCCATCGGGGGGCCTCCCTATATTCAAAATTAAGAAACGCTGGGCACGCTGGTTATTCTTTGCCGGTTTCCTCCGGTTCATTCTTGGGATTTGCTTTTTCGCCTCTGGCGGTCCTGGCCGGTTTGTCCCGGAGGGTGGAAAGCCGCACCGCGAAAGTCGTGCCCTCCCCCATCTCGGACCAGACGCATATCTCCGCGCCGTGGTTGTCGAGAATTTTTTTGACGATGGCCAGTCCAAGCCCGAAACCGGTGCCGGAAGTGTGGGCCGTGTCGGCCTTATAGAAGCGGTCGAACACGTGAGGCAGCTTCTCGGGCTCGATGCCCATCCCGTCGTCGGCCACGGTGACGAGCATCTGGTGGCGATGGCGCTCCGGCGTGACAAATACGCGTATCTCCCCGCCGTCGCCGCTGTATTTGATGGCGTTGTCGATCAAATTGGTAAAGACCTGCTCCATCCGCTCCGGATCGGCATAGACCATCGCCGCCTCGTCGGGGAAACGGGTATTGACCTGCATCTTCGCCTCTTCGAGAATCACCTGCCGCTTGATGATCACCCGGCGCAGCAGCTCGCTGACATCGAACATCTCCTTGCGCAGCTCGTCGTTGCCCGCATCGATGCGCGATAGGTCCAGAAGATCGGATATGAGCTTGGTCAGCCGCCTGCACTCGGAAAGCACCAGGTCCATGTACTCCTGATGCTTCTGCTGCGGGATGACGCCGTCGCGCATACCCTGGATGAATCCCTGGATGCTGGTCAGCGGCGTGCGAAGCTCATGCGATACGTTGGCCACCAGATCCTTTTGAACGCTGTCCATACTGGCCAGCGCAATCTGCATCTGATTGAAAGTGGTGGCCATCTCGCCCAGTTCGTCGCTGGATTCTACGCTGACGCGCTGCGAATAATCTCCCAGCGCCACCCGCTTGGCCGCGGCGGTGATCTCGTTGAGCGGCTTTGTGATGCGCGCGGCCATCAGAAGAATCAGCGCCACCCCCAGGAAAATGGAGATGTAACCCGAAAGCCACAGCTGGCGGATCATCGCCTGCAGCGAGTCCTCCAAGCCGGCGATATCCACGTGGATGAAAACGGCGCCCAGCGTTATGCCGTCTGAAATAACAGGCTCGGCCACCGTCAGGGCGCTGGCTTCGAAACGTCCCCCGAAATGACCGGAAAATACCCGCAGGTCGCCCTCTATCACTTCCAGAAAATAACGGTTCATCTCGTCCTGGGTAAGGGAAAAATGCACCGTCTGCCCCGAGGGGCCGGTTTCGGCCACGTTGCCGTAAATATCCACCACCCAGATGACGGCGTCCTCACGCCTGGCAAAATACTCGATGCGGCTGGAGATGAACCGGTCGTCGGCGCCGTCAAACATGTTCGGCCGCACCAGCGTGGCCAGCTCCTTCGCCTCGTTCTGGACCGCCTTTGTGCTGCGGCTCAAAAACTCCTGGCGGTACATACCCATAAAGGCGCTGCCCAAAAGGATCAGCGTGCTCAAAAGGATCGCCATATACGTCACCACCAGCCGCATGCGAAGGGTGCGAAACATCATTTCACCTCAAATTTATAGCCCACGCCCCAGACGGTCTTGATCTGCCAGGATTCGTCCTCGCCGCCCACCTTCTCTCGCAGGCGCTTGATGTGTACGTCCACGGTCCTGGAATCGCCGAAAAAATCAAACCCCCAAACCTGCTCGAGAAGCTGCTCGCGGGTATAGACATGATTGGGATGGGACGCCAGATAGTATAAAAGCTCGATCTCCTTGGGCGGCATGTGCTGCTGCCGCCCCTTGTAGGTGACGATGTAGGTGTTCATGTCGATCTGCAGATTGTCGTACACCACCTTCTTGTCATCGTCGCCCTGGGGATTGCTCCTTCGAAGCACGGCCCGCACGCGGGCCAGAAGCTCCTGCACGTCAAAGGGTTTTGTGATGTAGTCGTCGGCCCCCTGTTCAAGGCCCATGACCTTGTCGAACGTCTGATCCTTCGCCGTCAGCATGATAATGGGCATGTCGGATGTCTTTCTGCACTCTCTAAGCACTTCCCAGCCGTCCTTGCCCGGAAGCATCACGTCAAGAAGCATCAGCGTCACCGGCTGCTCGTTCCATATGCGGACGGCGTCGTTTCCATTGGTGGCCACCAGCGGTTCAAAGCCCTCCTTGTCCATGTAAAGGGAGATCAGATGGCCAATATTCGGGTCGTCGTCGACAATGAGCACCTTGTCTTTCTCTGGCATAATGCTGCCTCCTATCTATAGTCGTCAAATGCCTGGTACGCAAGGGTTTCAATATTGTAAACCCACTTCTTTGCTTATTGTAAACCAGGGGTGTTTTCTATTTTAATTCGATGACGGTAACCCCCGCGTCCCCTTCGCCGTAGGCGCCTTCGCGGAAGCTCCTGACGTGGGGATGCCTTTCAAAGTATCCGCGAAGTCCTTCCCGCAGCGCGCCGGTACCCTTGCCGTGAATCACCTGGACCTGGGTCAGGCCGGATAAAACCGCGTCGTCCAGATACTTGTCCACCGACAACTGGGCGTCCAGCAGCGTCTGGCCGCGCAGGTCCAGCTCCGTCCTGGCGCCGCGGCCCACCGTGATGTTTCTTTTTGCCGGCTCGCTGCGCGGGCCGGACTCGCCTTTAGGCTGCGCGGCGGCGGCCAGGTCGGACAGATGCGCCATTATTTTCAGTACGCCGGCCTGTATCTGCAGCCGCCCGTCGCCGTCAGGCAGGGAAAGTACGACAGCTTTTTGGTTCAACCCTCTGTGGAGCACCGTCATGCCCACGGATACCTCGCTTAAATCCTCTCCGGGCACCGGCGCGGATTTCGGCTTTTTGCCTCCGGCGGACAGGGCGTCCGCCTGCAGGCGAAGCTGCCTCTGCAGCTCCTGCGCCTGGTGGGGCTTTACATCGCCGCCGGCTTTGAGCATCCGGCGCATCTCATCCAAAATCTGCCGGCTTTCCTGCTGCGCCTCGTCGATGATCTTCCCGGCCTGCTCCCGGGCTCTCTCAAACATGGCCTCCCGCTGGGCGGTCCACTGGTCGCGGGCGCGAATGGCCTCACCGCGCGCCTGCTGCGCCTCCAAAAGCGCCTGACGGGAAAGCTCCGCCTCCTCGGCGGCGCGCTTTTTTTCCTGGCGGGCGCTACGAAGAACCTCTTCGAAGCGCACCGACTCCGAATCGATCATCTCCCTGGCCCGGTCGATGATGCCCATGGAAAGGCCGAGGCGCTGCGAAATTTCAAAGGCGTTGGACTGCCCGGGAATGCCGATAGACAGCTTGTACGTGGGCCGAAGAGTGGCCACGTCGAATTCCACCGACGCGTTGGAAATGCCGGGGGTGGTCAGCGCATAGGCCTTCAGCTCGCTGTAGTGGGTGGTGGCCAGCGTCGGCACGCGGCGGCGCAGAAGGTATTCCAGTATGGCGATGGCCAGCGCCGCGCCCTCTGTGGGGTCCGTGCCCGCGCCCAGCTCGTCCAGCAGCACCAGGCAGTTTTCATCCGCCATTTCCAGTATTCTGACGATCTGGGTCATGTGGGAAGAGAATGTGGACAGACTCTGCTCAATGGACTGCTCGTCTCCGATATCGGCAAAGACCTTCTCAAACAGCGCCAGTTCCGTGCCCTCATCCGCTGGGACGAACAGACCACTCTGGGCCATCAGCGTAAACAGGCCCACGGTTTTCAGCGTCACGGTCTTGCCGCCGGTGTTGGGGCCGGTGATCACCAGCGTGGTGAAATCTCCCCCCATCCAAAGATCGATGGGCACCACTTCCCCGGCAGGGATCAGCGGATGGCGGCCGCGCTTGATATGGATGCGCCCATCGGTGTTCATATCCGGCTTTACGGCTTTCATATCCCTGGCCAGCACCGCCCGGGCGAAGATCAAGTCCAATCCGGCCATGAGCCGCATATTCTGCTGCAGGTCCTCCGCGGCGTTCATCACCTGCTCGGACAGCATGCCCAGCACCCGGTCCATCTCCGCACGCTCCTGGACGTGAAGCTGGCGCAGGTCGTTGTTGATCTGCACGATGGCCATAGGCTCGATGTAAAGCGTTGCGCCGGAGGAGGACTGGTCGTGGACGATGCCCGGCACACTGCCGCGAAACTCACTGCGCACAGGCAGCACGTACCGGCCGCTCCGCTGCGTGATGAGCGCGTCCTGCAGGTACTTCTGGACCGAAGGCTGGCGGATCATGCTCTGGAGGCGGTCGCGGATATCCGCGTTGCGCTGGCGGATCTGGCGGCGCAGGCTGGAGAGCGTGGCCGAAGCGGTGTCCGCCATCTCCTCCTCGGACAGGATGCAGCGGCTGATCTCCTGCTGCAGATACGCGTGCGGCATCAGTACCGAGGCCATGGCGCAAAGTCCCGCCGCCCGCTCTGAGTGCGGCAGAAGCGCCGCCTGTATCTGGCCGCAGGCGCGGAGCATCTGGGCCGTGCGAAGCAAATCGCCCATGGATAAGACGCCCTGGGCCATGGCCCGCGCCAGCACTTCCGACACGTCTTCAAAGGGCTGCATGGGCGATGAGCCGCGATGAAGCACCACGCTCTCGGCCTGGGAGGTCTCGGATAAAAGCTGTTTGACCTCTTCTATCCGGTCCGACGGCGTCACCGACAACGCCATGGCCCGCCCCATCTGCGACGTGGCTTTTTCCGATAAAAGCGCTATGATCTGATCCCATTGCAGGTTTTTTCCGTTGTTGATGGCAATCATGCAGGGTTTCCTTTTCATTTGTTTGTTCGTTGCTTGGTCCGGAGGCAGCTAGGGAACGCTTAAGGCTCCGCCTTAAGAATCCGCTTAGAACCTTTTTCTGGAAGAAAAAGGTTCTAAGAACTCCAAAAAGACTTTTCTCCGCTTCGCGGGCGATTCTCCACTGAAATGACTGCCCTGCAGTCATTTCAGCAAACGGGTCCAGGGACGATTGTCCCTGGCGGTTTCCAAAGGCGGAGCCTTTGGCCGCCGGAGGCAAACTCTCGCGCGCAGTACCCGGCGCTCACGTTTATTATAGCAAATGCGTCGATACAACAAAAGGCAAGCCACAATTAGCTTACCCTTTATTAGCAAAAAGTTTTAAATTTCCGGAAGTTAACGGCGGATTGGAGGAACCGCGGGGCCGCTTCCCGCCCTGGCTTCGCGCAGGAGGATGTTTTCCTTCTGCAGGCGGGAAAGCTCCGCCTGGAGCTGTTCGTTCTGCTTGGAGAGCGTCTCCACCTTGGATTTATACTCCTGGAACTGCTCGCCGGACTCCTCGGTATTCTGCTGGAGCTTTAAAAGTTCGTCGGCAATATTCAGGCAGGTCAGCACCGCCAGCATCGTGGTGGACAGATTGTTGTTCGCCTCTTCAATGGCCGCCATTTTACGATCCACGTAAATAGCCACGCGGTGCATAAATTCCTCGGAATCGGCACCCGAAATGGTATATTCCTTTCCACCGATGCGTACCGTGGTTTTAATCTTTTCCATACAATTCCTCCGCTTAAGAATTATGTAAACTTTACCATATTATATTCTTGTCCCTATTATACATAATCCGCAACAAAACTACAAGTAAAACATATAAAATCACAAAAAGCGGCAGGACGGTAAACTCACCTGCCGCTTTACATTGTGTTTTCCGTACGGTTCTAGCCGCGCAGCTTCGCTCCGAACTGAGCCGAAAGGCTGCGGACGGCCTTGTCAAACAGGCGGGAAACCTCGTCGTCTGTCAACGTGCGATCCTGCAACTGGTAGGTTAATGTAAACGCTATGGATTTCTCGCCTTCGGATACATGCTCGCCCCGATAGATATCGAAGACCTGCACGTCCCTCAGCGTATCGCCGCCGCTGCGCCGAAGGGCGGCCGCCAGATCGCCTGCCGGGACATCCTCGGACACCACCACGGCCAAGTCGCGGACCACCGCCGGCACATTGGGAATCGGGCGGTAACTGCGCTCCTGCGCGGCGCTTGAAAGCAGCGCTTCCAGATCAAACTCCGCCGCGTAAACGCGCCGGCCGGCCATATCGAAGGCGGCGGCCACGTCCGGATGGATTTCGCCCATCTGGCCCAGGCAAACTTCACCCAGCATCAGCCCGGCCTTCCTTCCGGGATGGAAGAAATTGTCGCCGCCCGGTACGAAGGCTACGCCTTTAATGCCCAGATGGGCGAAAAGGCCCTCTATAACGCCCTTGAGATCAAAGAAATCGCTGGTGTTGCGCAGGATGCACAGGCGCTTGGGCTCGTTGGGAAGCAGCCCGCCCTCCACGGGAATGAATACGTTGCCCATCTCAAACAGGGCCACCTCATCGTTGCCGTAGCGCACGTTCCTGCCCGCCGTCTGCAGCATACCGGGCAAAAGATTGGTCCGCATCACCGACATGTCCTCACCCAAGGGATTCAGCAGCCGCACCCGCTCCCAGGCGGGATGCTCTTTATCAAAGAGCATGATGTCGTTGACCCTGGGAGACTCGAAGGAGAACGTAATCACCTCCGACACGCCGATATCACTCAGGTAGCGCTTGATATCGTGGGAAAGCTGCTGCTGCCGTGTGCGCATGCCCTGCATCAGATCGCCGCGCATCAGTGTAGAGGGAATTCTGTCGTAGCCGTAGATGCGCAGCACTTCCTCGGCAATGTCCGCCTGGCCGTCCACGTCGCCGCGCCAGTGGGGCACCGTGACCGAGATGGTATCCCCGCCGTCAAAACGGGGCGAGAAGAACAGCGATTCCAGAATCCGCACCATATCCCCGGCGGGAATCTCCATCCCCAAAAGGGCGTTGATGCCCGCAACCGAAACGTCGAAGGACTGGATCTCTTCCTTTCCGGGATATACGTCGATGACGCCGAACAGAACATCGCCGGCGTCCAGCTCCGCGAAGAGCTGCGCCGCGCGCTCCAGCGCCTCCTTGGGAAGCTGTGCAGAAATGCCCTTCTCGAACCGGGCGGACGCCTCGGTGCGAAGGCCGATGCGCCGCGAAGACAGCCGCAGGGACGTCCTGTCGAACTTGGCGCTTTCCAGCACCACCGCTTTCGTATCGCCGGTGATCTCGGAGTTCTCACCGCCCATGATCCCGGCAAGGCCGATGATGCCTTCCGCATCGCAGATGCAAAGCACGTCCTCGTCCAGCTTACGGCGCTGGCCGTCCAGTGTCGTGGTCTCCCGCTCGCCATCGCGGGGCGTACGCACGATGATCCGCCCGCCGCGCACGCAGCTAAAATCAAAGGCGTGCATGGGCTGGCCCGTCTCCAGCATCACGTAATTGGTGATATCCACCACGTTGTTGATGGGCCGCACCCCGGCGCCCAAAAGCGCCTGCTGCATCCAGTCCGGCGAGGGCTTGATGCGGATGTTCCCCACCATGCGGGCCAAATAGCGCGGGCATAAGTCCTCGTTTTCGATGCAGATGCCTAAATGTCCATGGATACTGTCTTCCGGCGTCTCTTTGACCAGAACATCCGGAAGCGTCAGCTTCGTGCCCAGTGTGGCCGCCACCTCCCGGGCGATGCCGATGAGGCTCATGCAGTCGGGACGGTTGGCCAGCGTCTTAAAGTCGATAACGACGTCGCCGCGGCCGATAATCTGATGAATGTCCGCGCCCACGAGTGTCTTTTCGTTCAGGATCCAGATACCGTCCACGGCGGATTCCGGGAATTTTTCCGCGTCCGCCCCCAGCTCCTGACCGGAGCAGAGCATGCCGAAGGAATCCACGCCGCGCAGCCGGCTCTTTTTGATCTCATAGCCGCCGGCAAGCCTGGCGCCCACCAGCGCCACGGGCACTACGGCCCCCTCAAAGACGTTGGTTGCGCCGGTGACGATCTGTACGGCCTCCTGCTGCCCCACATCCACCCGGCAGATCAAAAGGTGGTCCGAATCCTCATGCTTGGCAATAGAATCGATCCTGCCTACCACTACGCCGGAAATCTCCCCGCTCGAGGTTTCCCAACCCTCCACTTCGGAGCCGGACATGATCATTTTCTGAGCAAATTCCTCCACCGGAAGATCGTCCGGGATTTCAACATACTGCTTTAACCATGAAAGAGGTACTTTCATTTCTTTTTGCCCTCCTTAAAACTGTTTCAGGAAACGGACGTCGCCATCCCACAACAGGCGCAGGCTGTCGATACCGTAACGTATGGTGGCGATGCGGTCAAGGCCCATCCCGAAAGCGAAGCCGGTATACTCGCCGGGATCGATGCCGCACATGGACAGCACCTTCGGGTTGACCATACCGCAGCCTAAAAGCTCGATCCAGCCGGTGCCCTTGCAGACGCGGCAGCCATCGCCGCCGCAGACGGCGCACGTGGCGTCCATCTCGGCGGACGGCTCGGTGAACGGAAAGAAGCTGGGCCGGAATTTGGTCTTTGTCCTCTCTCCGAAAAGCTCCCTGGCGAAAATCTCCAGCACGCCGCGAAGGTCGGCCATGCGGATGTCCTTATCCACCACGAGCCCCTCCATCTGATGGAAGATGGGCGAATGGGTGGCGTCCATCTCGTCCACCCGGTACACGCGGCCCGGACAGATGATGCGTATCGGCGGTTTGTGATTGAGCATATGCCGCGCCTGCACCGGGGAAGTGTGGGTGCGAAGCACCACGCTGTCGCTGACAAAGAACGTATCCTGCATATCGCGTGCGGGATGATTCTTCGGCAGGTTCAGAAGCTCGAAATTGTATTTATCCAGCTCCACCTCCGGCCCTTCGGCTATCGAGAAGCCAAGGCCGATGAAGATATCCTCCAGATCACGCTGAACCAGCGTCAGCGGATGAAGGCTTCCCCTCTGCGGCGCTCTGCCCGGCTCGGTGACGTCGATGCGCTCGGCCGCCAGACGCGCCTCCCTCTCCGCCGCCTTCAGTTCGGTGAGCCGCTTCTCCAGCGCCTGCTCGATTTTCCTGCGGGCGTCGTTGACCATCTGGCCGAAAATCGGGCGCTCCGACGGGTCCATACCGCCCATCAGGCGCAGCATGCCCGTCAGTTTACCTTTTTTGCCCAGCACCGACACGCGCACCGCGTCCGCGGCGGTCGAGTCCCCCGCGGCCGAAAGCGCCGCCAGCGTTTCAGTTACGATGTTTTCTAATGTGGTCTTCATACCATTACCCCTTTATGGTTAAGTGTCTGTTTCTTCCGGCGCCAAGGGCTCCGCCCTTGCATCCTTATTGGGGCTCTGCCCCTATCCCCCCGCTTAGAACCTTTTTCTCGAAGAAAAAGGTTCTAAGAACTCCAAAAAGACTTTTCCTCCGCTTCGCGGGGGGCGCTTCCATATTTCCCCGGGAATGACCGCTTGCGGGCATTTCCATAGACGGGTCCAGGGACAATTGTCCCTGGCGGATTCTTAAGGCGGAGCCTTAAGCAGGTCCGGGCAGCGCCCGGTTGCCTCCGGCGGCCAAGGGCTCCGCCCTTGCATCCCTATTGGGGCTCTGCCCCTATTCCCCGCTTAGAACCTTTTTCTGGAAGAAAAAGGTTCTAAGAACTCCAAAAAGACTTTTCCTCCGCTTCGCGGGGGGCGCTTCCATATTCCCCCGGGAATGACCGCTTGCGGGCATTTCCGTAGACGGGTCTAGGGACAATCGTCCCTGGCGGATTCTTAAGGCGGAGCCTTAAGCGTTCCCGGGCAGCGCCCGGTTGCCTCCGGCGGCCAAGGACTCCGCCCTTGCATCCTTATTGGGGCTCCGCCCCTATCCCCGCTTAGAACCTTTTTCTCGAAGAAAAAGGTTCTAAGAACTCCAAAAAGACTTTTCCTCCGCTTCGCGGAGCGGCTCTTCCATATCTTCCGGAAATGACCGCTTGCGGGCATTTCCGTAGACGGGTCCAGGGACAATTGTCCCTGGCGGATTCTTAAGGCGGAGCCTTAAGCGTTCCCAGGCAGCGTCCGGTAACGCTTTACGCCCAGCCGTACCGGAACAAAAAAGCCGTCCCTGTGCAGGGACGGACAGATTTTCCGTGGTACCACCCGGCTTTATCCCAGCTCAAAAGTTCCGGGACCTCACCTTGGCCCGTATAACGTCGGGCCACGACGGAACCGCCTACTGGGTTTGAACCGTTGAGCGATCCACTCGGAAGCGAACACGATACGCGGCTTTTCCCTCCGGTGCTTTCAGCCTGCGGCGCCGGCTCTCTTATAGGGAACAGATAGCGCGTATCTCCTCTTCGTCAGCGCGTTGTAGGGATTATAGCACTTTGAAAGTCGGAATGCAAGCCCGTCATGCTCCAAACCGAATCAAAAATGCCGGGGTTGAAAGCAAGCGCCCGCTTAACGGCCGCGTCGGGAGAACCCGCGCTCACTGCGTATCGCCGGGGCCTCCGGCAGCGATGGAACGCATTCTCCGGGCGGCCATCACCGCCTGCCGCACGCCCATAGCCCCGTAATGCGGCGCGGAAAGCACCGGCTTTATGAATTTCCTGTCCAGCTCCCTCTCGCAGAGCGCCAAGGATTCCTGCGCAAGCACAAATACGTCCACCTCCATCTGGCGGGGCATGGCGCGCGCCAGAATCATCTGCGTGGTTTCGTCCTTGGTTTTGCCAAAGGCGCCCTCTATCCAGATATCCAGAGTCTGAAGCGGTTTGCCGCCGGCTTCGGCGCTGCGCTGCAATGCGCGCTTTAAAGGATCGATGGCAATCCTCTGCGTGGCGATAATACCTATCCGGCTACCCAGCTCCAGAGCCGCATCGGCCATCAGCTCCTCAATGCGCACAAGGCGGATGCCCATCATACCAAAGAGATTGGAGGTCTCATAGGCCACGTCGCTCATGCACATCGACACGTTGTAAAGTATATCCGCGCCCGCGTTCGCCGCCTCCAGATACATCTGCAATAGGCTCCTGGCCGTCTTCGCCTGAACGTATCCGGCCTGGATCGTATCGGCCAGCAGCGACGGGTCCGTTCTGGTCATGATGTGCAGCGGCCTTTCATCCGGCAGCGCCCTGCGCAGTTCACTTTCTATCAAAGATATCAGCTGAGAAGTTGCACTGGTATATATAGCGGCTATTTTCATAACGGCTCCTTTATAAAAAAATAATAAGAATTGGTATGCGTGCGCTCTGATTCGATTATACCAAAAAACTACGTAAATGCACTTTCTTTTTCAGCAAAACGGTATTTTATTTAAAGATGTCCGCACTTCGTTTCCCACGGCAAAATCAGCGAAATGCGCTTTGTTTATTTTCATAGGCCTTTTTGTCTTTTTGTGTTATAATACGTTTAATTATACATTCATACGGAAGGGACTCAGAAAACCCATGTATACAAAAGAAGGCGGCATCAACATGCTGGATGTCAAAAAGAATAATCGCGGTTACATTCTGAGCCATATCTACCGCGCAGGCAGCATGTCCAGAAAAGCCCTGGCAAAAAAACTTGGCCTGACACCGGCCGCCATTACGCTGATCACCAACGACCTAATCCATGAAAACCTGCTGCTGGAGACCTCCTCCACCGTCTCCACCAACAAAAAGGGCCGAAAGGAAGTGCTCTTGCAACTGAACACCGGACAACTCTGCGTCATCGGCATCAATATAAATAAACATCAATTCAGCTTTATGTGTATGGACCTGGCTTCCAATGTGATCTTCGAGGAGGGCGGCACCACCAGGGACCTGCACAGGAAATCCGAATGGATTCTCCGCCGGGTAGCCACCGCGGTCACGAAAAATATCCGCAAGCATAAACTTCTGGAAAATTATACGTTAATCGGCGTAGGCGTATCGGTCATCGGCCTTGTGGACCCCGTCCGGGGTATCAGCGTCGACTCCTACAACGTAATGGAAAACAACGTGCACATCCGCGATGCGCTGGAACCCATTTTCGGCGTGCCGGTGCTTCTGACCAACAATGTCTGCTCGCTGGCCCACGGAGAAAACATGCTGTCGGGCCAGACAAAACACTTCAACGACATGCTGTTTATCCGCTACAGCCCCGGCCTGGGCGCCACGAGGCTGCTGTATGAAAACGCCTTCAGCGTGTTTGATTATAAAGTCATCGAATTGGGCCATATGATCGTACAGCCCGGCGGACAACCCTGCATGTGCGGCAACCAGGGTTGCCTGGAAACCATCATTGGCTATACGGCCATACAATCCAATATACGAAACCTCTTCAATGAGCACTCCGCGCCGTATCTGTACGAGCTCATCCAAGGTGATATCGGCAACATGGACTACTTCAAGATCATGCAGGCCTACGACGCCGGCGATAAGCTGGTGATTCAGGTGATCGATCGGGTCGTCGCCGCACTGGCGCTGGCGGTGCAAAACGCGGTGAGGATGTTTGATCCGCAGACCGTGGTGTTCTACGGCGAGATCTTCGATTGCAAAACATTCAGCAATAGATTACTGGAAGAGATACAGGCCTATGTGCGCGCGCCCAAAGTGGTGTTCAGCCAGTATAACATGAAGCTGGAAACATTCGGTCCGGCGTCCACGGCCATCAGCCTGTTTTTCGAAAACGGCGGCGTACTGAAAACGGCGGCGGCTTCCTGAAGCGCCCGGCGGCTCGAACTCTGCCCGCCGGCCACCGCGCACTGTGCCCCGGGCTTCGCCTTCCGATCATCCTTAAACGCTTTACGGTCCTGTGCGGATACGCATGGGACCGTTTTTTACGGCAGTCTCCGATAAAAGCAGAGCCGGACCCGGCAAAGATTTCCGCTTGCCGGGCCCGCCCTTGTATAGCCGGAGTAAAGCGGCGGATCAGCCGATGAGATAACCGCGGATCAGCGCATAGAGCTGATCGGTGCCGGCGGTGAAGGCACTGGCCGTATCCTTGAACGCCTGGTAATCGCCGAACGCCTCAAGTTTCATGCCGTCTTCCTCGTAGGCCTTGACGAATTCGGGAATCTTCATCAGCGAATCAATGTAGTCCTGACAGACCGGATTGTCCATGCGGGCAACCACTTCCACGTCGCTGTTTTCAAAGCGCTGCTGCCACAGGTACGGGATGGTGGAGGCGATATCGCCGCCGATGAATTCGGACCAGTGATAGTGATTGCGGTACGCCGCATTCAAAAGACGGGTCTTGTAGCCGCGCTCATTGTAGATCTTATACGCTTTCTTCATGACCGCCACGCCGGCCCACTCGTAGGCGGATGTGTCGCCGATCAGGTTGTTCTTTTCCATGTAGGCCTTGATCCAGTCGTCCACACGGCCGATCATAATGGTGCAGATGGGGCTCATCTTCGATGAGTCCAGCCCCTCTTTTTCGCGCCTGGCAAGGCCGCGCTCCACCGCCTCGGCCACCGCGACGGCCTGCGCCACCGAGAAGGAGACCGTGGCGTTGATGGAAACGCCCTGGTATGTGGCCTCTTCCATGGCCTCAAGCCCCGCCTTGTTGGCCGGCATCTTCACCTGCATGTTGGGCGCAAGCGAATTGATGAAAACGGCCTGCTCCAGCATCTTCTGGGCGTTGCGGAACTGTTTGATGTCCGTCTGAAGCGACAGGCGTCCCTTTTTGCCCTGGAACTTCTCGTAGGCGGGAAGAAGCTTCCTGGAACGCTCGCCCGCGATCTCGTAGATCAGCTGCCAGGCGATATCTTCTTCGGAGGCGGTCTGGTTCTCCCGGATGATCTCACGAATGCGGGCCTCCCAGCGGGAAAGCTCGTTCTTAATCACGGCGCCAATGATCACGGGGTTGCTGGTAGCGCCAACGATGCCGCGCTCCACGCCATAGTCAAGCGCCTCTTCCTCGCAGGTGTCCATCCAGATGTCGGTCATTGGAAATTTTTCAACGGTTTCGTGCAGTTTGCCTTTGTATTCGCTCACTTTAGATACCCTCCTTGCAATGTGCTGCGGTTTTCAATATTGATATGCCCACCATCCCGGCCGTTTTGCGCAGTATATCGCTATACTCCCCCCAGAACATGGCCGTATGATCTGCAAATTTATTTTCGCATACTTTGCTCAATAAATCCACTATATGTATACGAAAAAATCCCTTGCGCATGTCCGCTCCGCCGCATGCGCTATGCCTTTACGCCAGTTCCTCCAAAACAGCCATGATGGATGCCTTATCCATCTGCGCCGGCGTGCGCTCGATCATCACCGTCATGGACAGGGCGCTTTCGGCGATCTTTTCAAAATCCCCGCGCGTAACGCCCACCTCCGACAGCTTCAGGGGCAGGTTCATGCCGGCCATCAGGTCATGCACGTGATCGGCCAGCGCCTCCACGCTGTCAAAGCCCAGGAAATCCACCAGATGCTGCATCTTCTCCCGCTGCCGCTGTACGCTCAGGCGGATGAACACGGGCAGCGTAAGGGCGCAGCCCACGCCGTGGGGGACCCCGTTGAACATGGTGAAAGGATAGGAAAGCGCGTGAATGCCCGTGGTCTTCGTCTGGCTGAAGGCGATGCCCGCCATGGTAGAGGCCATCAGCATCTGCGCCCTGGCTTCCTGATTGCCGGGCTGATCATAGGCCACTTTGATATTTTGAAGAATCATCTTGATGGCGCTTTGGGCCAGCGCCGAGCTGATGGGATTACTCTGAAGGTTCCAGTAAGCCTCGATGGCGTGGGTGAAGGCATCCATACCCGTGGCGGCGGTGAGGCTGCCGGGCATGGAGTAGGTCAACTCCGGATCAAGAAGCGCCAGATCCGCCCAGAACTCTTGCGAAGCCATGGGCAGCTTCTTGCCCGTGCGGCGGCTGGTGAAAACACCCACATTGGTGACCTCGCTGCCCGTACCGGCGGTAGTGGGAATCAAAATCAGCCCCACCCGGCGCTTTTGAAGACCCTTTTGTCCCAGTTGATAATAGTCGTAGATGCTGCCCGATTCACCCGCCAGGCAGGCCACCATCTTGGCCGCGTCCATGACGCTGCCACCGCCAAGACCGATCACGCAGTCGGCGCCCATTTCCCGGGCAACTTGCGCCGCCTCGTCAATGCTCTCGCAGGAGGGATTGGGCTCGATGCCATCAAAATACGCCACCCGCTTATCCGTCAAGGTATCGCCAATGGCTCCGGCTACGCCGCTGGACAATAAAAAAGGGTCCGCCATGATCAAAACGCTGGAACCGGGAATATGCGTCCCCACCGTCCTGGCAGCGCCCGCTTCAAATAAAATCCTCGTTGGCATGTGCAAATCAAAAAACGTATACAATCTTTTTTTCACCTCATATGTTCACGGCTCGACGCTTCCAAGCATACAGGCCGTCCTTATCTATTATACTAAGAGCATTGGAAGTGATTGTCAATGTATCTATTCAGGCCTTTTAGTTAAAAGTTTTTATTATTATTGGAAAAAGGCTGCTCCAGGGAATAAATGCCCTTTTCCGCCGCATGGCGCCCAGCACTCTCCTCATTGACAGGCATATGCGAATATTGTATGATGAGTTGTGCCCTCAAATAATGGTTATCACGCCGCTGTGGTGGAACTGGCAGACACCCGAGACTTAAAATCTCGTGGATTTTTAATCCGTATCGGTTCGAGTCCGATCAGCGGCACCAAACACATATAATCCGAACCGTCCCAGACAGGTCAAACCTGTTGGTGAAGGGTTCGGATTTGTGTTATATTTAGAATAATTGGAGATAGCACTTCGGGCCAAGTTGGCCCGGCCCGTCACGGGATAGACACGAAAAACGGAGGGTAAGGCATCAAACCCTTACCCTCCGTTTTTCGTGTCCGGGGACCCGCATAAATACAGGCTTTTTTAAGTGCTAATCCGTGATTTTCTTGCCCTTGCTCTGCCTGTACCTTTTCGCCCGTTTCGCGTCTTTCTCCCGCCGCCCTTGTTCCCGGCATTTGTCGGAGCAATACGCCTTGCGCCCCGCCGCCGGAAAACGCTTACCGCACACGGCGCAGGGCTTTGTATTGGCTGGCGGTTCGCCCTTGAGTGCCCTTTCCAATGCCGGGTTGGTGGGAAGGACGGAGTTTTCAAAGTATCTGCATAAGCTGCCTGTCCACCATTTGTTGAGCATATAGCACTCGCAATCCAGCGGCAAGCAGCCGTATTCGTTGTCATAGTTGGCGCAAAGCCCGATCACCGAGCGCCGGATTTCCCGGCGCTCGGCGGTTGTCAGTTCACGGGGTATCGGTTTTGCCATGCTCTCCCTCCTTCTTTTCGGCCTGTTTCCGCTTCCATTCCTCAAACTCCCGTTTCCCCTCCTCACTCTCAAAGAACGCCTGCATAGCCGGGAGAAGTGAGCGGGCAAGGCTCTCTATCTCATACCGGGGAATCCCCGTACCGTAATCCTGCCGTTTTTTAGCTGCCAATGAAACGCCCTCCATATTCAATTTTCAAGGTGCAATGTATAGGAATGATTTACCGCTCCTTTCCGCGCTGCTGGCGCTGCATTGCCTGTAACTGCTTTTTCATCTCCGGGGGTATGGAATCCATAAACCGCCGAAGCTCCCGTATTTCGCTTTGCAGCCTGCCAACTTCCAACTGCCGCTTAATTTTGCTTTCGCTGTTCGCCGCCGCCTTTTCCGCAAGGGCGGCATTTTCCTGTTCTAACAGGGTAATGGTCTTACTGTATTTCTTTAGCTGGCCCTCGAAGTTTTCCATCTGCGGAAACCACTTGTGAAGCAGGGACAGCGCTTCATCCCGCTTTTTCCCGGCATTGAGCGGGTTTATATCGGATAATAGACTGTCAATTTTCTTTGCCTGTTGGGTAAGCTGTACCGATTGCTTGAATATCCGTGTGGGAATGTGCCTGCGACCCGTTTCCCTTGCGGATTCCCCGCGCTCCAAGCCGGGGTATGCCGCCGACATATAGGCGTGAAACTCGTCCTGCCATTTGGAAAGGCTGGCCCGGTTGCCGAGAATGTCCTTTGCCGACAGGCGGTTATCCCCTGTCAGCGGAACAAAAGTCAGGTGCAGATGGGGCGTTTTCTCGTCCATGTGTACCACAGCCGAGATGATATTCTGCTTGCCTATCCGCTTGCAGAGAAACTCCGTGGCCCGTTTGAAGAAGTCGGCTATGTCTTCCCGCTTCTTCCCCTTGAAGAACTCCGGGCTGGCGGTGATGAGCGTGTCCACAAACCGGGTACTGTCCTTGCGGGTGCGGCATCCCGCCGCCGTTATTCGGCTGTCAATCTCCTGCCTGTACCGCCCCTCCGGCTTGATAATGTGGAAGTTGTATTTGCTTTTCGCTGTGTCAATGTCGGGATTGCTGGCGTACTGTTCTTTGGTGCGTTCGTGATGGGCTTCCAGCGCCCCGGCGGGAGCGCCCTTGTGCTTTGCGAAACGTAGGATGCCATATTGAGCGATTGAATTTTCCTCCTTTCTGCCGTTACCTATTAATTTTTGTTTTGCGATTACCTATATACATATTTTAATACAAAGCTCTTGACTTGTCCATATAACAGTGCTATTCTGTAGCTAAGACGAAAAGTATACACCTGTATTCCCATAAATCAAAAGGAAGGAATTATGCCATGAGTGACAAGCAATCCACAATTCCCATAACCGACAACTGCATTCTTGCCCTGCATCTGGATTTTGAAAAAGGCAAGGAGCGTATCCTCATGGGGGAACTTCCCGAAGTGCAGCGGTATCTTCGGGGCTATAAGCAAGCGGTGATTCTTGCAGAGGAAAAACGGGAAATCGGAACCTTTGCTAAAGAGTGTTTTACGCCCATGTCAAGGGAAATGGCTGATGTGCGGATCAGTCTTGCGCAAGGGCTGGACAACAAAAAAACGCCCCTGTTCGGAGCGTCACAAGCGACATTAGAAAGGCTGCATCAATCAGATAATATCTGCCATCGTTTTCTTTCTGTGCGGCTATGGCAGGAGTATCACAAAACAAAGGCGGTTTATTCCAAACGGCTGAAAAGCGTAGAGGACAAGGAATACTTGAACACCTTTATTGACCGCATAGAGGATTTGACACTGCCTTTCCGTTATTCTGTTGAAAATGAAATTATGGAATGGCAATGCGACCATCCCAAGTTTCCTCTACGATATTTTGACCGGGAATACTACCGCCATCCCTGCGGCCTGCTTTGGGCTGGAAACGGTGACAATTCCGAATACGGCTTTGCCACCGTTTCCCTCATGCCGCTATTGATGTTTGAGTTGAAGCGCGTCTATGACAATCACCTGTATTTCCAGCGGTGCAAGCTGTGCAACAATTTATTTCTTGCCAAGACCGCCAATATCCCCACCTACTGCGGTGAGGATTGCAAACGGGAAGCGGTGCGGCTCAACAAGCAGCGGTTTGACGAAAAGGCCAAGACGCTGGACTATGAGCGGCAGCACAAAAACAGCTATATGTACTGGTACAATAAGGTGAAAAAGCTGCAAAAGGAAGCTCCCGGCTCCGATAAGCTGGAGAAGGTGGAAACGGCTTTTGAAGCGTTCAAGGTCGGGAATGCCGAGCGCAAAACGGCGGTAAAGGATGGGAACCTGACGGAAAAAGAATATATTGATTGGCTCTATCAGCAGCAGGCGGTGATTGATGCGCTGATGGCATAGGCTTAACTCTACTTGCATGAAATAAATGCTTCTATCAAGCTGGAAAACGAAATGTATTTTGACCCTCTATTAAAAACTTTTTGACAAAATACGTTTCTTAGCGAATATCACTCGAAAAATCTTGTCTATAGTAAGTGAAGGCCTTTATTTTCATAAAAAGGAGGGGTAGCGTGGAGGATGTTCAAATTGTTTCTTTATACTGGAATCGTGACCAGTCGGCAATCAGTGAGAGCAACATCAAATACGGGCAAATTGTTCGTTGGCATATGCAAAAACCCAACGAATTAGATACAAATGCTGATTTGGTATTAGCTTGATTCCTAACTCCATGCATAGCACAAAGCCGACGGTCAGTCAAGAGTGGCGCGAAGCGCCACCGCCTTTGGCGGCTTTGCTCTTGACAGGCTGTCAGCTTTGTGCTAAATGGTAATCAAGAGCGGGTAAGCCTCTTTGCGGCTTACCCGCCCTTTTTCAAAGTATGTGGGGCACAGCGGAGAACGAAGGACGGGGCTGTATACCTGCCCCGCCTTACTGAAAACGGGCCGAAGTTTTTTCGCTTCCCGCTCAAAATCTCCGGCGCGTTTTCCTGCCGCTTCAAAACATATTGACCCGCATGTGTCAATACGTTTTTCGCGTCACCCGGCAGGGCAGGTATAACATACTACACTTTGCTTCGCAAAGTCGTGTGCCGAAAGGGGGATAAATCCCCCTTTGGAAACCCCTGTTTTGAGTAATCTGCTACCGCTGTTTACTCAAAACCAAATAGGAAGGAAATCGCCTATCTATCGGCGCTTTCCTTCCTATTTGCGTGCCGCCGCAACCCCTCTTCTGCTGTTCGGGCTTTCGGCAGAGAAAATGGGCAAAGGCAACTATTGTTTTTGCTCATTTCTCCTATAGTGCGCAGCACATATAAATTTTATTTTAGCATTTACTTTTAATCGATAATAGCGTATAATATAGCTGTGGTAAAAGGAGGGCGGCACATGAATGAAGTTGGAAACCGATTGCGGACATTACGGGAAACCCTGAACTTATCTCAAAAGCAAATTGCCGATATAATAGACTGTACGCAATCCGCTATTTATCGCTATGAAAACGGCAAGGCCGAGCCGCCCATTAAAACCATGCTTTGGTATGCCGATTATTTTGATGTTTCAATGGATTATATCTATGGGCGCACCGATAATCCGCAAGGCAGGTTATACAAATATGAGCCGCAGGCGTTCAGGGAAAAGATGAAGGACAAAGAGGAATGGAAGCAGTTTGTGGAAATGTGCTTTGACCCTAACTCCCCCATGAGCGCCCGCTTGAAAGAAACAATGTTGCAGATGATGGGAGGCGAGGGTAATAAAAGTGGGGATAGCTGATTTAAATAGGTGTTTTAGGCACATTGTTACTTGGCTTTATAAATCTTTATTCATTACGAAAAAGCGAACAATCTGCTCGCCAATATAGTCTAAACACCGTGGATTATGAAAAACGCAGGGATTTCATATTAGAGCATTTATCAGAATATATACATCTTCTTGATGTTCACGAACTCTCCTTTATGGCACTGACTGATGAAGAATACGAAGGGAAGGATTTGGATATACATAAAAAACTTTATTCCTTAGAAACACTATACTATAAAATTAAACTGATGATAAATCCAGAAAATTTATGCTATGAAGAATTTTCAATTGCTTTGGATAAATCAATTTCGTTAGCAAGAGAAATTCGAGCCGAAAATTCATTTGCAGAATTATTTACCAATGGCTTAAGAACACCAGAAAGGGCATTGGAAATTAGCAGAAGAGCTTTAGAGCTTATGAAAAAAGAAGCGGAAAATAATTCCGAAGCATCAATTTCAATTGATATAGAATCCGAGAAAAAGGAGAAGTTGGACTTCATATCCGAAGCAATAGAAACCCGCGATAAGCATCTCAAAAATTATCTTTCTGCAGCAGAGGCGTTAGTCGCACAAAAAGAACATCTCGTTATTATAGCTCAAAAATATTTGATGGAAGAAAAGATGCAACTGTTAGATAGTAAAAGGAAAGGGGGCTGAAAATGAAAGGTGTTATTTATGCGCGCTACAGTTCCGACAGCCAGCGCGAGGAAAGCATCGAGGGTCAAATCCGCGAGTGCATGGAATACGCCGAGCGCAACGGGATTACCGTGTTATCCACTTATATTGACCGGGCCATGTCCGCGAAAACCGACCACCGCCCGGAGTTCCAGCGCATGGTAAAGGACAGCGCCAAGCACCTGTTTGATGTGGTGATTGTTTGGAAGCTGGACAGATTTTCCCGAAACCGATATGACAGCGCCCACAACAAAGCTATCCTCCGTAAAAACGGCGTGAAAGTGGTATCAGCAAAGGAAGCCATTGCCGAAGATTCTACGGGAATTTTGCTGGAATCCCTGCTGGAAGGGTACGCCGAGTTCTATTCTGCCTAGCTATCCGAAAAGGTTATCCGGGGCCTTACCGAAAACGCCCTCAAACGCAAATACAACGGCGGCGGTCTGCCTGTGGGATACATCATTGACGAGAACCAGTATTTTCAGATTGACCCGATTACCGCGCCTTTAGTGCTGGAAGCCTTTACCCGATATTCGCAGGGCGCGACCATCAAGCAGCTTGTGGACTGGCTGAATGAACAGGGCGTGAAGTCTGCCAGTAAACGTCCCATGCGTATTGACTGTGTTCAGAGGATGCTTAAAAACCGCCGCTACATAGGCGAATACAAATACCGGGACATTGTGGAACCGGACGCTATCCCTGCCATCGTACCGAAGGATTTATTTGACCGGGTACAGGAACGGCTTGCTAAGAACAAAAAGGCCCCGGCCCGTTTCAAGGCTACAGAGGAACAATATCTTTTGACCACCAAGCTCTTTTGCGGCAAGTGCGGAGCCTATATGGTAGGCGAAAGCGGGACGAGCCATACGGGGAAATTCCATCAGTATTACAAATGCGTCACCGCCAAGAAAAAACAGGGCTGCAAGAAAAAAACGGTGAAAAAGGATTGGATAGAAAATATCGTTGTGGCTGAAACCCTCGCTATGCTCCAAGATGATAACGTGCTTCTGTATATTATTGACACGGCAATGGAATTGCAGGCCAGAGAGAATACCAGCCTTCCCCACCTGAAACAGCAGCTTGCGGAAACGGAACGGAGCATTAAAAATATGCTGGATGCTATCCAGCAGGGCATTTTCAATTCCTCCACGAAGCAGCGGCTTGACGAGCTGGAGCAGACCAAGAGCGATTTAGAGGTTTCCATACTTCAAGAGGAAATGCACAGGCCACTTCTGACAAGGGAACAGGTTGCCTTTTTTCTGCACAGGTTCCGGGATATTGACGTTACCAACCAAGAGCAGCAGCAAAAGCTGATAGATATTTTCGTCAACGCTATTTATCTGTATGATGATAAAATAGTGTTCACCTTCAATTACAAAGACGGGACAAAGACCATTACAATAGCTGATATTGAGGGTTCGGATTTATGTACGGGCGGTGCACCACGTCGGGGCAAACTTCGCTCTATTCAAAACCCCCAATTGTTTGGGGGTTTTTCATACCACTGCGTCGCTCCTCCTCTTCCCACAAAGCCATATAGCTTTGCGGGCACCCCGTTTCTTCATCCGGGCAGCCTATATTGCGAACCGTACCTTGTGGTTTTCGATATTCTTTTGCCCGCGGCACGTTTTTGTCATTACTTAAATTGTCAAGACAAACTTCGTTTCATTACAAAATTCCTGCAACGCTTTGCGTTGCAGGAATTTTTCATATCGTGCTTCATCCCTGCCGCACCAGAATGTTATAAACGGTCTTCAACTATTTAAAGTATGAACCAATTGTCTTATAGTTTTTAATATTTCCTCACCACGCGATTTATTTCCATAAATACTGAAGCAATGGGCCCGCAGCGCATTGACTTGTCCCGTTTTTTTATGTTAACGTAGTGGGCAAGGCGGCACAATCAATGTGCGCGCGCAACGAAAGCCGGACCGAAGGAGTGATCAACAAATGAGCACAGTTCCCGATCTGAAGCAGGCACAGGCCCTGCTGGAAAAATACAACAAAGAGGATTTTCACCGGCTGCATGCCCGGACAGTTTCCTCCGTCATGGGCTTTTTTGCCAGGACATACGATGCGCAAAACGAGCAATACTGGCGCGTGGTGGGCATGCTGCACGATATAGATTTTGAACGGTACCCCGAAGAACACTGCGTCAAGGGCGAGGACATCCTGCGCGACGAGGGTGTGGACGAATCGGTGATCCGCAGCGCCATGAGTCACGGTTACGGCCTGAGCGGAACGTCCCATGCGCCGGAACACTTCATGGAAAAAGTGCTCTTTGCCGCGGACGAACTGACGGGCCTCATATGGGCAGCGGCGCTGATGCGTCCCAGCCGCAGCACACAGGACCTGGAACTCAAAAGCGTGAAGAAAAAGTATAAGAGCAAGAGTTTTGCCGCCGGCTGCTCCAGAGACGTCATCGAAAAGGGCGCCGAGATGCTCGGATGGGATCTGGACCGGCTGATTACCGAAACCATACTGGCTATGCGCGCCTACGAGGAAGAAAGTGCATCTGAGCGCAGCGCATAGAGTCGATGGTAATTACAGGAACGCTGGAAGTAAAACAACATAAAAAAGCGTCCCGCCTACGCGTGCGGGACGCTTTTTTATTGGTTCATGCCCGTGAAACTATACGACCGACGAGCAAAACCGCCGTCATACACGGACATTGGCGCCGCCCTCCACCGGCAGATTGATGCCGGTGATGAACCCGGCCGCGTCGCTGCACAGGTAGTAAATGGCCTCGGCAATATCCTCCGGGTTGCCCAGTTTGCCAAGGGGTATCGTCTGCGTATTGGCCCGGAAGGCCTCCGGATCGAAATTGGGATTGGTGCTGTTCCAGCGGGTGTTCTGTATCACCCCCGGCGACACGCAATTAACCCGGATCTCGGGGGCCAGCTCACGGGCCAGGCATTTGGTCAGGTGGATGATGGCCGCCTTGGTCACCGCGTACGGGATGGAACTGCCGTTGGGCAGCATGCCCGCTACGGAGGCCAGATTGACGATGGCGCCGCCCTGCGGCTGCGCTTTCATGATCTTGGAGGCGGCGCGGCTGCAAAAAAAGATGCTCTCCACATTGGTTTTATACAGCGACGTCCAGACCTCCTCGGTGGCGTCGTCCAGCTGAGAAAAGGGGATGAAGCGGGTCACTCCCGCGTTGTTGACAAGCACGTCCAGGCCGCCCAGCAGCTCTGCCGCCTCATTTACGGCGCGGGCGGCGTCCGCCTCGTCCGATACGTCGGCTTGAAGCAGATACCCGGTGCCGCCGGCCGCCTCCACCAGGCGCAGGGTTTCCTCGGCGTCCTTTTCGGCCTTGCGGTAATTGATCACGACGCTGTGCCCGCGCCCGGCAAAGGCCACCGCCGTCGCCCGGCCTATGCCCACGGATGCGCCCGTTACAAGAACTTTCATTGCATGTACCTCCTCTTTCGGCTCACTGACTTTATTCTGGCGAAGAATCCTGCCCCTCCGGTGAAAATGCGGCCGGCAAAGCGCCGGAAAAGGGGCCTTCGGTTGCCTGCAGACTCTCTTTCGGGAAATCGCGGGGCAGTCCATCCTTGGTGCCTGCCTTTTTGTCCTTACCGGCCGCTCTTGCCTCTCTACCGGTTCAAATAACGCTCCTCGAAAGGATAGACGTGCCCCCAGCTGTTGCGCACCGACGAGAGGATTTCATTGACGTCGCTGCTTTGGCAGATGGTCTCATCATAGCCCCGCTCCACGGCTTTCTGGAAGCCTTCCGCCTCATAGGCCAGCGCCTCCGCGGTACTGCCCAGCGAAATGGTCTCGGGCTCCATGCCGTCGCGGATAATCAGCGCCGATTCGGCGCGGTTGTAGTTTTCGATCTCAATATAGCCCTTCTCGCCGGAGATGATCCCGCGCTTGGGCTGCTTGGAGCGCAGCGACAGCGAGCAGACGGCCATCATGCCCGAGGGCGTCTTTAAGATGATGCCGCTGGTCTCGTCCACGCCGGTGGGCGCAAACTCCGCGCTGGTGACGATCACCGACGGCTTCTGGTCCAGGAAGTAGCGCAAAAACGCCACCGCGTACACCCCGATATCCAGCAGCGCGCCGCCGGCCAGATCGGCATTAAAGTAGCGATCGTCCACATCATAGGGCTTCGTGCTGCCGAAATTGCACTGGACCATCCTCACTTTGCCTATGACGCCGCCGTCTACCATCTCCCGCAGCTTTTTGATCAGCG
>JBMNQS010000016.1:0-33632 GCA_050944255.1 Christensenellales bacterium | reverse complement strand
AGGAAAATCAATGCGAGGGCCACTGCGTACTGGGAAAAAACGGCGGCTCCCCGGTACAGATCAACGCCATTGAGCGCTATATATCGGACTATTATCTGAATATCTACAAGCCCAAGCCCTCAAAAAAAACCAGGGGAAAGATCGCCATCATAGGTTCCGGTCCCGCCGGAATCACCATCGCGTTCATACTGTCGAAAAAGCATTACGACGTCACCATCTTCGAGGGAAACGACCAGATCGGCGGCGTGCTGCGCTACGGCATACCCGAGTTCAGACTGCCTAAGATCATATTGGATCGGTTGATGGACGTACTCATCCGAAGCGGCGTGAAGATCCGTCCCAATACCGCCATCGGGACCAACCTGACCGTGGACGACCTGTTCCGCGACGGGTACCGGGCCATATTCATGGGCACCGGCGTATGGCGCCCTCAGAGGCTCAATATCAAGGGCGAGAGTTTTGGCCACGTGCATTACGCCATCGAATACCTTCGAAATCCGGGCGTGTACCGCCTGGGCAAGCGTCTGGCCGTCATCGGCGCGGGCAATGTGGCCATGGACGTGGCCCGCACGGCGTTCCGGCACGGCTGCGAGGAGGTCTACATCCTGTGCAACATGGATGAAAGCACCATTACGGCCCGCGATATCGAAGTGGCCTACGCGAAAATCGACGGGGCAAAGCTG
The DNA here is from genome assembly GCA_050944255.1 of Christensenellales bacterium. Taxonomy (GTDB): domain Bacteria; phylum Bacillota; class Clostridia; order Christensenellales; family Maliibacteriaceae; genus JBMNQS01. The sequence goes on along the minus strand of JBMNQS010000016.1, from coordinate 32,949 downwards.
ATGTTCCACAAGGCGGCGGTGGAGTTCGTAGACGGGGGCCTGATCCTCGCGGATACCGAGGTATCGCAAGACGAGTTTGGAAACAAAATACCCGTGCCCATCGAAGGAACCGAAAGCCTGTTTTCCGCCGATTCGGTGATCATCGCCATCGGCCAGGGCCCAAGGGCGGTTATCGTCTCATCGACAACCGGCATCAACGTAATGGAGAACGGGTTGGTGGCCGTGGACGATTCCGGCCGCACAAGCCGCGAGGGCGTATTCGCCTCCGGCGACGTGGTCACCGGCGCCAAAACCGTGGTGGAAGCGGTAAAGGTTTCCCGCAGGGTGGCCGACGCCATGGATCAGTACGTAAAAAGAAGATACGCCTTAGTGTCGGCCGAACCCGCCGTCAAACAGGCGGCCGGTTCCGTTTCTGGATCATAGGCGCGGCGCTTGCGGACGCATAACAAACGGAGATTGACATAATGTCAATCTCCGTTTGTTATCCCCGGCGGACCGTCGCGCTCTACTGCCGCGGCATCCGCACGGCTACTTGAATGTCAGCGTCACCCTCACCCACTGTGGGCCGTACAGCTCGGAGCGCTCCAGCGCCATCTCCAGCCACCCAAGCCGCGCCTTCTGGTGAACGTTCGGACTGCCAAGCGCAGACAGCTTGGATTTCTCCTGCGTCCACTCGGCCTTGAAGTCGCCGGTTATCTCCTGTATCTCCTGATCTTCGTAGTCCTCCACTTCAACGATGATATACGGCTCGTCGATGCGCTCGGCGCCCTCCGGCGTCGTCAGAAGATGCAAACTGATGACGTTCTGGCTGGCGTCGTAACCACGCTTGTAAACCACCGTATCCTCACTGCTCTCCAGCTCCTCGATCAATTCGGCCGCCGCGTCGCTCATGATGTAGGGAACATACTTCGGGTGCGACACTTCCCCTCTGGCGCTTGCCTCCGGCGCGCCGGACTGAGGAGCGTCTAAGCCGTATTCGATATTTTCTTCGTCCGCGCCGGCCGCAGTATCGCCGGCTCCGCTTGTGAGCGCATCCTCCATAATGGCTATCTCCGGCGCAGCGGCTTGCGGTGCGGCGGCGTCATTCATGCCGCCGCGCAAAAACGGCAGCACCGCCTGCAATGCCATCACGAGCACCAGGCACGCGGCCAGCGCGCCCACGGCGCCGGTGACCACCCGCAGCACGGAGCGCTTTTTATTTTTTTCCAGGGCCCGGGCAAAGCCAGCCACGAGCTCCGGCGGCGCTATGTCAATGGGCGTTGCCGACAATGCGGCGCGCATATGCAGCAGCTGCTGGAACTTGTTACGGCAATCCAAGCAAACCGCAAGGTGCTCGTCGAGCTCTCTGCGCTGCTGCTCTTCCAATTGACCGTCAAGCGCCAGGTTCATCCATTCCCACGTCTTTTCACACATGCTGCACGCCATCCTTTCCGTCAGTTTGACGCGCGCCCTGACCGGATTGTTCCATCATCTCAAGCCAGGCGCCGCGCAGCGACGCGCGCGCGCGAAAAAGCCGGGATTTGGTGGTGCCCAGCGGTAAATCCAGAATTTCTGAAATCTGCTCGTAGGAAAAGCCCTGAATGTCGCGCAGTACAATGATCGTGCGCTCGGCAGCGGACAATGTGTCCAGCGCCCTGTGCACCAGATTCGATTCCTCGCGGCGCAGTATATCCTCCTCCGTGCCGCCTTGCGCCGCCACGTCAAAGCCAAGCTCCCTGATCTGCTCCAGGGAGTCCAAAGGACGCTTCCTGCGCTTTCTGAGCATATCCAGGCAGGTGTTGACCACCACGCGGTAGCTCCAGGTGGCAAAATCCGCTTCCTCCCGAAACGACGAAAGGCGCCGGTACATCTTGATCATCGCCTCCTGGGCCGCGTCAAGCGCATCGTCGCGGTTGCGCATCATCTGAAGCGCAATGTGGTAAATTCTGTCCTGATGAGCCTCAAACAGGCTGGAAAAAGCCTGCGCATCCCCCTTTTGCGCAAGGCGGATCAGTTGTCTCTGGCTCCGTTGCATAATGGGCTCCTATCTATGACATTTTTCGGACGCTTTGGAAAACGCATCCGGCAAAAACACTTGCATGCGGGGCGCAAATATGCTACCATACATTTTGTGCATCACCTGCCGGAGTGATGGAATTGGCAGACGTGCCGCACTCAAAATGCGGTGTCCTAGGACGTGTCGGTTCGAGTCCGACCTCCGGCACCACGTCGGAGCAAACTACGCTCCACTCAGAATCCCCAGTCGCTTTGCGGTTGGGGATTCTTCGTCCCGCTGCGTTGCTCCTCCTCTCCCCGCAAAGCTGGCTTTGCGGGGGCCCGATGCCTGCTGCCAATATCGCGCGCCGTCTTCGGATGGTGCGCGATATTTTTATGCCCGCGCCCGGATGGCATTTTTTACCGACTCTTCACACGGAGCAAATTACGCTCCGCATCCCCAGTCGCTTTGCGGTTGGGGATTCTTCGTCCCGCTCCATTCCACCCCACGCGGCTTGCCGCGCGGGGGCCCCGGTTGCTCCTCCTCTCCCCGCAAGCTGGCTTTGCGGGGGCCCGATGCCTGCTGCCAATATCGCGCGCCGTCTTCGGATGGCCGCGATGTTTTTATGCCCGCGCCAGGACGGCATCTTTTCTCTGACTTCCCGTACGGAGCAAATTACGCTCCGCATCCCCAGTCGCTTTGCGGGGGCCCGATGCCCGCTGCCAGTATCGCGGATCATCTTTAGATGGTACGCGATATTTTTATGCCCGCGCCCGGATGGTATTTTTTACCGACTCTTCACACGGAGCAAATTACGCTATTCATCCCCAGTTGCTTCGCGGTTGGGGATTCTTCGTCCCGCTGCGTTGCTCCTCCTCTCCCCGCAAAGCTGGCTTTGCGGGGGCCCGATGCCTGCTGCCAATATCGCGCCGTCTTCGGATGGTGCGCGATATTTTTATGCCCGCGCCAGGACGGTGCGCTTTTTATCCTTTCAGGGAAAGGGCGCATCAAATTTCCAGCCGGGTCAGCTCCACGCTTTCAAACAGGGCCTCGTATCTTGAGCCGTCACGGCCGGCCGAGACAGCCACCGCGGCGGCCGCTGCGCCGTGACGAAGCACGTCCGCCGGCGTGTCGTCCCGCATCAGCGCCGCGCAGACGGCGGCTACCATGGCGTCTCCCGCCCCCACGGTGGTGCCCACGGGCACCTCCGGCGCCGAAGCCATGTAGACCTCGTCTTCGGAAACCAGCATGGACCCCTCTTTTCCCATGGATACCACCACAACCCGCGTCCCGTGGGAAATCAGGCTGCGCGCGGCGGCGGCCACGTCCTGCCGCGAATTCAGCCGCTTGCCGGCGGCGCTTTCAAGCTCCTTTTGGTTGGGCTTGATGAAGTACGGATGCTCCCCTATGGCCAAACGAAGCGCTTCCCCGTCGGCATCCACCACGCAGCGGGTCTTATCGCGGCAAAGCCGCACCATCCGCGCGTACATATCCGCAGGCGCTCCCGGCGGTATGCTGCCGCTCAAAACCAGCATGTCGCTTTCCTGCGCGCAGCTTGCGGCCAGATCGTAAAGCTGCCGCACCTGTTCATCCGTGACCCGGGGCCCGGAACTGTTCAGCTCCGTCACCTGTCCCAGATGCGCGTCGATGATCTTCATGTTGGCGCGAAGGGCGCCGTCGCAGTCGATGAACTGCGTCCGGATGCCCCACGCCTGCAGCGCCTGGCGTACCTGATCGCTGCCACATACCGGCATAAAGCCGATCAGGCGGCTCTCAAGGCCCATATCCGTCAGCGCGTGGGCCACATTGATCCCTTTGCCGCCGGGCTTATCCACAGTCTTTACCACGCGGTTGGTGCCGCCAGCCTCAAAGCTGTTCACATGCAGTTCCCGGTCGATACTGGGATTGGGGCAAACGGTGGTGATCATTTCCTGCACTCCTCGTCAAAAAACGGTTTTACAAAAGCTGAAGGGGCGCGCGGCCCCTTCTTTCACATTCAAACCATATACGGGTTCGCCGACAGTTTCTATAAAACAGCTTTGCCGCGGCAAGGCCGCGCGAAGCCCGTAAGGCATAGGTCGAAATTTATTCGTCCTGCGCCTCCTGCTTGGCTTTCTCCACGATCTTGGCGGCGATATTGCCGGGGACTTCCTCGTAGCGCTCAAAGTTCATGGCAAAGCTGCCGCGCGCCTGCGTCATACTGCGAAGGTCCGTGGCGTACTTGAACAGCTCGGCAAGGGGCGCCTCGGCAATGACTTTCTGCAGCCCGCCGCCCTGGGGCTCCATCCCCATAATGCGGCCGCGGCGCTTATTCAAGTCGGCGATGATGTCGCCCATATAGTCCTCGGGGATCAACACCTCAATGCGCTGTATCGGCTCTAAAAGCACCGGATTGGCGTCGGTCAGGCCCTTTTTGAAGGCCAGGTTGGCCGCCACCTTAAAGGCCATTTCCGAAGAGTCCACGCTGTGGGAAGAGCCGTCGTAGAGCGTGCAGCGCAGGTTCACCACCGGGAATCCTGCCAGAACGCCCTTTGTGATGGACTCGCGAAGCCCCTTTTCAACGGCGGGAATGAAGTTTCTGGGCACTGCGCCACCGACCACCTTATCCACAAACTCGAACTCCGCATCCGAACCCATAATGGGCTCAAACTCGATCCACACGTCGCCGAACTGGCCGTGTCCGCCGGACTGCTTCTTATGGCGACCCTGTGCCTTGACGCTCTTTCGGATGGTCTCCTTATAGGGAATGGTGGGGTCCTTCAAAACGGCGGAACCGCCGAACTTATTCTTCAGCTTGGCGTTGATGATGTCGATATGCATCTCGCCCTGCCCGGAGATCAGCGTCTCGCCGGTATCGCTCTTGCCCACCGTAAAGGAAGGGTCCTCCTCGGCAAGGCGGGCCAGACCCCCGAAAACCTTGTCTTCCTCGCCCTGCTTGGCGGCGAAAACCGCCATGGAAATGGAGGGCGCCGGGAAGTCGATGGCGGGATAGACGATGGGGCCCGCCGGATCGCACAGCGTATGGCCCGTCAGCGTGACGGCCAATTTGGCCATGGCGCCGATATCGCCGGCCACCAGTTCCTGCACCTGCACCTGCTTTTTGCCCACCATCCGGTAAATGGCATTCGTCTTTTCATTTTTACCGATGTTGGCGTTATGCACGGGCGAATCGGCCCTGAGCGTGCCCGAATAAACCTTGAACAGCGACAGTTTGCCCACGAACGGGTCGGCCACGGTTTTGAACACCAGCGCCGAGAAGGGCTCGGAAGCGTCGCACTTGCGCGAGACTTCCTCGTCGTTTTTGGGATTGATGCCCGCCGCCTCGCCATGGTCGGCGGGAGAAGGCACGAAATCGGCGATGCAGTCCATCAGCGCTGTGATCCCCAGATTCGGGGCCGCCGCGCCGCACAGTACCGGCACCACCGACTCGTCCGCAAGGCCCAGGCGAAGGCCGCGGATCAGATCCTTGCCGGAAAGATCGCCGTCTTCAAAGTATTTTTCCATCAATTCGTCGTCGGTCCCGGCGGCCGCTTCGGCCAGCTGCTCCCGCAGCACCTGCGCATCGCCCTGCATATCCTCGGGCACGTCCTGCTCGCGCACGCTCTTGCCGTCAAAGGCGTAGGCCTTCATCCCGATCAGATCCACATAACCGGTGAACTTGCCGCCCTGGAGAATGGGCATCTGCACCGGCGCCACCGAGGGGCCGAACTTATCCTGAAGCTCGGAGAGCACCTTGCGGAAATCCACGTGCTCCCGGTCCATATTGTTGATAAAAAACAGCCGTGCGCAGTGATTCTTCCCCGCCAAATCCCACGCCTTCTCAGCGCCTACGGCCACGCCCGAGACGGGATTGGCCAGGATAACGGCGGCATCGGCCACGCGAAGGGCCGCCGCCATTTCACCGACAAAATCAAAGTAACCGGGCACATCCATCACGTTGATGAAGTGGTTCTTCCATTCAAAGGGAGCCACGGCCGCCCCGATGGATATCTGACGTCTGGTTTCCTCGGGATCGTAGTCCGAGACGGTGTTACCGTCCTCCACACGGCCCATGCGGTCAATAACGCCGGCGTTAAAGAGCATGGCCTCGGCCAGCGTCGTCTTGCCTTCACTGCCGTGCCCGACGATGGCCACGTTTCGAATCAGGCTTGTCTGAAGTTCCATGTACAGTCGTTCCTCCCTCGATTCTTTATATATCATCTGCAAAATATTGCATGAAAATCCGCGCTTGCCCTCTGCGTCGGCATCGCAGCAGGCTACGAAACAATATTATATCAGATGAAAGCGCGTTTGCATAGAGAAAAAGGGATTTTGACCGCCGGCCGTCTCTGCGGGAGCCTCGCCGGAGGGAGGGGCATATGCCGCATCCGTTCCTGGGCAAAAAGAAAGAGAAAACATCTGTTTTCTCTTTCAAAGGCCGTCAAAAAACTTTGTTTTTTGACGGATCTGCCAGGGATTTTCCTGCTGCAAAAATCAATGAACGGGTTTTTGCAGCGGTCGGAAAACCCTGAAAGGAGCACCCTAAAGGGCAGGCCTGGGCTGCAGCCGCGCATGTCGATCTACGGCTAAGAGCCGCCTGCGGCGGTTGCCTCCGAAACGCTCACTGCGGCTCGCAGCCTTGCCCACGAAATTAGAATTAGGGGGCTTTGGCCCCCTAATAACCCCCAAAAGGACTTTTAACAATCTGAGAAAGAGAAAACAACTGTTTTCTCTTTCAAATATCGTTATTCTATTTTTTGAAGAAACCCTTCTTGCCGCCGCCCAGCGCGGACATGTCGCCGCCCATGGCCTGCTCGAACTCCTGGAGTAAATCCTTTTGAAGCGGCGTCAGGTTCTTGGGCACCTGAACGTTGACCTTGACGAAAAGATCGCCCTTTCCGTTGCTCCTAAGCTTCTGGATACCCTTGTTCTTCAGGCGGAAAACCGTGCCGCTCTGGGTGCCTTCGGGCACTCTGTAGCGGACCGTGTCCTCCAGCGTGGGCACTTCGATCTCCGCGCCCAGCGAAGCCTGCGCAAAGGAAATGGGCAGTTCCAGGTGAAGGTCGAAATTCGTGCGCTTGAACCTGGGATGCGGCTTGACGTTGAAGTAGACCAGAAGGTCCCCCGCCGCGCCGCCGTTGAACCCCACGTCGCCCTCTCCGGGCATGGTCATGTACTGGCCGGTATCCACGCCTGCCGGCACGGCCAGCACGATGGTCTTTTGCTTGCGCACGCGCCCTCTGCCGCTGCACGTCGGGCAGGGCTCCTGGATAATGCGTCCCTTGCCGCCGCACTGATCGCAGGTCCTGGTGGACTGAAAGCGCCCGAAGGCGGTATTTTGCACCACCTGCACCTGTCCCGTGCCGTTGCAGCGGGGGCATGTGGTGGGCTGCGTGCCGCGTTTGGCGCCGGTGCCCATACAATCGTCGCACAGTTCCTCGTGGGTGATCCGCAGCTCCTTGCGCACGCCGAAGGCCGCTTCCTCAAAGGAAAGGGGCAGCTCGGCCCGCAGGTCGCTGCCGCGCACGGGACCGCTGCGCCGCTGCTGCGTGCCGCCTACGCCAAAAGGCGAGCCGCCAAAGAACGCCTCAAATATATCGCCCACCCCGCCGAAGCCCTCAAAGCCGCCGAAACCGGCGCCGGTGGGCCCGTCGTGGCCGAACTGATCGTACTGAGCGCGCTTCTGGCCGTCGCTGAGCACTTCATACGCTTCGCTGATCTCTTTGAATTTCTGCTCAGCCACCTTATCACCCGGGTTTAAGTCGGGATGATATTTCTTGGCAAGCTGCCGGTATGCTTTTTTAATGGCCTCTTCATCGGCGCCGCGCTCTACGCCCAGCACTTCATAATAGTCACGCTTGCTCAAAATGTCACCTTCCTCAATCGCGCTGTCCGAATCATCATATCATAACCTGTATGTGATTTCCATAGCCCGGCCTGCAAAACCCACAGGTGCCCAAAGGAACGCGGTATGTCCTTTGGGCACCAAAGGGTCTGATGTGGATAAAAACACGGTGCTTAACCGGAGTGCCGGCCGCCCAAAGGACGCTGGCGACTCCCGCCCGCCTTAGTGCGTCACCGGCGGTTCGTCCGAATCCTTCGCGTCGTCCACCACTTCGTACTCGGCGTCCACAGGGCCGTTGTCCTCGGCGCTTATGGGCTCTTCCTGCACGTCGTTGGTGGTGGCCTGCTGGTAAACTTTTCCAAAGATCTCGTAAGAGTTCTTCGTCAGAGCCTCGGTGGCGTTTTTGATGGCCTCCAGATCGCTGCCCTCAAGGGCCTTTTTCACAGCCTCCACCTGGGCGCCGATGGCGCTCTTATCCTCATCGGAAAGTTTGTCGGAAAGATCGCCTACGGTCTTCTCGCACTGGTAGACCATCTGGTCGGCCTGGTTGCGCACCTCCACTTCCTCTTTGCGCGCCGCGTCTTCAGCCGCGAAGCGTTCCGCCTCCTGGACGGCCTTTTCGATCTCTTCATCGCTGAGGTTGGAGGATGCGGTGATGGTGATGTTCTGCTGATTGCCAGTGCCAAGGTCCTTGGCCGATACGTTGACGATGCCGTTGGCGTCGATATCGAAGGAGACCTCTATCTGCGGCACGCCGCGGGGCGCTGCGGGAATGCCCGTGAGCTGGAAGCGGCCGAGAGTCTTGTTGTACTGCGCCATCTCGCGCTCGCCCTGAAGCACGTGCACCTCTACCGAGGACTGGCCGTCCGCGGCGGTGGAGAATATCTGGCTCTTCTTGGCGGGAATGGTGGTATTGCGCTCGATCAGCTTGGTGAACACGCCGCCCAGCGTCTCGATGCCCAGCGAAAGCGGGGTCACGTCAAGCAGCAGAATGTCCTTGACCTCGCCGCCCAATACGCCGGCCTGTATGGCGGCGCCCAGCGCCACACACTCGTCGGGGTTGATGCCCTTGAAGGGCTCTTTGCCGGTGATCTTCTGTACGGTCTCCACCACCGAAGGCGTGCGGGTGGAGCCGCCCACCAGGATCACCCGGTCGATCTGGCTGGTGGTCAGTCCGCTGTCGGAAAGGGCCTGCTGCATGGGCTGCACCGTCTTTTCAACAAGATCGTTGGTCAGCTCATTGAACTTGGCCCTGGTGATCGTCACGTCAAGGTGCTTGGGACCCGAAGCGTCCGCGGTAATGAACGGAAGATTCACATTGGTGGTCAGCACGTTGGAAAGCTCGATCTTGGCCTTCTCGGCAGCCTCCTTCAGGCGCTGCATGGCCATTTTGTCCTGACGAAGGTCGATGCCCTGCTCGCGCTTGAACTCTTTGGCGAGGTAGTCGATGACCCGCTGGTCGAAATCGTCGCCGCCAAGGCGGTTGTTGCCGCTGGTGGCCAGCACCTCAAACACGCCGTCGCCGATCTCCAGTATGGAGACGTCGAAGGTGCCGCCGCCCAGGTCGTACACGAGGATTTTCTGGTTCTTTCCCTTATCGAGGCCGTAGGCCAGCGCCGCCGCCGTGGGCTCGTTGATGATGCGGAGCACTTCAAGGCCGGCGATTTTTCCCGCGTCCTTGGTGGCCTGTCTCTGGCTATCGGTAAAGTAGGCGGGAACGGTGATCACCGCCTGGGTCACCGCAGAGCCCAGATACGCCTCTGCGTCCGTCTTCAGTTTCTGAAGGATCATGGCGGAGATTTCCGGCGCCGTATAGTTCTTGCCGTCGATGGTCACTTTGTGGTCCGTGCCCATTTCGCGCTTGATGGATTCCACCGTGCGATCCGGATTGGTAATGGCCTGGCGCTTGGCCACCTGGCCCACCAGACGCTCTCCGTCTTTGGAGAAGGAGACCAGCGAAGGCGTTGTCCTGCCGCCTTCGCTGTTGGGGATGACGACAGGGTCGCCGCCCTCCATGACCGCCACACAGCTATTGGTTGTTCCAAGGTCGATGCCTATAATTTTTCCCATGTTGATTGCCTCCTGAGCTATGATTTAAATTTTTATGGTTGTCTGTTGCTGCCATATGTCTACTGGACGACCGAAACCATTGTAGCACGCAATACTTTCGCGCCCATTTTATAGCCTTTGAGCAGCACCTGCGCAATCTGGCCGCTCTTTTGATCCTCCTGCGCCGGCACCTGCATCACCGCCTCGTGCACTTTGGGGTCGAAGGAAGCACCCGCCTCGGCGGGAATTTCCTCGATGCCAAGGCGTCCCAATATCTCGATAAACTGGCGCTGGACCATCCTGACGCCCTCCAAAAGGCCGTTTTCGTCCTCCTGCACCGATTCGACGGCCCGCTGGAGGTTATCCAGAACCGGCAAAATTTCCAAAACCACCTCCGCCGTGCCCTCGCACCTGGCATCCTGGCGTACCGACAGGTTCCGCTTGCGGTAATTCTCAAACTCCGCCTGGAGCCGCTGGGCCGTTTCCAGGTACTCCCCGGCCTTATCCGCACGGGCGGACAGTTCATCCCACTGCGCCTGGGTCACGAAGATCAGCGTCTCCTCCGCCGAAGACTCCGCCCGCGGTTTCTTCGGCGCGGGTTTCTTCTTCTTTGCGCCGCCTTTTGGGGAAGCGCCGCTCTTGGATGCGGGGGGTTTGGGAGCTGGCTTGGCTGCGGGCTTTTTCTCCTGCTCCTGCCCGCCTTCACTCGCCTTTTCGCCGCTCTCCTCTCCGGCCGCCTGATCGGCTTCCGTCTCGGTCCCGGCCGGCTCCTGTTCGGCTTCCTCCTGCCCTGCCGCCTCTCCGCCGGATTTTTCCTCGCCGGATGCCTCCTTTTCGGGTTCCCCTTCCTGGTTCGTCTGCCCGGACGGCTGCTGCGGGTTCTCCTGCGCCTGCGCTGTCTCCTCTATGGTTTTTTCCTTATCTTCAGCCCTATCTATTTTTATTTCTGCCATGGTTACCCTTCCTCGTATTGTCGTCTTCATCGCCTTCTTCCAAAAGAAGCTCGGTATCCTCTGCGGAAACCCGGTTGATGATATTCTTCATATACCGCAGCACCGATACCACATGGGCGTAATTCATCCTGGTGGGTCCAATGACCCCCATGGTACCCATCGACGTGTCGTCAATGCGGTACCTGACCGTAATGATCGACGCGTCCTTCATCGCCAAATGAGCGTTTTCACTGCCGATGGAGACGGTGAACTCCATGGCGTATCCCTTCTGCATCAGCGGCAGGAGCGAATCCTTGGATTCCAGCGCGTCGAGAAAACTTCTCGCCTTGGCAATATCCGCGTACTCGGGGTGCTGCATGATATTGGTGCGCCCCCCCAACATCAATTCCCCGCTCTGGCTGCCTCTGGACTGTTCGTCGATGGCTTCCAGCACCGAGGTCAAAAGCGCCTGCTGCTCTCTGACGATGCCCTGCATGGTGTCCAGCAGCTTTTGCTGGGCGGCCTCCAGCGTCAGGCCCGTCAGCTCCCTTCGCAGCATGTTGGAAATCTCATTGAGCGTGCCCTCGGGATAGTCCCCGCCGATCTTAATGAACGTATCTTTGAATACCCCTGCCTCGGTTACGATGACCAGAAGCGCCATGTGGCTGGTCACCGGCACCAGCTGGATGCGGTTGATGGTCATCTGCCGCAGGTCCGGCGGAAGCACAAAGGACGTGTAGGTCGTCACATTGCTGATGGCCTGGGCCGCGTCCCTGTAGATGCGGCGAAGGTCCTTGGAGCGCCTGTCCAGATACGACTGCAGCACCGAGATTTCATTGGGATTCAGCTCCGATACCTGCATCAGCCGCTCCACGTACAGGCGGTAGGCCTTCTCCGAAGGCACGCGCCCGGCGGACGTGTGGGGCTGACCCAGGTATCCCAGTTCCTCCAGGTCCATCATCTCATTGCGGATGGTGGCGCTGGACCAGTCCAGGTACTTCTTGGCAATGGTTCTGGAACCCACAGGAACAGCGGTTGTGATATAATCATCTACAACCGCCTGCAGAATCTTCAATTTTCTTTCATTGAGGCGGTCCTGCATCCCTGTCCTCCAGGTTGTTAGCACTCTAGGCAAACGAGTGCTAAACTATGGCTATAGATTACCACCACCGCCTATGTTTGTCAACAAGATAGCGCCAGATTTTTAACAAATTTTCACAGTACATTCATTGAATCTACATAAGCGCCAAGCGGTGGCGTAAGACATGCTTAGTATATGAAATTCATGCATAAAAATGTGTGCGAGGGCCGGATGCGTCCACTTATTTTTCCGCGGAGCCTGTCCGGTTTTGTCTGAAAAAAAGTTTGTTTCCGGCGCTTTTCCGGCAAAAACATTCGCGCCGCCCAGGGCTTTGTAGAGGCGCTCCCGCGAGGCATAAAGCCGTTTTGTTCACATATATTACAGATAATCCACCAGCCAGCTGTTCTGCACGTCCCAGCCCTTCAGCGTGGGACGTATACGGCAGCCCTCCAGCGTAACAAAGCCCCTTTGAGCGTGCCGCTCTGCAATGGGAATCCATGAACCGGCCACTTCCAGCCCCGTCCGTTTCTCAATCTGCCGGATGTCGATGCCCTCGGCAAGCCGAAGGCCCATCATCAGCGTTTCAAAGGCGTCGTCCCGCGGGTCGATGGCCTCCTGGGTTACCGGCATCCGCTTTCTCTCTGCCACACCTTTCATGTAGCCGTCAAGATCGGCCGCGTGGGCATACCGGAGGTTTTTCCACCGCCCGTGGGCGGCGCAGCCCAGTCCGACGTAGGGCTCGTTTCGCCAGTAGTGCAGGTTGTGTCGGGAGGCGCGGCCGGGCACAGCGAAATTGGAAATCTCGTAATGATCAAAGCCCGCCGCCGTCAGGCGGTCATGGATCAGGGCGGCCATATCCCGCTCCAGGTCCTCGTCCGCAAGTGCCAGCTTTCCCTCCCGCTGCCACCGGTAAAAGGGCGTTTCCTCCTCCACCTTCAGGCTATAGTAGGAAAGGTGCCGAAGCGGAAGCCGCAGGGCCTCCTCCATATCATATTCAACGTCCTTCAGGTGCTGTCCCGGAAGGCCGAACATCAAATCCAGCGATATGTTTTCAAACCCGGCGTCCGCCGCCGAGAGCACGCCCTCTTTGATTTCATCCGGGCCGTGAATGCGGCCCAATGTGGATAAAAGCGCGCCGGAAAAGCTCTGGGCGCCGAAACTGATGCGGTTAAAGCCGCCTCTATACAGTTTTTGCAGCATGGGGCCGGAAATCGTGTTCGGGTTTGCTTCCAGCGTAATTTCGGCGTCCGGTAAAAGATGAAAATGCTCTACGGCCGCCTCCAGCAGGCGGACCAGGCGGTCCGCCCCCAGTAGCGTGGGCGTGCCGCCGCCGAAAAAGACGGTGTCTGTGGATACGGCCTCGTCCTTCCACAGCGCCATCTCATTCTCCAGTGCGCGGACATAGGCATCCATATCCTGTCCGGTCCGGCCGGCAAAGGAAACAAAGTCACAGTACGGGCACTTGGCGGCGCAAAAGGGGATGTGGATGTAAAGCCCGCCGCTCATCAGTCCAGCTTCAATACGGACATAAACGCCTCGGAGGGCACCTGTACGCTGCCCACCTGGCGCATCCGCTTCTTGCCTTCCTTCTGTTTTTCAAGCAGCTTCTTCTTGCGGGTGATGTCGCCGCCGTAGCACTTGGCCAGCACGTCCTTGCGCACGGCCCGCACTGTCTCACGGGCGATGATCTTACCGCCGATGGCTGCCTGGATGGGAATCTCGAACTGCTGGCGCGGGATGGCTTCCCTGAGCTTTTCGGCCACGGCGCGGCCCCGGGCGTAAGCCCTGTCCCGGTGCACGATCACCGACAGCGCGTCGCAGATGTCCCCGTTGAGAAGAAAGTCCAGCTTCACCAGCTCGCTTCTCTGGTAGCCGTCCATTTCGTAGCTGAGCGAGCCGTAACCCCTGGTGCGGCTCTTCAGCGCATCGAAAAAGTCGTAGATGATCTCATTGAGCGGCATCCGGTAGCGGATCACCACCCGCTTTTCCTCCAGGTACTCCATGTCCACGTAGACGCCCCGCTTCTCCTGGCAGATGTCCATGATGGCCCCCACGTATTCCGGCGGCGACATGATCTCGGCCTTCACCACCGGCTCCTCCACGTGGTCGATCTGCGCCACGTCCGGCCAGTTGGCCGGGTTGGAGATGGTCAGCACGGCGCCGTCGGTCTTGTGCACGTTGTAAATCACGCTGGGCGCGGTGGTCACCAGATCAAAGTCGTATTCCCGCTCCAAGCGTTCCTGTATGATCTCCATGTGCAGCAGGCCCAGAAACCCGCAGCGGAACCCAAAGCCCAGCGCCGCGGATGTCTCGGGCTCAAATAATAGCGACGCATCGTTCATCTGGAGCTTTTCCAGCGCCTCGCGCAGGTCCTCGTACTGGGAGCCGTCGGCGGGATAGATGCCGCAGTAGACCATGCTCATGGCCTTCTTGTAGCCCGGCAGCGGCTTTTCCGCCGGGCGCGCGGCGCTGGTGATGGTATCGCCCACCCGGGCGTCCGCCACGTTTTTGATGCTGGCGGCCAGGTAACCCACGTCGCCGCTGGACAGCTCGTCTACCGGCGTCATTCCCGGCGTGAACACGCCCAGCTCTGTCACCTCAAACTGGGCGCCGGTGGCCATCATGCGCACCCTGTCGCCGCTCTTTACCCGGCCGTTCACCACCCGCATGTGGCAGATGGCCCCCTTGTAGCTGTCGTAGTACGAATCGAAGATCAATGCCTGCAGCGGCTGCTCCCGGCCGTCCCGGGGCGCGGGAATGTACCGCACGATGGCCTCCAGCAGTTCGTCGATGCCCACGCCGGCCTTGGCCGATACCAGCGGCGCGTGGTCCGCCGGAAGGCCGATCACTTCCTCGATCTCGGCGCGGACCCGTTCCGGGTCGGCGCTGGACAAATCGATCTTGTTGATCACCGGCAGTATTTCAAGCTCCGCCTCCAGCGCCAGGTACACGTTGGCCAGCGTCTGGGCCTCCACGCCCTGTGTGGCGTCCACCACGAGCAGCGCCCCCTCGCAGGCGGCCAGGCTGCGGGACACCTCGTAGGTAAAATCCACGTGGCCCGGCGTATCGATTAAATTCAGCGTGTATTCCTGCCCGCCGTAGATATAGGGCATCCGCACCGCCTTGCTCTTGATGGTAATGCCCCGCTCGCGCTCCAATTCCATGGAATCCAGCACCTGCGCGTCCATCTCCCGCGCCGACAGCACCCCGGTGCGCTCCAAGAGCCGGTCCGCCAGAGTGGACTTGCCGTGGTCGATGTGCGCTATAATGCAGAAATTGCGTATGTTTTCCCGTCTGCTCATTTTACTCCTATAAACGGCCCGTATAGTTCACCGTTTGATCTTCCCTATCATATATGAAAGTAAGCGTTTTTTCAAGATATTTACGCCGGGCGCCGCCCGGATGCCTCCGGCGGCCAAGGGCTCTGCCCTTGGAATGCGCTTAAGGCTCCGCCTTAAGAATCCGCTTAGAACCTTTTCTGGAAGAAAAGGTTCTAAGAACTCCAAAAGACTTTATTTCCGCAAGCTATGCTTGCGGGGCGGAAAGGCCTAGTTCTACTCGTGGAAATGACCGCCTGCGGGCATTTGCATAAACGGGTCCAGGGACGATTGTCCCTGGCGGATTCTAAAGGCGGAGCCTTTGGCGGGTCCGGGCAGCGCCCGGTATCAAAACAAAATGATTGACAACGCGCGGCGCATTGTATATCATAAGGATGTTTTAGGCAGGCTATGCACAGACCATAACTTCATACGACGCAGCGACGGGAGACAAGTAGACGCGCGGATGCCCTCAAGCGAGCCGGAGACGGTGGAAGTCCGGCAGGCGACATCGGCGTTGAAGGCGGCCCAGAGCGTCGGGACCTACGAGTGGGTATCCGAAAACCATCGGATATCAACAAGGGTGGCACCGCGGAAGCACAGTCTTTCGTCCCTTGGCGGGATGAAAGGCTTTTTACTTTTATACCGCCGGAAGCATCAAAACGTATCAGGAGGAATCATGATGGACGTCACGATGGAAAAAATCGTATCGCTATGCAAAAACAGGGGCTTTATTTTTCCCGGCTCGGAGATTTACGGCGGCCTGGCCAACACCTGGGATTACGGCCCGCTGGGCTCGGAGTTCAAGAACAACATCCGCGACGCCTGGTGGAAGAAGTTCGTACAGGAAAACCCCTACAACGTGGGGCTGAACGCCGCCATACTGATGAACCGTGAAGCATGGGTGGCCTCGGGCCACGTGGGCGGCTTTTCCGATCCCTTAATGGACTGCAAAAAGTGTAAATCCCGCTTCAGGGCCGACAAGATGATCGAGGACTTCGCCAAGGAGAACGATCTGGACATCGCCGTGGAGGGCATGGACAACGCCGCCATGGAAGCCGTCATCGCGCAGCAGAACATCCCCTGCCCCGACTGCGGCGAGCACGATTTCACCGGCATACGCAAATTCAACCTGATGTTCAAGACGTACCAGGGCGTCACCGAGGACAGTCAGAACGAAATTTACCTTCGCCCCGAGACGGCGCAGGGCATTTTCGTCAACTTCAAGAACGTGCTGCGCACCACGCGCCGCAAACTGCCCATGGGCATCTGCCAGGTGGGCAAGAGCTTCCGCAACGAGATCACGCCGGGCAATTTCACGTTCCGCACCCGTGAATTCGAGCAGATGGAGCTGGAGTTCTTCTGCAAACCCGGCGAGGACATGAAGTGGTTCGAGTACTGGCGCACTTTCTGCCATGAATGGCTGCTGGGCCTTGGCATGAAGGCGGAGGCGCTGCGCCTTCGCGACCACTCGCCGGAGGAACTGTCCCACTACTCCAACGCCACCACGGACTTCGAGTTCCTGTTCCCCTTCGGCTGGGGCGAGCTGTGGGGCATCGCCGACCGGACGGACTTCGACTTGAAGCAGCATATGGAACACTCCGGCGAAAATTTCGAGTACACCGACCCAGCCACCGGCGAGAAGTTCATCCCCTACTGCGTGGAGCCGTCCCTTGGCCTGGACCGTGTGGCGCTGGCGTTTTTATGCGACGCCTACCGGGAGGAGCAGCTTGAAAAGGACACCCGTATTGTGCTAGGCCTGCACCCGGCGCTTGCGCCGTTCAAAGCCGCGGTGCTGCCGCTCCAGAAGAAGCTGGGCGAACACGCACGCAACCTTCAGGCAGAGCTTTCCAAGTGCTTTATGGTGGACTACGACGAAACCGGCTCCATCGGCAAGCGCTACCGCCGCCAGGACGAGATCGGCACGCCCTATTGCATCACCGTGGATTTCGAGACGCTGGAGGAGGGCACCGTCACCATCCGCGACCGGGACACCATGGAACAGATCCGCATTCCCGTGGCGGAATTGAAGCCCTGGCTGGACGAGAAGCTGTATTACTGAATCCGATAAACATTAATATAACAAAAAAGGGGATTCTCTAGCAGAATCCCCTTTTTGTATGTTTAATTACAGTATATCCACTGCGCTGAAAGGCGCAATGCCTCTACGGGCTCATCCGCGCGCCGGTCCAGCTTTGCGGCGCTTCGGGCAGATCAAACAGCGGCGGCGAGTCGATATCCAGCCAAAAAACCCAATTGGGGTTGGAATGATCCGCTGCAATCTCATCATCGGACAGAAGGAAATACCGTTCGTCTATGCCATCCTCCCCGTCCATCCACGTGGCGTCCACATGGTACCAGGTTCCGTCGATCCGCACCATGTTCCATGTGTGGAATTCCAGACCGGCGGCGCTTCCGTTGACGGTAATGCAGGGCAAATCAAGCTGCGCCGCCAGATACTGAAGCGCGTAAGCATACCCGGAACAGACGGCCAGGCGGTTGACCATGGCCCCGTAAGCGGAAAAGGACAGCCTGGACGGATCGGAATTTTTAAAGCTGCCCTCCGCCGCCACATCATCGTAGGCGACCCGTTCACATAAAATCCGCGCGATGGCCCTGGCCTTCTGGGCGTCCGAAGCGTCTTTTCCCGGCAGCTCCTCCAGCCACTGCTCCGCCGCCCGCTCAAAGGCCTCGATCATTTCATCCTCTCTGCCGTAGTTGTCAAACTGCTCGTAAAGCCGCACGCCCCAGGGCCCCGTTTTAGCCGTGGCGAAGTACCGGAATCCATAGGGCCGCCAGTTGTCGTACATGTGGTGCAGTTCGTAAAAGCGGATCACCTGCTCCACGGCGGAGGAACTGGGCGCCGCATCGAAATAATGGGGCTCTTCCAGCGTGATGACGCCGCTTTCCAGGACCTGGTACAGTTCTTTTTGAAAAGGCGTGAGCCGGTCATAGGCAAAGGGTCCATCCTCAGATTCATCCGGCGTTTGTTCCGCCGGGCCGGTAGGCGGGCTTTCAGGCGGACTCGCCGGAACCGGTTCGGAAGAAGAGGGCAGCAAAAGCTCACCCGGCTCCACCGCGGTGCAGCCGGCCAGGCTGAGAATCAGCAGCCCTATAACGAATATCAAAAATTTCTTTTTCATGTTTTCCTTTCGCGGCTGTTTTTTTCATTATATCAGAAAAAGGAGGGGCTTTGCCCCCTCTTCTGCCGCCAATTACTGGTATGTGACTGTAAAAAGCCATGGAAGTGCAGCTGCCGGCATAAGCAAGAAGCCTCATACCAAAAAGAGGAGGCCCCCTCCTCTTTATCATCAGCAATTATTGGCATTGAGCATCTGCTCCGGATGCTGGCTGCATACTGTTGGAACCGGCACCTCAAAATAGATGGCTTACAACAACTCCATATTTTTAACGTAGGGCTCGATGCTGCCTGAAAGGCGGTTGTACTCCGTTTCGTCCAGCACCACCTGCATCCGGGCGCCCCGCTCCACGAACTCTTCGGAGCTGACCTGACCCGCGTCGTGGAGCCTGGCACGAAGCGCGCCCTTATTGTGGGGCAGGAGAATCTCCAGCTTCACCTGCTGGCGGCGCGTGGCCTCAGCCATTTTTTGAAGCAGCGCGTCCAGCCCCTCACCGCTTGCGGCGCAGATAGGCACGCCCTCGGCGCCCAGCCACTGGGCCGCCTCCGCCGGCACGCGGTCCATTTTGTTAAACACGTGGATCACCGGCTTACCCTCCACCTCAAGGCTCTCCAGCACCTGCTCCACCGCCGCCTTCTGCTCCGGCCAATTCTCGTCGGAAGCATCGATGACGTGCAGCAGTACGTCCGCGTAGGTCACTTCCTCCAGCGTGGCCCGGAAGGCCCTTACCAACTCGTGGGGCAGCTTGCGGATAAAGCCCACCGTGTCTACCAGAAGTATCTCCTGATCGCCCGGCAATTTCACTCTTCTTGACACCGCGTCCAGCGTATCAAACAGCCGGTCCTGGGCGGAAACCTCGCTCCCGGTCAGTTTGTTGAGCAGCGTGGATTTCCCGGCGTTGGTGTAGCCCACCAGCGCCGCCACGGGGATTTGGCTGCGCCTTCTGCCGGCTCTTCGCACTTCGCGCTGCCGCCTGATGAGCGCCAGTTCGCGCTGCAGTTCGGCAATGCGCCGACGGATATGCCGGCGACTGATCTCCAGTTGCTTTTCGCCGGGGCCGCGGGTGCCAATGCCGCCGCCCAGCCTGGAAAGCACCGTGCCCAGGCCGGTCAGCCGCGGCAGTCGGTAGACCTGCTGGGCCAATTCCACCTGCAATCGTCCCTCGCGGCTCTGCGCCCGGGAAGCGAAGATATCCAGTATCAGCGCGGTCCTATCCACCACCTGCAGGCCCAGCGCCTCCTCCAGGTTCCTGGTCTGCATGCCGGAAAGCTCATCGTTGAAGATGACCATGTCCGCCTGTCCCTGCCGGCTCTGGATACCCACTTCCTCCAGGCGACCTCTTCCGATGAAATAGGCCGGATCGATCCGCTCCACCCGGAGCGCCAGCTTGCCCGCCACCTGCGCCCCGGCGGTCTGTGCCAGGCGCCGCAGTTCCTCCAGGGAGGCCTCCCCGTCCGCCGCGCGCGATACGAGAAACGCCCGCTGGCTGGTACGCTGCTTTTCCTTCGTCAGTTGCCGGCGCACCTTCTGCTGGGCCGACTGCACGTCCCGCATCCAGCGGGAACGCTCCACCTCTTCGGGCCGCAGCGTATCCAGATAACGAAGTTCATTTTCTCCATCCAGCACGGCGGCGGAAACGCTCACCGGGCGGCCGCCCTGCACCCCCACGGCGGCCATGGCGTCCAGCCATAATTCCTTGAGCGTCTGCTCGTCCTGCACCGATAATTTTGAGCTGCCACCGGGATGGGTATGGATGCACCGCACCCCCGACAGGCCCAGAAGGCCCCGGCGTATCCTGCGCATGGGCAGCGACACCCGATCGTTGGTGCCCACGTAGACTTCCAGTATATCGCCGTCGCGGGCGATGTAGACGGCCACCTCGCGGCCGCACTGCTCCGTCAGAGCCGCCATGGCCTCCAGAAGTTCCAGCGTGGCGAAGCAGCCCCGCTCAATGGGAAAATCCATCAGCTTTTCCAGTCCGTCCAAGACGGATTTTTTCAGTCCCTGCGTGTTGCCTGATACCAAGGCTTTTCCTCCCCGTTATTGACGAATGTACGGCAGGAGCATGTCCCGCCAGATGCGCCGTTTCTCCTCAAAGGGCATGGTGTAGGCCGGGCTGGTGGACGGCAGGCCGCCCAGATACTTCACGTCATCCGGCAGCTCTACGTGCTTCAAAAACAGCTTCTGGGCCGTCTTTCCGTTGCAGCAGACGGCTTTTATCGAAGGATAGTCTTTCCAGAGCGTATCGAAATCATTGATCACTACCTCGCGTATGGCCGAGTCCAGGCTTCCGGGGCGCAGGCACGATTCGATCACGTCCCACAGCGCCAGCCCGCGCTGCGGCAATGCTTTTCTTCGCACATCGAAACCGTCCTTGACATCAATGCCCGCCAGCTCGCAGACGATGGGCCAGAAGGCGTTCCTTGGATGTCCGTATTGTATCCCCTGCTGAAGCGAGGCAATGCTGGGCGCCGTGCCCAGTATCAAAAGGCGGCTTTTATCACCCACAATGGGCCCGAAGCTGCGGATGCGTCCGTCAGGCTGCGTCATCGTCCTGCTCCCTTTGCGGATAGATTCTCGAAAATGCCCACGGCGCGCCGGCGGTAATCCACGCCCCCATCAGCGCGTAGCGGCCAAAATAACCCCATATGCCCGTTCCCAAAAGCGGCTTTACGCCGTATTGGATTAAAAGCAGCACGCCCGCGCCCAGGGCCAGTTTGATGATCTGGCGCTGCAGCTTGTCCCTGACCTGGAAGCGGATATACTTCTGGGCGAAGGCAAGCCCGATGCCCGCGGTTAAAAGCATCCCCGCCACCTTCCATACGTTTTCGCTGGGCGAGGCCGCCATGGCCAAAATCGCCAGCGGCGCCAAATAAAGCGGCCGCATCGGCTTTCTCTCGTCGAACATCCATCCGGACACCGGGTAGAATAAAAAAGTGATGGCAATACCCAATCCAAATCCCACCACCACGTCCTGCCACGTATGCACGCGGCACAGGATCCGGGAGACACCCACCAGCGCGGCCAGAACAAACAACGCAATCCGCATCCAGTTCCTCTTAACGCGCAGCGACAGCACCGCGGCGGTGGTAGTCGCCGTCTGCGTATGTCCGCTGGGCATGGAATAGCCCGTGGCCGTATGCACGCGAAGCGGTTCTTCATAGCCGGGATAGTTTCTCTCCCACGGACGCGACACCCTGAACATGTTTTTCAACACGCCGTTGACCAGCCCGCTGAACAAGAGTATGGCGCCAAAACGCGCCCCGTAGCGCCGGTCGACGCACCACATGAAGATCACCACCAGCAGTATGGCGACCATATCCTCGCCCAAAATGGTGACGGCCTGCGCCAGAGTGTCCACAAACGGCGTTGAAAACTGTTGCGCCCAGACAATGACGTCCATAAATTCTCCTTTCAAATACAAAATGCCATGATGATTCATCATAGCATAATTCTACCCATTTTGCGATTTTTTCTGTGCTTACCCAGCCATTTACATCAGAAGCAGCCCGAAAGCCATCACGGCGATACCCAGCGCCACGCCGAAGATGCTGGTCACCGGCCGCCTTTGTTCCAGCGCCCCCGGGAACAGTTCGCTGAAAGAAATGTAAACCATAATGCCCGCCACCGCGCCCAGAACGGCGCCGAATACCGTATCGTTTAAAAGCGGGCCCAGAATCAGCATGGCCAGCAGCGCGCCCAGCGGTTCGCCCACTCCGGACAAAAAAGCCATGCCGATGGCCCTTGAGCGGCTGCCCGTGGCTACGTACACCGGCGTGGCCACGGCCACGCCTTCGGGAATGTTGTGAAGCGCGATAGCCAGCGCCACCGCCACCCCCGTCTCCAGGTCCTTCACCGCCGAAACAAAGCTGGCAATGCCCTCTGGCATGTTGTGGGCAAACACCGCCAGCGCCGTGACAATGCCAAGGCGCAGCGTGCGCGCCCGCCGCCTGTCCGCGCGCCCGTCTTTGCTCCTGCGGATCATCCTGCGCATCAGCGTCCTCTCGTCGGGGATCAGATGATTCAGCAGCGCAATCATCGTCATCCCGGCAAAAAACGAAAGCACGGCGGCGATGCCTCCGGGCATCCAGCCGGCCGCCCCCTGCAGCAGCTCAAAGGACTCGGGCAGCAGCTCCACCATGGACAGATACACCATGACCCCTGTGGAAAACCCCAGCCCAAGGGGCATGATCCGCTGGTTGTCCGGTTTTGCAAACAGGGAAATAAGCCCGCCAAGTCCCGTTGACAGGCCCGCGATGCTGGTGACGATCATGGCTGCGGCAAAATTCTCCATACACTAAGGTTTACGCCCCGGCTCCGGCGGCTTAGAACCATTTTAAAATGAAAAGGGGGAATTCCGAAGAATTCCCCTGGGACCGTCAAAAAACTTTGTTTTTTGACGGATAACCAGGGATTTTCCTGCTGCAAAAACTGATGAACAGGTTTTGCAGCGGCCGGAAAACCCTGAAAGGTGTGGGCTGCGGCCGCGCATGTCGATCTCCGGCTAAGAGCCGCCTTGCGGCGGTTGCCTCCGAAACGCTCACTGCGGCTCGCAGCCTTGCCCACGAAATTAAATTAGGGGGCTTTGGCCCCCTAATAACCCCCCAAGAAGATTTTTTTGACAATTTAAGGGGAATTCTTCGGAATTCCCCTTTGGTTTGAACGATAAATGGTCACCCGCCCGTTCAGCCGATTTCGTTTAAGTCGTAGGGCGTCTCCTGATAGACGCAGTAGTTCAGCCAGTTCTGGAACAATAAATTGGCGTGGCCGCGCCAGGAGACGACGGGACTTTTCGACGGGTCGTCGCCCGGAAAATAATTCTGGGGCAGATCGATGCAAAGCCCCTTGCCTACGTCGCGGGTATACTCGGCGTACAGGGTGCCCCCGTCGTATTCCGAGTGGCCGGTGACAAATACATGGCGCCCGTTTTTCGAGGACACCAGATAGATGCCCGCCTGCGGGCTCTTGGCGATGATCACAAGATCGTCCACCTTTTTGATGTCCGCTTCACGCACTTCCGTATGGCGGGAGTGCGGCGCGTAGAATACGTCGTCGAATCCGCGGACCAGCCTGGCGCCCTCGCAGACCACCTGGTGCGGGAATACGCCGAAAACTTTCTGGTCCATGGCGTATTTGGGAATGCCGTAATGATAGTACAGCCCCGCCTGCGCCGCCCAGCAGATGTACAGCGTGGAATACACGTTCTTTCTGGCCCATTTCATCAGGCGCTTGAGTTCGTCCCAGTAATGCACTTCCTCAAAGGACAGATGCTCCACCGGCGCGCCGGTGATGATCAGTCCGTCGAATTTTTCGTCCTGCACTTCCTCCAGCGTCTTGTAGAACGTCAGAAGATGATCCGACGCCGTGTTCTTGGATGCATACGTCGCCGTGTGCAGCAGCGTCACTTCCACCTGCAGCGGCGTGTTGCCCAAAAGCCTCAGAAGCTGCGTCTCGGTCGTCACTTTGGTGGGCATCAGGTTCATGATGGCTATCCGCAGTGGACGAATATCCTGCGTTTGAGCGCGCATGATGTCCATCACGAATATGTTCTCCTGTTGCAAAGTCTGGAACGCGGGTAATTCATTTGGAATACGAACCGGCATGACACAACCTCCTTCTTGCTGTTTTTGTCTTTTTTACCGATTGTCCGGCACGCCGCCGGAACTTGTATATATAAAGGGATAATTCCCTTCATACCCGTCCTGTTATTCATAGGCCAAACAGAAAATCAACCGCGTAACGATTGATTTTCTGCCATTATATCAGAATTTCAAGCGTTGCACTACAATAGGCGGATGCCCGCCATTCGGCACATCTCAATGGCCTCCTGCATCCACAGCGACGCCTGCACCTGCCCGATATGGGCCTTTTGCAAAAAGAACATGCACAGCCGCGACTGGCCGATGCCTCCGCCGATGCTCTGGGGAAGCGCCTCTTCAAGCAGCGCCCTGTGGAAGGGAAGCTGCGCGCGCTCCAGGCAGCCGGCCAGCTCCAGCTGGCGCAGCAGGGCATGCTTGTCCACGCGGATGCCCATGGACGAAATCTCAAAGGCCACGTCCAAGAGGCCGAAATAGAAAATGATGTCGCCGTTGAGCTGCCAGTCGTCATAGTCCGGCGCGCGGCCGTCGTGTTTGGTACCGCTCTTCAGCGTTCCGCCGATCTGGGAAAGGAACAGCGCCCCGTACTGCCTGGCCGCCTCATGCTCCCGCTCCTTGGGCGTAAGGTCCGGGTACATGTCCTCCAACTGCTGGCTGGTGATAAACGTAATCTCGTCGGGGAGCTGGGCCGTCAACTGCGGAAAACGCTCCAGAACGGTTTTCTCCACCTTCTTAAAGACGGCGTAAATGCTTCTGACCACGCTGTGAAGCATATCTTCCGTACGCTCGTTGCGGCCGATGATCTTTTCCCAGTCCCACTGGTCCACGTAAATGGAGTGCAGATTGTCCGTGACCTCGTCGCGCCGGATGGCGTTCATATCCGTATAGAGGCCTTCCCCCACACCATACCCGTACCTGCCCAGCGCCATGCGCTTCCACTTGGCAAGCGACTGCACAATTTCCACCTGCCGCTCGGGCATTTCAAGCGTGGCAAAGCACACGGGGCGCTCCACGCCGTTGAGGTTATCGTTCAGGCCCGAATCGCTGGTGACGAAAAGCGGCGCGGAAACGCGCATCAGGTTCAGCGCGCCTGAAAGCTCCCTCTCAAAGGTATCCTTCAACAGCTTGATGGCGCTCTGCGTCTGCCGGACGTCCAGCACATCCTGATAATCCTTGGGTAAAATAAGCATTCGTACACCTCTGGCGGATGGATTTAAAGCTCATATTCAACTACTATACACGAAGATGCGCCGCAGAACAAGATATGAATCCGCGTTTTTGTTTCAAAAATCCGGCGCACCTGCCCAAACCCTAAAAAATTGCCGCAAAAAATTATGACAAATGGCATTTTACTATTGCTTATTATCCGAAACCACGATATAATCTATCCATTATATTTCATCTAGTAACATTTCCCATGTCCCGGACAGCATGGATTGTTCGCTCGCTGGATATGCGCCATGATCTGTTGCAGGCCGAGAGGGAAGAATATACTACCCAATATAAGGAGTGTACAATACATGATCCGCCTTGATGAAAAAACTTCGCAGAAATTTACAACTCTTCAACAATTATTGGACAGGCGCATCCTGAGGCCCTTCTACATCCGCCAGCATTATGATCTTTCCCCGCTGCAAATCAATGTACTGCTTCTTTTGGACAAGGGCGCTTCACTGTCCATGAGCCAGATTGCCTATCAATTGGATATTTCCAAGCCCAATGTCACCCCCATTGTCGACCGCCTGATCATGGGCGAATACGTGGTGCGCACCCCCAGCTCGGTGGACCGCCGCGTCATTGAAATCCGCGCCACCGACAAGGGCAAAAAGTTCATCCGCACCATCCGCACCGATATGCGCCGGATGCTCGAGAATCGCTTTGCCGATACCGATCAGGAATCTTTCGACAAGTTCGTGGGAGCCATGGACGTCTGCATCGATTTTATCTCCAGACTGGACGACTGAGGCTGACTTTGCCGGCTTGATCGCGATGGAGGTTCGCTTCCATCGCTTTTTTGAGAAACTTTATGCGCAAAATCCCAGCGACGGATATATGGAGGACAACATTTTTTGATTCATCTGATTATCAATCCCACCGCGCGTCACGGCAGGGCCAAGGCTATTTCCGACAACATTATAAGGCGCATGCAGGATAAGGGCGTAGAGTTCACCTACGAATATACCGAATATGAAGGCCACGCCACCGAACTGGCCGCAGATGCCGCCGCCCGCGGCATCAAACGGGTCTTCGTACTGGGGGGTGACGGCACCGCCACCGAGGCGGCAAAGGGCCTCATCGGCACGCAGGTGGTCATGGGCGTGATCCCGGCGGGCACCGGCAACGACTTTGTGCGCACGCTGGGCATTCCGCAAAAGCCCGCCCAGGCGCTGGACTGCCTGCTGGACGCCAGGGAGGACGTGGTGCACATCGCCGCGTGCAACCGGGTGGACTACCTGAACATCGCCAGCATCGGCTTTGACAGCAAGGTCCTTGAAAATACGCTGCTGTTCAAAAAGTACGTGTCGGGGATGCTGGCTTACCTGTGCGGCGTCTTCGTGGCACTTTTCAATTCCCGGCCATACCGTATTGATCTGAATATCGACGGCGAAATCCAGCGCAAGAAAATATTGCTGGTGGCCTTCGCCAACGGCAAGTATTACGGCGGCGGCATGAAGGTGGCGCCGGGCGCGGATATGTCCGACGAGCTTCTGGACGTCTACCTGGTCCGCTGGCTGCCCAGGATTTTCATTTTGTTCCTGCTCCCGTTTTTCGCCATAGGCAAGTACATGTGGATTCCCGTGGCCGAGCACTACCGCTGCCGCGCGGCGGACGTCACGGTGGAGAAGACGCTCTACAACGTGGACGGCGAATTGGTGCGTCACCGGGAAGGCACGCTCCATTTCCAGGTGGGCGCGCAGCAGCTCAACGTGCTGGTGCCCAAAAACCGCTAAATATTTGCGAAAATTGTCCGGCGGGTATATGATGGAGTATGTACAGATCCTATGGAGGAAGTCTTATGAAATACATTGTACTCATTGGCGACGGAATGGCCGACCATCCCGTCGCCGAATTCGGCGGCAAAACGCCCCTTGAACAAGCGGATATCCCCCACATGGACGAAATGGCCACCATGGGCGAATACGGTCTGGTCAGGACCATCCCCATCGGCTGCCCGCCGGGAAGCGATACGGGCAATCTGTCCATCATGGGCTACAACCCGCAGATCATTTACACCGGCCGCTCCCCGCTGGAAGCGGTGGCCCTGGGCCTTGACTTCACGCCCGGGGACATCGTCTTTCGCTGCAATCTGGTGACGCTCTCCGAAAACGAATCCTTCGATGACAGGGAAATGCTCTCGCATTCCGGCAGCGGCGTCACCCAGGAAGAAGCCGAAGCCATCGTGGCGTCTCTGAATGAGGCCTTCGGCTCAGGCGAGATCACATTCGCACCCGGCGCCACTTACCGCCACGTCATGGTGGTGCGGGGCAAGGGCAGCGTGGACGATCAGAAAATCAAAACCTATCCGCCCCACGACAATCCGGGCGCCAAGATCGGCCGTATACTGCCCGAGGGTCCGCTGTCGGACATGTTGACGGACCTGATGCGCCGCAGCGTGGATATCCTTAAAAACCATCCGGTCAATGTAGCCCGCCGCGAAAAAGGCGAGGGCGCCGTTTCGTCCATCTGGTTCTGGGGCGAGGGCAGAAAGCCCGACCTTGTGCCCCTCTCCGAGCGCACCGGGCTTTCCGGAAGCGTCATTTCCGCCGTGCCGCTGATTCACGGCATCGGCATGCTGGCGGGGTTCAAGCCCGTCTACGTGGAGGGCGCCACCGCCGATATCAACACCAACTACGAGGGCAAGGCCCAAGCCGCCGTCCGCGCCCTGAAAGAGGGCGACGATATCGTCGTCGTACACATCGAGGCCCCCGACGAGTGTGGCCACGACGCCGACGCCAAGGGCAAGCTGCGCAGCATCGAATACATCGACCGGCGCAATCTGAAAATCATCCTCGATGAGATGCGGGCCTGGGGCGAACCGTTCAGGCTGCTTCTGATGCCGGACCACGAGACGCCGCTGGATACCCGCAGCCACAGCGGGGAGCCCATCCCCTACGCGCTCTACGACAGCCGCGTGGCGCCTCTTGATTTCAAACTCAGAGGCTACGACGAAAACAGCGCCAAAAAGACCGGCCGCGTTATCCAGGACGGCTACACGCTGATTTATCGGCTCATCGGCCGCGAGGATTTGCTGTAAGGAGGCCGCCTGATTACGGAAAAGAAAATCGGATTTAAGAAAAACGCGGATGCATAGCATCCGCGTTTTTTATTGCTATTTTACCTTTGAACAAATGTCACTTCTGCAAAAGCTCCCTGGCGGCGCTCTCAATGTGCCCGGCGGAAAGGCCGTACTTCTCCAGCAGATCCAAATACGGGCCGGACTCGGCGTAGGTGTCCGGGATGCCGATCTTTCTAAGGCGGCCGCGCCCCTGCCGCGCCATCACGGAGGCCACCGCGTCCCCCAGCCCGCCATGTACGTTGTGGTCCTCCGCCACCACCACGCGGCCGCCGCAGCGCTCCACGCAGTCCAGTACCAAATCCTCGTCCAGCGGCTTGATCGTGTGCATGTCCACCACGCGGACGCCGTAGCCGCCCTTTTCAAGGGCCCGCGCCGCCGCAAGCGCCTGGCAGACCATGTCCCCCAGCGCGATAACGGCGATATCCGCGCCTTCCCGGAGCACCTTGCCCTTGCCGATTTCAAAGGATTCGTCCTGTCCGTACAGCACCGGCACCGGATCGCGGGTAAAGCGCATATACACCGGGCCGTGAAGCTCAAAGGCCTTTTCCATCAGCTTTTTGGCCGATACGTAGTCCGCCGGCATGATCACCCGGATGCCCGGCACGCTGCGGTAGATGCCGATATCCTCTATCGCCTGGTGGGTGGCGCCGTCATTGGCCGAGGTCAGCCCGGCGTGCGTGCACAGGAGCTTCACGTTCAGATCGGGGTAGCACACGCTGGTGCGCATCTGCTCCAGCATCCGCATGCTGCCAAACACCGCGAAGGTGGCCATCACCGGCATCAGGCCCGTGGTAGCCATGCCGGCGGCAAAGGTGGCGGCATTCTGCTCGGCAATGCCCACGTTGACGTGCCGCTCGGGATACTTTTTCGCAAATAGGTCCGTCTTGACGCTCTTGGATACGTCCACATCCACCACGCGCATCTGCGGGAACTTCTCCGCCAGCTCCAGCAAGCCGTCGCCCAGGGCGTCACGGGTGGGAATCATCTTTTTTTCATCCATCACGCCTCACCTCCCAGTTCCTGCATGGCCGTTTCATACTGCCTGTCGTCGGGCGCCGCGCCGTGCCACGCCGCCACGTTCTCCATGAAGGATACGCCCTTTCCCTTGACGGTATGGGACACGATGCACACGGGCCCTTCCCGCTTCATGCCGCGGACAAGGTCCAGCGCGTCCATGACGCTCTTCATATGGTTACCGTCCCGGACAGAGACAACATCCCAGCCGAAACTCTTGAATTTTTCCTCAATGGGGGCCACCGGCATCACGTCCTTAACGAAGCCATCCACCTGCAGCCTGTTGGCATCCACAATGCCGATGAGGTTATTCAGCTTATACTTGGCCGCCGACATGGCCGCCTCCCAGATCTGGCCCTCCTGCAGTTCGCCGTCGCCCATGATGCAGAACACCCGGGCGTCTATACCCTGATCCCTGAGGCCGTATGCCATGCCGCAGGCGGCGGACAGCCCCTGCCCCAGCGAGCCGGACGTCATATCCATCCCCGGCAGCTTTTTCATGTCCGGGTGGCCCTGCAAGGGCGAACCGAACTGCCGCAGTGTGCAGAGGGTCTCCATGGGATAATATCCCCGCATGGCCAGCGCCGCGTAAATGGCGGGACAGCAGTGCCCCTTTGAGAGCACCACCCGGTCCCGGCCGTTATCGTAAGGGTTTTCCGGGTCGATGTTCAGTTCGTCGAAATAAAGCGCCGCCGCCACCTCGGCCATGGACAGCGATCCGCCCGGGTGGCCCGACTGCGCCGTGTAGATCATTTTGATGATCTCGCGGCGCAGCGTCCCCGCCTTATCTTCCAAAAATTCTACCGTTTGGTTCATTGCTCTTCCTTCCCTTCCGGCCAAAATCCGCGCAAAAGCCGCCAGGAAATCCGATGAAAAGAGATTCCCGGTACTTATCTGCCGCGGCCGGCCGCCGCTCCCCGCGGGTTTTAAGCCCACGCAAAAAGGCAAGGGGGACGCACATCCCCCCTGCCCCGCATCATTTATTCCAGATTTTCGCCGATCCACCGGCAGATGTATTTGACGCCCATGGGAATGCTGGTCAGAACCGGCGTCTTGATGTGCTCAAGCTCCGGCATCACCGCCAGCATGCTGCCCTGGGCCAGAACGATCACGTCGCAGTTGCCGTCCTCGGCCTCGATCACCTCGCGGACCATGTCGTTGTGCCGCTGGGTGTCGCCGGCAAACAAGATGGCCATCGCCCCGTCGATCAGGCACTCCTTGACCGTCACTTCCTTGCCCGCAGCTTTGGCGCAGCTCTCAATCAGGCGGCGGCTGGGCGCCACGGTGCTGCCCACGGTGGCGATCAGGGAAATCCTGCTGCCCAGGCGCACGGCCTCCTCGGCCATGGCCTGATCGATCTTGATCACCGGGATATCCACAATCTGTGCGTACATGTCGGCCACCTCGCCCACCGAGGAGCATTGGTTGCAGATCAGATCCGCGCCGGTTTCCTGGGCGGCCATGGCATACTTCATCATGCGGCTGCGCACGGATTTGGTGGGGGCCCCGTTTGCCATCACTTCGGGGATCAGCGTATCGTCCATAATGAAACTGACCTTGATTTCCGGATCATACTCCTTGAAGTAGCGCAGGAAGTCCTCGCGTCCGGATATACTGGTCTGGATAACGCATACGTGTTTTTTGCTCATGGGCTTTTCGCTCCTTTAACTGGTTTAAGTGTTAAATTTTTATAGCACGCGCCGGGGCGCAAAATCATCGGTTCAACCCTTTTGCGCGGAATAAACCACATCGCGCAGTCCGTTCTCGTCGCCCACGTTGCCGGGGAACACCACATAGGACACGCCGGGGTACTTGCTTTCGGGCCCCAACTGCCACACGGGAACACCGGGCAGTACCTGGCCCAGCACCAGCGCCTTTTTCGCGCCGAGCCCCTTGACGCCGATATCGCTGGAGGTGATGCCGCCCTTGGCCACGATGAACGACGGCATTTGCGGCAACCGCCGCACCATCTGCACCAGCGATTCGCTCACCCGCACCGAAAAGCGCAGGTTGGCCTCGCTGTTTTCCTCGGTCTTTCTCACCACCTTGCGCGAGGTGTAGACCACCGCCGTCTTTTTATCCACAATCGCCCGGCGGATGTTCTCCACGGCATCGTCGATGCTTTCATCCACCGCCTCGTCGGATTCATCCAGCACGTTCACGTCAAACTCGATGGGCACCGCCTTCTCCAGCTCCAGCAGCCCTTCAAGCTGCTGCGTCGTCTTCTTCACGTGGGAACCCACGATCACAAGGCCGCCCAGCTCCGATCCCGTGGTCAGCTCCGCGCCGGTCAGAAGCGGGCGCATGGCGATCTTGGCGAATACCCGAACGAATCCCGCCGCCGTGCGGAACAAATAGTTTTTGCCCGCGGCGATGGCGCCGTAGAGCGCTTGCACGAACACTTCCATATCCTCGTAGCAGGCGGCGTTGACGATGATCTTCTCAAAGTTCCCGGCCCTCTTGAGCACGCCGGTGATTTCTTCAATTTGGGCCGTGCGCAGCATATGGATGGAAACGGAGTGGATCGCCTCGCCGAAGGGCATGTCCGGGTTCTTTTCCCGTACCCAGTCCTTTAAGTCGCTGGAGCGGTAGCCGAATGTGGTATCCTTTGCAAACTCGGTCTGCCCGGCGGGCACCAGCACATCGCCCTCCTTGACGTAATGCACGTCGCCGATGGTATAGCGTCCCCCCTCCAGAAAAAAGGGCGCGATGATCTCGCCGTCGATCTTCGTTCCGATCTCTTCAAGCCCGGCGCGCAGCACCTCGGTCTCCATGGGATAGTGGCCGCGCAGCGTGGAATCGCTGCGGCTGATCACCATGAAGGGAACGCCGGTGCGTTTGGACGCGGCGGTGAGGTTCCTTATAATCTCCTGATGCTGCGCCCTGGAATCAGCGGCGGAAAGGCCTCTGGAATTGGTCAGGATAAAGAAAATATGACCCTTTTCGGAAAGCGCCGCTGTGAGGCTCTCCTCGTCCCAGACGGTATAGACGTAAACGCCGTTTACCGTCTGCGTGCCGGTGGGATCGTCGTCCAGCACCACCAGCTTTTGATAAAGCGGAAAATCCTGCGCATAAAAGTCGTCCAGCCTGCGCACCGGCGGAAGCTGGTTCAGCGCGCTTTCCAGTGTGATGAGTTTTTCCATAATGCCTCCCTTTTCTTTGCTGCGGGCAAGACGTCCGCTCACGAAGCGGCGGCGCACTTCCCGCGCCAGGACTCTATGATATTTTCAAGCGGCGCAAAGGCCCGGATCGCCTGACGGCTCACGCCGGCTTCCCCCATCTTTCTGGAATCGTCACCGCCGTGGTAGTCCGAGCCGCCGGATATGAACAGCCGGCCCTCATAGGCCGAACAGACCTGCTTTTCTATCTGATCGTCACTTAAGTTTCCGCGGTAGGTGGTCTTTGAGTAGGGATAGGCCCCCTCGATGCCAAAGAGTCCCGCCTCGATCAGCCCCTGGATGTAATCCCCGCGGGAGACGCCCGGAAACGGGCTGTCGGCAATCAGGTACGGATGGGCCAAGATGGCCACGCCGCCGGTCTGGCGAATGATCCCAATAGCATCCCCGGGAGAGATCTTCTCCCGCTTGATGTCACTGTAGCGGGGCGATGTCTGCACCATCACCTTGGCGTCGGCCCAGGTGGCCGCTCCGCCGCGCCTGGCGACGGCCTCGAAAATGTGCTTGCGCTGCAATGCGCTTTCAGTGATGGGAGCGCCGTCCGGAG
>JBMNQS010000015.1:0-33638 GCA_050944255.1 Christensenellales bacterium | reverse complement strand
GCCCGGGCTGCGGGAACTTCGGCATATTGAGCTGCCTCAGGGACGCCCTGGAGGAATTGGGAAAAGACCCCCACGACGTGCTGATGGTGGCCGGCATCGGGCAGGCCGCCAAGATGCCGCAGTATATCAGCGCAAACAGTTTCTGCGGGCTTCATGGCCGCGCGGTCCCGCCTGCGGTGGCCGCAAAGATCGTCAATCCCGATCTGACGGTGATTATCAGCAGCGGCGACGGCGATACCTACGGCGAGGGTGGCAATCACTTCATTCACAATATCCGCCGCAATGTGGATATCGCGCATTTCGTCCACAACAACCAGGTGTACGGCCTGACAAAGGGACAGGCGTCGCCCACTGCGGCCGAGGGGATGGTCACCGGCGTGCAGGTTGAGGGCAGCCAAAATATCCCGTTCAATCCGGTGCTTTTAGCCATTGCGGCCGGGGCGGGCTTTGTGGCGCGGGGCTTCAGCGGCAGGCCGGAGCATTTAAAGGAACTGATGAAGCGGGCCATTGAGTTCAAGGGATACGCCATGGTGGATATTTTCCAGCCGTGCGTCAGCTTCAACAGGGTCAATACCTTCCAGTGGTACAATCAGCGCGTTTATGAATTGGACGGCGCCCACGATGCCGCCGACCGCCTGCGGGCCATGGAGCTGGCCATGGAGTTTGGCGATCGCATTCCCATCGGCGTACTGTATGAGAACGAGCAGCCCACCTACCATGAAAAGCACGGCGCATTGAAAGGTGGGCAGGTTCTGGCCGGACGGCGGAACGATCCCGCGCTGGTTGCCAAATACATGCAGGAGATGATCTGACGGATACCGGAAGGATATCCGTCTGCGAGCAAACCGCATCCGATGTCGCGCCCGGAATTTCCCCGGCGCGATTTTCTTCTTGCCTGATTCAGCGATACAAAGAATGTGCTGAAAAGAGCGGACCGGATAAAAGAATGAGGCGCTTCAACCCACCGGCCGTTGACAAAGCGCATAAGAAAAAGGTATCATCAATTCAATGGTTTATCGTAACGGGCGCGGATGATCCGCGGCCCGAGTGCTTTTTAAAATTTTATCTAGGAGGCGGCAGTATGATCGAACTTAAAGCACAAAAACTGACCCCGAAAGCCTTTGCCAAGTACGGTGAGTATGTGAATCTTCTCGACGATGAGTCCCACGCGAGAAACTCTGTCCTCACCGAGGGCTTTTTCCCCGATCTTTCCGTTTTGAATTTCGGTATAGGCACGCTGCCCACCATCTCTGTATGCAGCAATAAAAAGCAGGACAAAATGATCGTGGACTTCCTGGAGTATCACGCCTATACCTGCGAGGGCCTGGTGGCGCTGGACGCCGACGTGGTGATTTATGTGGGCGTTCCCGGCGCCAACCATGAAATGAAGGTCGAAAACTGCGAGGCCTTTATCGTACCCAAAGGCTATTTCGTTAAGCTGGAGCCGTACATTATCCACGGACCGCAATTTCCCGTGGATGCCGACAGCGCCCACGTGATCTGCATGCTGCCCCAGCGCACGTTCCACAATGATGTGGTGAAAATTATCGTCACCGACGAGCAGAAGAAGGGGATCATCGTACTGTAAACGGTTCTTTAAAAAAGCGGTGCGGCCTGTGGCCGCACCGTGAGGCCGTCAAAAAACCATGTTTTTTGACGGGTATGCCAGGGATTTTCCTGCTGCAAAAACCGATGAACGGGTTTTTGCAGCGGCCGAAAAACCCTGAAAGGAGTGGGCTGCGGCCGCACATGTCGCCCTTGCCCACGGAATTAAAATTAGGGGGCTTTGGCCCCCTAATAACCCCCAAAAAAACTTTTTTGACAGTCTGGCGGTGCGGCCTGTGGCCGCACCGTTTTTTTTATATGCGAACGACAGGAATCAATTTTAAAAAGCTATAATTTGGAATGCCTCTGTAAGATGCGAAAAGAAAAATATACTTGAGCGTAATCGGCATAGTTTTTACCGGCAATGGAACACTAAAACCAAAATTCGATACGAAATTGGAGGTCAATCAATGGAGAAAAATAATATGAGCAATTTGCCGATGAACGCTATGAGCGAGATTCCCACGCCGAAACCCGATGCCAAGCGCATCACGGCCCTGGTGAAGCAAAGCGGCCGCATCACCGGCTATCAGCTTGAAGGCGGACAGATCATTACGAAAGAGGAAGGCGTCCGCATGGCCAGATCCGGGGACATTGCCGGGGTGGGCATCTCTGAGCGCAAGGGCAATGAATACTTAAAATCGCTGCCCGACGGCAATGAGGACAATAACCTGGGCAATCTGCCGACGGTCAAGCATTGAGACGGCAGACCAATATTCCAAGAAGGACCAGCATACAAAAACAGCGCATCCATAAAAACCATGCGCTGTTTTTGTATCCACAATCTTACGATACCAATTCTCTATGGCCGGAATCAGTTTGTACTTTTTGGGCGGTATAATGCGCTTTTTCTTTGTCACACTACACTCACCTCTGTAGAAACTCAAAAGCCTGATGGTACTGTACCGTTTTCCGGCAGGGCCGCTTTTTCGCGTAAGCGCTCTGCCATGGCGTAAAAAAGTTTATATCCTTTTAACGAAAAAATTTGCACTTTGCAATTTTTTGCAACAAATGAAAAATATCTGCGCATCTTTTTGATAAAATGTTTCATATGGATGCTTTACACAATATCCAAACGCCCTTATACTGGATATGAAGTATTAGAACGGATTTTTCCTGATCGACGCGCGGCAGGGGGCCAGGTGTATGAAATACTATCTCATCGTGGATATCGGCGCATCCAGCGGGCGGCATATGCTGGGATATATGCGGGACGGGAAGATTGTCTATGAGGAGATACACCGTTTTATCACGGAGCAGGGTCAGTGGAAATGGCATCCGGAGGTCCTTTTTGACGACATTATCGAGGGCATGATCAAATGCCGCCGGGCGGGCAAGATTCCCGTATCCATGGGGATCGACACATTCGGCGTGGAGCACGGCCTTCTGGACAGGCGGGGAAAAATCATAGAGGGCGGCGCGGTGCTGCGCGACGAGCCGGCGCTCTACCGGACTTTCGGCGAAAACGGGTACCGCTTTATGAGCCCGCAGGTGCTCTACGAGCGCACCGGCATCCCCGATATGGCGGTAGGTACCGTCTATCAGCTTTTGCACAGTAAAGAGCGGCATCCTCATCTGTTTGCAAAGGCCGGCACGATCCTTCCCATGCCGGATTTTCTGAACTATCTGCTTACCGGCGTAAAAAAGAGCGAGTATTCCTACGCCACCACCACCGGCCTTGTGAATATCAAGACCCACAACTGGGATTATGAGATCATAGAGGCGGCGGGGCTTGACCCGTCCATGTTTGTGGATTTGACTATGCCCGGTACATTCGTCGGGAACCTGCTGCCTGAAATCCGGGACCGGGTGGGCTTTGACTTGGACGTGCTGCAGGTGGCCTCCCACGATACGGCCAGCGCCTACCTGGCGGCCCCGGCGCGGGACGATAGCAGCATCTTTATCTCCAGCGGCACCTGGAGCCTTGTGGGTACCGAGAGCCTTACGCCGGTGATCAACGAGAAATCCCTGGCGTACAACCTTTCCAATGAGGGCAATTACGCATACCGTTACCGCGTGTTGAACTGCATCACAGGCACGCTGATGCTGCAGCGAATACGCCGCGACTACAAAGACCGCTACAGTTTCCCCGAGTTGGCGGAAATGGCAGGGCAGGCCTCGGGATTTGATTCCACGGTGGATGTCTGCGACCTGTCGATGAGCGTGAGCCGCCTGCCCATGGAGGAGATCATCCGGCAGCTCTGCCGTGATACGGGCCAGCGGGTGCCCGGGACGCTGCAGGAGGTCCTGGCGTGCATATACCGGAGCATTGCCGAGGGTTATGCCGCCACCGTGAAAAGCCTGCGGGACTGCATGGCGAAAGAATTTACCACCATCCATCTGTTTTCCGGCGGCTGCAGGGATCGGTATCTCAATCAATTAACAGCCGACACAACGGGCCTTCCGGTCTATGCCGGTCCCGTGGAAGCGGCCACCATCGGCAATATGCTGATGCAGATGCTCTATGACGGCACGCTGAACGACCTGGCGCAGGCCAGGGCGCTGGTCAAGAGCACCTATGATATGCACCGTATCTATCCGCAGGATAAAAGCACGTAAGTGCTTTATAATAAATTTATTAACACACTATGGAGGAATAACAGCGCATGGCAAAGTATCTATCGGAATTCGAAGCGAAGCAAATGATCTGTGAGTATGGCCGCAGGCTCTATCAGCAGGGTTTTGTTGTCGCCAACGACGGCAACATCACCGTAAAGGTCGGCGACAACGAAATCTGGGCGACGCCCACATTTGTCAGCAAAGGGTTTATGAACCCGGATATGCTGCTGAAGATGGACCTGGACGGCAACGTGCTCAACTCCTGCGACTACAAGCCCACCAGCGAGCTGAAAATGCACCTTGGCATCATGAAAGCCAACCCCGAAACGCAGGCTGTCGTACACGCCCATCCCACGGCGGCCACATCCCTTTCGGTGGTCGGAAAGGACATTGAGGATGCCGACATCATCATCGAACCCATTCTCGCGCTGGGTGATTATATTCCCTGCTGTCCCTTTGGCATGCCCGGCACCTATGAGATTCCCGAAGCGCTGGCGCCGTATGCCAAGACCCACGCCGCCGCCCTCTTGTCCAATCACGGCGCCGTGACCTGGGGCAACGACCTGAAAATGGCCTATTACCGCATGGAGCTGCTGGAGCATTTCTGCAAAGTCTACATCAATGCCACGTACGTCATTGGCCAAAAGACAAGTATCCCTAAAGACCAGATCGAAAAGATGATCGCCAAGAGAGGCTGGTAAACCCGGCCGCAGCAAAAAGGGTCCCGAAGGATTTCAGGGCCCTTTTTGCTTTACAATCCTCTTTGCGCTCATTATACTGGGCATATAGGGATTTTCGGACGGAATCATGGCAAACAATCCAATAGGGGAGGAGTGCATCGTATGCATTATTACCTTGCGGTCGACATCGGCGCGTCCGGCGGACGGCATATGCTGGGCCATATCAAAGGCGGAAAGATCGTCTATGAGCAGATACACCGCTTCAAAACCCAAAAGGGCGGCTGGAACTGGAGCAGCGACGTATTGATCGAGGGAATTATCGAAGGCATGATCAAATGCCGCGAGGCGGGAAAGATCCCAAAGTCCATGGGAATTGATACTTTCGGCGTGGAGTTTGCCCTGCTGGACAGGGAAAACAAGCACCTGGCCGACAGCCCGCAACTGCGAAAAGAACTGGTGATGTTCGACGTGGTGGACAAGGTGCACGAGCTGGACCCGTTCGTACCGCAATATTTCCGCACGGGGATACAGAAGATGCCGGTAAATACGCTCTATCAGCTGTACTCGCTGAAGCTCAGCCAGCCGGAGCTGCTGCAGCAGGCCGGCACGTTCATTATGCTGCCGGATCTATTGAATTTTGCCCTCACCGGCGTCATCAGGCACGAATATACCTTTGCCACCACCACGCAGCTATTGCATGCCAGAGACAAGGACTGGGACTATAAAACCATCCGAAGCCTGGGGCTTCCCGAAGAAATTTTCGGCGAGATCTCCCAGCCGGGCACCTTTGTGGGGCGCCTTCTGCCGGAAATCCGGCGCCGGGTTGGATTCGACTGCGCAGTGTACCAGGTGGCCAGCCACGATACGGCCAGCGCCTACCTGGCGGCGCCGGTACCCGACGAGAACAGCGTTCTTGTCTCCAGCGGCACCTGGAGCCTGATCGGCGCCGAGAGCCTCGAGCCGGTTATTTCAGAGACGTCCCTGAAGGAGGGCCTTTCCAATGAGGGCAACTACGCTTCCAGGTACCGCGTATTGAAAAACCTTGTGGGAACGTACATGCTGCAGCGCGTAAAGGCCGAGCTGGACGACCGGTACGACTTCCCGCAGCTGGCGCAACTGGCCCGGGAAGCCTCCGGTTTTCCCTCCACTATAGACAGTACCGACTTTCGGCTGCTGACGCTGGAGAGCATGATCCAGGGCATCAAGGACCTGTGCGCACAGAGCGGGCAGCCGGTGCCCGAAACCACGGGCGAGGTGCTGCAGTGCATCTACAGGAGCATCGCCCAGGGCTATGTGCGGGTCACCCGGGGCCTTGAAAGGAGCATGAACAAGAAGTTCACCAGCCTGAGCATCTTCTCCGGGGGCTGCAGGGACGATTACCTCAACCAGCTGGCGGCGGAAGTTACCGGGCTTCCCGTCTATGCGGGTCCCGTGGAGGCGGCCACCATCGGCAATTTTCTGATGCAGATGCTTGAAGACGGCACCTATTCCGGCCTTGAGGAAGCCAGGGCGGCGGTGAGGGATTCCTTTGAGATAAAGCGGATTGACCCCAGATAAACCGGTTTATAACATAAAGAGCCGCGCATGCGCGGCTTTTTTATGTATTTGCCGCATCTTGTGCCGCCGCTCTTTATTTTATATAATGAAAGCCATGTGAATTTTTTACAGGGGAGGACGGCATGATTCAGGGCGTGGTATTTGACATGGACGGGGTACTGTTTGACTCGGAGCGGATTATCCTTCTGGGGATGATGGACGCGGGAAAAAAGATGAATTGGAACGTTACCGAGGAAATGGGCATTGAAAGCCTCGGCAAAAACCACGAGACCTGCCGCGGCATTTTTCACCGCTATTGCGGGCAGGACGCCGATTACGAGCTGCTGCGCAGGATGAGCGAAGCATATATGGACGACTACATAGAGCGAAACGGCATGCCGCTCAAGCCAGGCGTGTTCGAGCTTTTGGATGATCTGAAAGAGCGCCGCATGCCCGTTGCCCTGGCCACGTCCTCGGTGCGGGAGCGCGTGGATCACTACTTTGAAAAAGCGGGGATTGCCGGATATTTCACGGCCGTCGTCACCGGGGATATGATCGAGCGCGGAAAGCCGGAGCCGGACATTTACCTGGCGGCGGCCAAAGCCCTTGGCCTTCCGCCCCAGCATTTGATGGCGATTGAGGACTCCTTCGCGGGTATTGCCTCGGCTTACAGCGCCGGCATGATGCCGGTGATGGTGCCGGATCTGGTGCAGCCCGATGAAGCCACCGAAAAAATGCTTTACGCCAAAGCGGAGACGCTGGGAGACGTCATCGCTCTGATTGAGCAGGCGAACGCTCCACGGCGCAGGCCATAAAACCCCGGAGCGTTAGGGCAGTGTCCTATAAGGAAGCAACAAACTCATGACGGACAGCGGCGTTATTGTAACGGCCATTGGCCCAATATTCAGTTTTTACGCCCCTATTCATCACGATTCTTTGATATTTTCCTTATTACATACCCTAAGTAGATAGTAAATCCACCAGACAGAAGCAATCCAAGAGCAAACTGTATATGGCCGCCGAGCGTTAGGCGATTAAAATTCAAAATAAAGCAGATAAGTACTATTAAAGTTGTCACAAGAAATATAGTGAAAGAAAACGAAATAACTTTTATGAATCGACGGTTGCGTTCTACGATGCTTTTGGAGTCGCTAAATGATATTGGACGCTCGTCCGTATAGGGTTTACGCCATACAAAAATACTTGACATTTGGCCCACAAACTCCCAGCCAAATGCCTCATAGGTTGCCTTATAATCAGCTTTTGGCATTGCCTGCACATCTACAGTATAACAGTATTTTTGAGGATGACCTTTTTCAAAGGTCATTTTCATGGCGTTCCAATGGCTTACTTTTTGGGGATGCCAACCATTTAGCGCCAGTTTTTCGAACCATCTTTCATAGTCTGCGGGCACTACGAAACGAAAGGGCGTTAAAAATTTTTTCGTTTTCTTTTTCATAACAATCCCTCCAAATCATAATAAATTGCTTTAATCCGGTTAGCTTCTTCTTGCAGTATTTTTTCTCCGACATCGGTAATACGATAGATTTTTTTTCTATCTACTTCCCTGAGCGGGGTAATTAATCCGTCGCTTTCCAATTTACCAAGG
The DNA here is from genome assembly GCA_050944255.1 of Christensenellales bacterium. GTDB lineage: Bacteria > Bacillota > Clostridia > Christensenellales > Maliibacteriaceae > JBMNQS01. The sequence goes on along the minus strand of JBMNQS010000015.1, from coordinate 25,649 downwards.
CTTTGATAAATTGTACCTGCCCCTAAAATAATACGATTGTTCGTTAGCTCTTTTACATGCAGCATAATTCCATACCCATGTCTTTGTTCTCTTAATGAGAGCAAAATATAGAGCATGGTTTCGCTCATGGGGATAAACCGTTTTCTTATTTTGTCGAAATTCAAAGCGCATCCCTCCATAAATCACATCGTGATATATCATGACGTTATATTATATGATATATCGCGTCGTGATACATGTCAATAGAAATTGAAATTTTTATAGATATCCTTTTTTATTACCCATCTATCGGCTGCGTACTTCAGTTCGTTACCTTTCATTGCTTCCTTATGCACCCTGCCCATTAGGGCAGGGTTTTATGGCGCGCCGATCAATTTCACAATTGATAAGATTCCGTTACGTTTCTGCCTCGATGCTCACGTGCGGCAAAGTGTCTGTTAAAATGGTTCTAGGAGCATCGTGTATATTTGTGGCCGGTTTTGGCCATGGGAGGCATGAAAATGAAAAAACAAGGTAAATGGATTGTGCTGGCACTGGCGCTTGTTTTGGCGCTGTCGCTGGGCGGTTGCGGGATTATCCGGCTTGTATGGGAGATTCAGGAGAAAATACTGGAGAAGCAAACCGGCACGCCGGATCAGACAGGCTCCTGGGGACAGATCAATCAGGTGATCGAGCGTCCCGAAGGCTGGAAGATGATCGTCGGGGACAGCGAATTTCAGCTTGGTGCCAAAAAGAAGGTCATATTCGAAAGCACGGAGGACCGTTACAGGGATGTTAAAGAGCCGGATTATTATGAGATGACTTACGGCAGTTATCCCAAGCTGGACGGTTCCACCGTGTCGGTGCCCATGGCCATTGAGTTTGCCAGGCAGCACCTTAAAATGGACGATGAGAACGCATCGGATATGGTCTGGTTCAATACGACCCACGGCGCCTATGTGCATCTGATCGAACGGTGGCCCGTAGGCGGCGGCTACTATCCCTTCGAGAAAATCGGCTACGAGGCAAAGCCGGTCGATCTGATCATCGTGACCGAGCCGTCGGATGAGGAACTGGCCCTGGCGGCGGAAAGCGGCGTGGAGCTTGTGGTGACGCCGGTATGTTATGACGCCTTCGTATTCATTACCCATAGGGACAATCCGGTGGACAGCCTGACGGTGGAGCAGATACGTAAGATCTACACCGGTGAGATCACCAACTGGAGCCAGGTGGGAGGAGAGGATATGCCCGTCACCGCCTACCAGCGGGAGGCGAATTCCGGCAGCCAGACGGCTATGGAAAAGCTCGTGATGCAGGGCAGGCCTATGCGCCCGCCCGAGCAGGTGAAGGTGATAGTGGGCATGGGCTCCCTGATCGACGCGGTGGCCGAATACCAGAACGATACGGCCAGCATCGGCTACACGTACCAGTACTACATTGACACCCTCTACAAAAATGAGCAGATCAAAACCCTCGAAATTGAAGGCGTTTCTTCCCGGCCGGAGAACCTGAAGGACGGCAGCTACCCGTTTACCACCAGCTACTATGGGGTGATCCTAAAGGGCATGGAAGAGGAAACCGGCGGCAAATTCCTCCGGTGGATGCTCTCGGACGAGGGCCAGGCCTGCATCGGGCAGGCGGGCTACGTGCCTTTGAGATAAAATTTCAGGGCATGCAAAAACCACTGCGGAGAGATTTTATGCCGCAGTGGTTTTTAATGCTGGCCGCGCCGATATGGGCTGGTCAGGGTTTGCGGATAACCAGCGCGAAGAGGGTGCCTATGGCCGCCAGGGCGATCACCGTCCAGAAGGCGGGATAGTAGCTGCCCGCGGCGGTATATACCGCGGCCATAATGGGAGGGCCGATGACGGCCGTGGGAATATTGTTGACGAAACTCAGCCCATAGTTGGCGCCGAAATATTTGGCGCCGTACATGCCGCGGAAAAAGGCGGCCGCGTTGGAGACGGTGCCGCCGTAGGCGATGCCCACCAGCATGAAGCCCACGATAAGCAGCGGCACGCTTTTTATGTTCAGCGCCAGCAGGCAGACGCCGTAGCCAAATAGCGTGATCAGGCAGGTGAGTATCCGGACCCGGTGAAATCCCAATCTATCGCTCAGGTAGCCGAATATCGGTCGTCCCACGCCGTTTGACAGCGACAGCACGCTGGCCGCCAGCGTAGCGAGCGCCACCGAGGCGCCGATAGAGGCGGCGCTTGTGGCCGCGTGGCCGATGGTGGCGAAACCGGCGGTCAGAATGCCGATCTGCCAGAGAATGAACAGATAAAAGGACGGCCGGCGAACCACTTGCTTAGGCGGCATATCCACCTCGGCCGAAATAGACGGACGGTCCTTTTTGCGTTTTTTCGGCTCGGGAAAGACGGTGTCTGCGCCTGGAATCTTGATAAAGTGCGCCAGCACCAGCAGCAGCGCGGGAAAGACCACGCCCATAACCCGGAATGTATTTTCAATGCCGATCCATTCGAACAGGCGCGCTATGGGGGTGCCGATGACGGGGGTGCTGAGGGCGAAGGCCAGCATCAGCACGCCGGAAACGGTTCCGGGCTTGTCCGGAAACCACTGGGCGATGGCGTTGACCATCGGCGTGTAGGAAAAACCCACGGCGAAACCGCAGAAAAGACCGTATGTAAAGTACAGTTGCCATACCTGCGTCACGAAGGAGGCCAGCATGAATCCTATAAAAAACAAGGGCGCGGAAACGCGCACATAAAAATGGATGGTTTTTCTTCGGGACAAAAATCCGCCCACCACATTGCCCGTGCCGAACATGAGCATCGTCATCGTAAAGACCATCGATGTCTGGCTGCGCTGCCAGCCAAAGCGGGCTTCGAGGGGCCCGGCAAAAAGGCTCCAGGCGTACAATACGCCCAAAAACAGGAATATGACGGCGCCGCACGCCAAGTAGCCCCATCTTTTCATCTTTATGCTTTCCAATGCATTGCGCTCCTCTCACACATAGAAATGACAAATTTTGTCGCTTTCTCAGTGTAACACAATTGCCGGCGCACCACAATGCGCTTTTTTACCGATTGGGAGGCGACATATTTATGACCGGAATCTGCTGCGTTTCGCCATAAAAATTTCTCCGATGAAAGAAAACGGATGTTCTCATTCCGGTTTTATGTTACAATGAAACCGAGGTGAAGCATATGCACAAGATACGTCTATTGGAAACGGCATTTGGACCCGTCGGCATCGCTGAAAGGGACGGGGCGATCACCCATGTCTATTTTGGCGATTCGGTCAAACCGGACGCCGCGCAGGCGGAGGAAACCACGCTTTTACTGGAGGCTGAAAAGCAGCTATCCGAATACCTTGACGGCACGCGCAGGCAGTTTGAGCTGCCCTTTGCGCCGGAGGGAACGTCCTTTGAAAAGCGCGTATGGAGAGCGCTGGAGGAAATCCCCTACGGGCAGACCGCCACCTACGGGCAGATTGCCCAAAAGATCGGCAGTCCAAACGCGTCCCGCGCAGTGGGACGCGCCTGCGGCAGAAACCCCATCGGCATCATGATGCCGTGCCACCGCGTGCTGGGCGCAAGCGGAAAGCTCACCGGTTATGCCGGCGGACTGGATATGAAGCGCAGCCTGCTGGATCTTGAGAGGAAAATGAGCGCGGAGGTGTAGGCCTATGCTGGAAATTCCCGAAAGCCATACCGTCGCCGGGCAATTGAAGCAAACGGTGGCGGGCAAAACAATTGCCCGCGTACAGGCCGCTAAATCGCCCCACAGGTTTGCCTGGTACAACGGCGAGACGGAACATTATCCCGATATGCTGTGCGGCAGGCAAATTACGGATGCCTACGCGCTTTGCGGCCAGGTGGTGATGGCCGCGGAGGATATGCGCGTGGCCATAAGCGACGGCGTCAATGTCCGGTTCTATGAGGCTGGCGAAAAGCTGCCTGAAAAACACCAATTGTATGTAGGCTTTGAAGATGGAACCGGCCTTTGCTGCACCGTGCAGATGTACGGCGGCATGATGGCCTTTCAAGAGGGCGGCTATGACAATCCCTATTATCTGGCCGCTTTGCAGAAGGCGCCGTATTCGCCCCTTGAAGAGGCGTTTGACCGGGCGTACTTCGATGAGATTGTGGAAGAGGCGGGCCCAAAATCAAGCGTAAAGGCGCTGCTGGCCACGCAGCAGCGTATCCCCGGCCTTGGAAACGGCTGCCTGCAGGATATTCTCTGGAGCGCGAAGGTCAACCCGCAGTCCAAAACCGGCGCCCTGGACGAGACTGAACTGGATGCCCTCTTTAAAAGCGTAAAATCGACGATAGCCGATATGACGCAGCGGGGCGGCCGCAATACGGAAAAGGATCTTTTCGGGCATCCCGGCGGTTACCGCTGCATTTTATCGTCGGGGACGCTGTGGCATCCGTGTCCGCGATGCGGCGGGAGCATCACCCGCAAAGTCTATATGGGCGGGAATATCTATTTCTGCCCCGCCTGCCAGCCGGTGAAAAAATAGGCGGATCGGCCTTGCGGCCGTCCTTGCCTGTTTAAGAGAAAGCCGTATTCGATAGACCCTTGGGCAGTTTTGCCGTCCGCCCGGCGGCGTAAGCCATGGGCGTGTTTGGAACGGCCTGTTTTTTCGATCAAAGGGAATAATGGCATTTACTCAAAGGCCTTTTTTGTATGTGGCAAGTCATTGTGATACTATATAGGTGTAAGCGCGAAGGAGGGATTGCATGAAGAAATACAAATGGGCGGCTATTTTAATCCTCGTGCACGCCGCCATAGAAATTTTAGGCGGTGCGGCGGCTTTTTTCGCAGCGCAGGAGTCTGCATTCCAGGCCTTCATTGTGCCTTATTTCAATGAAAATGTGCGCCTGATGGCGGCGATGGGGTTTATATACGCCTCGGTGCGCATCCTCGGCGCCGTGGGGCTTCTGAAAAACCGCATGTGGGGCTTTGCGCTGTGCGTCATAGGCTGTGTCGTCACCATGGCGCTGATGGTTTTCATGCTTCCGGCGGGCATTGTGGATGGCGTTTTGGCGTGTACGGCGCTGGTACTTCTTCTTTGGGGCTACTACGGGGCGCAGCCCGTTCATACGCCGGCTCCGGAGGTGGAGACCCCGGTGATGCAGTTTACGCCGTCGCAGATACGCCGCGGCATCCATTTCCTGCAGGAGCAGCGCAATCTGATGCGGCGGCAGCGTCCGCGTACGCCGGTGGCGGAAAAGCTGGAGCTTGCCGACAGCGCTTCCAGGGAACCGTATGATGACGACAGCCTGGACCCGCTGCTTTACGAGGCCATAAAAGTATCCATTGATGGCGGGCAGGCCACCATCGCCATGCTGCAGGAGCTGTTATTGGTGGATTATGACCGCGCCGCGCGACTGATGGACGCCATGGAGCAACTAGGCATCGTATCGGAATTCGACAGGGGACGTCCCCGCAAGGTGCTCATTACAAGGGAGCAGTTCCTGCGGATGATCCTGCTGGCGGAGAAGGGGAAGAAATAGAAAAATAAATAAAAAGGACGTGCGCAGCACGTCCTTTTTATTGTTTAAAATCCCGTTTGCGGGCTTTTTTGTAGGTTCCTTCATCCGGCTTTTTCGCTTGGCGGCTGTTTACGAAGCGCCGCGTCCGCCGGACATAGCTCCGGCAATCAGTCGCCGGTTTGGTCGCCGGCCTTGATATCGAAAAAGTCCAGCGCCCTTTGGATATGACGGTCCCAAAAATCCCATGTATGGGCGCCCGGCTCAAAGACCCATGTGGCCTCAAAGCCGATTTCATCGCAGAATGCCTTGTAGGCGTAATTGGCGTCCACCACCAGTTCGTCCTCGGTGCCGCAGGAGATGTAGAAATTGGGCACGTGCTCGCCGGCGTTCTTTCTCTCAACGAACCGGCGGGTTTTCTCATAGAGATCGTCGCTGGTGCCCAGCACGCTCTCAAGGCCGCCGGGGAAAAGCGTCTTGAATACTTCCGCGTATTCCTCGCTTTCAAATCGCTTGCGGATATCAAACAGCGCCCCGGAGAATACGGCGGCGGAGCGGAAGCGATGCGGCGAATTGATGGCCCATTTGGCCGCGCCGAGGCCGCCCATGGACAGGCCCGCTATGTAATTGTCCTGCGTCTTTTCAGACAGCGGAAAGAACGCGTACGTCATGGGCATCAGTTCCTCTTCCAGGAACGTCCACAATTTATAGCCGGGGATGTCCGCGTACCAGCTGTTTCTGGCGTCGGGCATAATCACCGCCAGCTTGCGCTCCAGCGCGTAGCGCTCGATGGATGTCTTTCTCATCCAGTCCGACGAATCCCCGCCCCGGCCGTGCAGCAGCCAGAGCACTTTGAATTTCTTGCGCTGATCGTAATAATCCTTGGGTTTCATGGGCCGGTCGCTGGATGCGTAATCCGGCAAAATAACGTGAACGACGGTGTTCTGTTCCAGAATCTCGCTTCGAAGATGCAGTGCAAATGTAGCCATAGACGGTATCCTTTCTCTTTATGATAGGATTAAAACAAGCTGCGCTCATTTTAACACAAAAGGAAAAAACTGTATAGAAAAGGCATGGCGCATTTTTATCCGGCGCCTTATCCCAGCGCCACATCCAGGATCATCATCACCGCAAAGCCGATCATGCAGCCCAGCGTCGCCAGGTGCGTATTTTCGTGCTTGCCTCCGGTCTGCGCCTCGGGAATCAGCTCTTCGACGACCACGTAGATCATGGCCCCCGCGGCGAATGCCAGCGCGTAGGGGAGTATGGGCTCCACGTACATCACCAGCGCCGCCCCCAGCAGGCCCGCGATGGGTTCCACCAGGCCGGAAAGCTGCCCGTACCAAAAACTTTTTATCCGGGATAACCCTTCCCTGCGCAGGGGAACGGATACGGCCGCCCCTTCGGGGAAGTTCTGTATGCCGATACCCAGCGCCACGATAAACGCCGCCGTGATGGCCGGAACATCCATTACCCTGGCCGCCGCTCCGAAGGCTACGCCGACGGCCATGCCCTCGGGAATATTGTGCAGCGTGATGGAAAACACCAAAAGGATGCTCCTGCGCAGCGTGGAGGGCAGTCCTTCGGCCTGTCCCTCAGGGGTGCCGAAGTGTATATGGGGCAGCAGTTTGTCCGCCAGATACAAAAATGCGCCGCCGGTTAAAAAACCGATGGCCGCCACCGCCCAGGCAGGCAGCGTGCTTCTTTCCGCCATTTCAATGGCCGGAGCCAAAAGCGACCAGAAGCTGGCGGCGATCATGACGCCGGAAGCAAAACCCAGCATGGCGTTGAGAACTTTCTGGTTGATCTTCTTAAAGAAAAAAACCGCGGCCGCGCCGAGGGCCGTCATGCCCCAGGTGAAGCCCGTCGCGATTAAAACCAGTATAAAGGGGTGCAGCGTTGCCAGCCAATCCATCATACAACCACTCCTTTTCCAATATTTAATTGCCGGAATACTTTTATGATAACATGCCGGACACTTCTTGAAAACAGGAAATAGGATGTGAAGCGCCGCCGTACCTTAAGGATCACAGGTAGAGCGAACCCGTGCCCGCCTTGGGAAACATCAACCTACCCGGCTTGGAATTTGGATTTTCCGGCAAATCAAAAGAGGGTCGCTTTTCAGCGAACCCTCTGTCTGATTTTAAATGAAAATTATCCCAGCGCCACATCCAGCAGCATCATGACGGCAAAACCTAAAATGCAGCCTATGGTGGCGAAGTGGGAATGTTTCTTTTTGGTATCCGATTGGGCTTCGGGAATCAGCTCTTCCGCCACCACGTAGATCATGGCGCCTGCGGCAAACGCCAGTGCGTAGGGGAGAATGGGCTGTACGTGCATCACCAGCGCCGCGCCCAGGAAGCCTGCAATGGGCTCTACCAGGCCGGAAAGCTGTCCGTACCAAAAACTTTTGCCGCGGGAAAATCCTTCCCTTCGCAGGGGGATGGATACCGCCGCGCCTTCGGGGAAGTTCTGTATGCCGATGCCGAAGGCCACGAGAAAGGCCGCCACAATGGCGTGTATATCCATAGCCTGCGCCGCCGCGCCGAAGGCCACGCCCACGGCCAATCCCTCGGGGATATTGTGCAGCGTAATGGAGAATATCAAAAGGATGCTGCGGCGCATGCGGGTGGATACAATTTCGTTTTTCTTGTCGTTAAGCGCGCCCATTTTCAGGTAGGGGAGCAGTTTATCCGAGCCATAGAGAAACGCCGCGCCCAATATAAAGCCCAGCGTGGCCACGAGCCAGGCGGGCAGGGGTCCGTCCTGGGCCATTTCGATGGCGGGCGCCAGAAGGGACCAGAAGCTGGCGGCGATCATGACGCCGGAGGCGAACCCCAGCATGGTATTGAGTACGGGTTTATTGATTTTTTTAAAAAAGAAAACGGTGGCTGCGCCAAGGGCCGTCATACCCCAGGTGAATCCCGTTCCCAGCAGCACAAGCAGCAGAGGGTGTTGGTTTACCGCCCAGTCTATCATGGGAAATTACTCCTTTACGTATTAAATGCATTGTCAGGCGAACGGCAGAGAGGCCGCTATATAAAAGATACGCTAAAAATGTGCAAGGGGTGCAATCGCCATAACGGCGGCAAGAACGGGTTTTGCGTCCGGTGATCAAAGCGCAAACATGGGTTTAACCGGCGGCGCCTGGCGTCTGCAAGAGGACGGTCAAATAATGAAGTCCTCTATAAGCCGTAATCGTAAAAGATATGCCGGAACCTGCGGAAAGTTGTCACGCGCAGCGCCAGCGGTTATAATAAAAACGTATGGTTTTTAGACAAGGAGTTTGAACAGCGCATGGAGAAACTGCGTCCCGATAAAACATTTACCTATCAGATCATCACCTACGGCTGCCAGATGAACGTGCGCGATTCCGAAAAGATGGGCGCCATGCTGGAGTCCATCGGCGGGCTGCCCGCCGGGGAGGGCTCCGAAAGCGGCGACGTGATCCTGTACAACACCTGCTGCATCCGGGAACATGCGGAGGACCGGGTGTTTGGAAACGTGGGCAGGCTCAGAAAGGCCAAGCGGGAGAACCCCGAAAAGATCATCGGCGTATGCGGCTGCATGATGCAGCAGTCCGGCGCGGCTGATGACTTTTTGCGGCGTTTCGACTTCGTGGAGCTGATTTTCGGCACCCACAATATGCACAAGCTGCCCGAATACGTGGGCCGCATCCAAGGCGGCGAGAAGCCCATCGTGGAAATCTTCGACAAAGAGCAGCTGGAGCAGGTGCAAAAGGGGCTTCTTCGGACGCAGGCGACGCCCTCCAAGTTCGTGGACATCATGCAGGGCTGTGACAATTACTGCACCTACTGCATCGTGCCCTTTGTGCGCGGCCGTGAGCGCAGCCGCAAAAAGGAGGAGATCGTGGACGAGGTGCGGCAGCTTGTAAAAGGCGGCACCCGGGAGATCGTCCTTTTGGGCCAGAACGTCAATTCCTACGCCGGAGGCGGGGACGCCTTCGCCGAGCTGCTCCGGGAACTGGACCGGGTACCAGGCATCGCCCGCATCCGCTTTATGACGTCGCACCCCAAGGATCTGTCCGACAGCCTCATTTCGGCCATGGCCCAGTGCCGGCATGTCTGCAAGCAGCTTCACCTGCCGGTGCAGTCCGGCTCCAATGATGTATTGCGCCGCATGAACAGGAAATACACCCGGGAGCATTATTTGGGTCTGGTTCGCAAGCTCCGCGAAAAGATGCCGCATATCGGGCTGACCACGGATATCATCGTGGGGTTCCCCGGCGAGACCGATGAGGATTTTGAGCAGACGCTGGAGTTGATCCGCCAAGTTCGCTTCCACAGCGGTTATCTCTTCGGCTTTTCAGCCAGGCGCGGCACCGCGGCGGACAAGATGGCCGATCAGGTGCCCGAGCTGGTCAAGCGCGAGCGGCTTCAAAGGCTGATCGGACTGCAGAGACAGATCACGGCGGAAATCAACGCCGGCTACGTGGGCCAAACCTGTGAAGTTCTCGTGGAGAAAGCCGGCGGCCAGGCGCGGCAACTGGTGGGCCGCACCGATTGCGGGCGCCCGGTTCATTTCGGAGGGAGCCAGGACAAAATCGGCCAATTGGTGGACGTAACAATCGGCAGAGCCAAGGGCAATATACTTTTAGGCACGATGGCGGAAGGGAAATAGCATGGCGGAATTGACCCCTATGATGCGGCAGCATCTTGAAATCAAGGAAAAGTACAAGGATTGCCTGGTCTTTTTCCGGCTGGGCGATTTTTACGAGATGTTCTTCGAGGACGCCATGGTGGCCTCCAGAGAGCTGGAATTGACTCTGACGGGCCGCGACTGCGGTCTTGCGGAGCGGGCGCCCATGTGCGGCGTGCCGCACCATTCGGCCGATACGTACATCAGCCGGCTGATTGCCAAAGGCTACAAGGTGGCCATTGCCGAGCAGATCACCGAGCCTGCCCCCGGCGCTCTGGTGGAGCGCGACGTGGTGCGGGTCGTCACGCCGGGCACCGTTCTTGAGGAAAGCATGCTGGACAGCTCCAAGAACAATTACCTGGTGAGCCTCTGCCTGGAGGAAGGGCGCATCGGTCTTGCGTATACGGATATCTCCACCGGTGAATTTGTGGTGGATGAGCTGACCGGAGAGAACGCGACGGAGCGGATGATGGACGAACTGGCGCGCATCGACGCGTCGGAACTGATCGTCGATGAGGCCATGATGATGAAGTCCTCCGAAATAGAAGATTTCAAAAAGCGCGTTCCGGCCCGCATGGACGTCTTCCAGACCCAGATGCGCGAGCTTCGGACGGCCGAGCAGATGCTCTGCGAGCACTTTCAGCTCAAGGATTTATCGCCCTACGGCATCGATAAAATGCCCATGGCCGCCTGCGCCGCCGCGGCGCTCTTAGACTACCTGAACCAGACGCAGAAACACGCCATGGCGCACATCGCGAGGCTCAATGTGCAGAAGAGCCGCAGCGTGATGATGCTGGACGCTATGACCCGCCACAGCCTGGAGATTACCCAGACCATGCGCACAAGGAGCAAGAAGGGCTCGCTCTTGGGCCTCTTGGACAAGACCCAGACGTCCATGGGCGCCAGGATGCTGCGCCGCTGGGTGGAGCAGCCGCTTTTGGATGTCGGGGAAATCAACCGGCGGCTGGATGCGGTGGAGGAATTCTGTTCGGAAGTCATCGCCCAAAGCGCCCTGCGGGATCTTTTGAACCAGGTCTACGACATGGAGCGCCTGGCCAGCCGCGTCAGCGTGGGCAGCGCGGGGGCCAGGGATCTATTGTCACTGGGAAGGTCCCTGACGCTGCTGCCGCAGATCAAGACCTACGTACTGAAGCTCAAGTCCCCGCTGATTGCCGATATGGCGATGCAGATCGATCTGATGCGGGACGTGGGCGAGCTTTTATCCTCTGCCATCAGTCCCGACGCGCCGCTGAGCGTCCGCGACCCCGGCGTCATTGCGCAGGGGTTCGACGACGAACTGGACAAACTGCGCGACGCGGCGCTTCATTCCAGGGACTGGATCGCCCAACTGGAGAAGGATGAGCGCGAGGCCACCGGCATCAAGAACCTGAAGGTGGGCTACAACAAGGTCTTTGGTTATTACATCGAAGTAACCCGCTCGAACCTTTCCGTGGTGCCCATGCGCTATGTGAGAAAGCAGACGCTGGTGGGCGCGGAGCGGTACATTACGCCGGAGCTGAAGGAAATTGAGCAGCAGCTCACCGGCGTGGAGGACAAGATCGCCAAACTGGAATACGCATTGTTCCTGCAGGTGCGCGACAGCGTGGCGCAGGAGGTGGAGCGCATCCACCGGACTGCGGGCGCCATCGCCACGCTGGATTGCCTGCAGAGCTTTGCAAACGTGGCGCAGGCAAGGGGCTACGTCCGCCCCGCGGTGGACGATTCCGAAGAAATTTCCGTCACTGCCGGCCGCCATCCGGTGGTAGAGGCCGTCCAGACAGACACAAACTTCGTGCCCAACGACGTGAAGCTCGATACGCGAGAGAATCGCTTTTTGATTATCACCGGCCCCAATATGGCAGGAAAATCCACGTACATGCGCCAGGTGGCACTGATTGCGCTGATGGCCCAGATGGGCTCGTTCGTACCGGCGAAGCAGGCGCATATCGGCGTGGTGGACCGGGTGTTTACCCGCGTGGGGGCCTCTGACGACCTTTCCGGCGGACAGAGCACCTTTATGGTGGAAATGAGCGAAATGGCTCACATTTTGGCGCACGCCACGAAGAAGAGCCTGCTCATCCTCGATGAAATCGGGCGGGGAACGTCCACCTTCGACGGACTATCTATTGCCTGGGCAATAGTGGAATACATTTCCGCCCAGAGCCATCTTCAGGCCAGGACGCTGTTCGCCACCCACTACCAGGAGCTGGGAGAGCTGGAAGGCCGGCTGGACGGGGTCAAGAACTACTGCGTATCGGCCAGGAAGTACGGGGACGACATCATCTTCCTGCGCCGGGTGGTGCGCGGCGCCACGGACAGAAGTTTCGGCATCGAGGTGGCCAAGCTGGCCGGTATCCCGCTGCCGGTAGTGGAGCGGGCCAAGGAAGTGCTGCGCCAATTGGAACGCTCGGATATCACGAAAAAGACGAAGCAGATCATTGAGGGAGAAGGTGCGCCGGAGCCTGTGCAGCAGTTGGGGCTCTTTGCGCAGGATGCCGATACGCTGCAGGTGGTCAGCATTTTGCGGGATTTAAACCTGACCGCTATGACGCCCATGGAGGCGATCAATACATTGGAGAGCCTGCAGAACAAGCTGCAGAAGAGTGAATAAATGGGAAAGATTCGGGTGCTGCCCATGGAGGTGGCCAATCAAATAGCCGCAGGCGAGGTGGTGGAGCGCCCCGCCTCCATCGTCAAGGAGCTGATAGAAAATGCCGTGGACGCAGGTAGCAGCGCCATATCCGTGGAGATGCGCGGCGGCGGCATTGAGTTTCTGCGCGTCACCGACAACGGCGCGGGCATGGATGCGCAGGATGCGGCGCTGGCTTTCCAGCGGCACGCCACCAGCAAGATCGCCACCGGAGAGGATTTGCATCGCATTTCCACCATGGGCTTTCGCGGTGAGGCGCTTTCCAGCATCGCGGCGGTGGCCAAAGTGGAGCTGACCACGTGCCGGCGGGGCGAGCCCTTCGGCACCAAAATCGTCATTGAGGGCGGGGAGGTGCTTTCCCAGGAGGAAATCGGCTGCCCTGAGGGCACCACCCTCATCGTGCGCGACCTGTTTTACAACGTTCCGGCCAGACGCAAGTTCCTCAAGCGTGAGAATGTGGAATCCAGCTACGTATCCGACGCTGTGCTGCAGGCCATACTGTCCTATCCGGAGGTTTCCATCCGTCTCTCCAGCCAGGGACGCACCGTCTATCACAGTCCCGGCAACGGCAAGCTGGAGGACGCGGTCTTTTCCGTTTACGGACGGGAGGTGGTGGGCCATCTGATTCCGCTGCAAGAGGTGAGCGAAAACGGCGTCACCTTCTCGGGGGTGCTGGGCGGCCCGGAGCTGGCCAGGCCCCACAGGCGGCGCCAGCATGTACAGATCAATCGCCGCCCCGTCAGGAGTTTTGCACTGGCTTCCGCCGTGGAGGCGGCGTACGATACGCGGCTGATGGTGCATAAATTCCCGTTTTTTGTACTGAACGTGCAGATGCCGCCCCAGGAGGTGGACGTCAACGTCCATCCCAATAAGCTGGAGGTACGGCTGCATAACGAGCGGGCGCTGCGCAGCCGCATCACGGTGCTGTGCGCGGCGGCGCTGGAGGGCAGGAGGGATAATGTGCTCTCGGGCGCGCAGAATATCGATCAGGCACACGATGTTCCGCCGCCTGCGCAGGAGGATGTATCGCCCGAACCGCCTGCCGCAAGGGTCAAGTCCACGGTGCTCTCCGGCGACAGGCCCAGGATCGATATGGAGGATTTCCAGGTCATACCCGCGCCGGCCGGCTTAATAAGGCAAGGGTCCGCCCCCATCTCCTGGGACGTGGTGGGTTCGGTCTTTACCCAGATGGACCAGGCGCAGAGGCGCCGTGGGGAGGAGATTCCGCCCCGGAGCGCCCCGCCCCCGCAAAGCGATACGTCCTTTGCCCATGAGCTTGCCCCCGAGCCGCAGCAGGAAATGCTGCCCGAGGAGACACTGGAGGAAACGCCGTACTACAGGGTGCTGGGGCAGGCGTTCGATACGTATCTGATCCTTCAGATAGGGGGTGAACTGCTGTTTATCGACCAGCACGCCGCCCATGAGCGGCTGCTTTTCGACGAGTACGAGGCGCAGCTCAAGGCGGCCAGGATGGTCACCCAGCCGCTGCTGGTGCCGCACATCGTCCATTTGTCCGCGTCGGAGATGGTGCTTTATCTGGACAATGCGGACGTATTTGCCGATCTGGGATTCACCGTCGAGGAATTTGGCGCCATGACGCTGCAGGTGCGGGAGGTGCCCATGGTGCTGGGGGAGCCGCAGCTGGACGCCTTCTTCCAGGAGACGCTCAGCGCCCTTTCCGACGCGCGGCAGGTTTCCACTGCCGATCTGAAGCGGTATGCGGTGATGAGCGCGGCCTGCAAGGCGGCCATCAAGGCGGGGGATGCCCTGTCCCGCGGCGAAATGGATGCCCTTGTACAGCGCATCGGCCGGCAGACGACGCCCATGCACTGTCCCCATGGCCGGCCGGTGTACTTCAAGATGACCCAATATGAACTGGAGAGGCGTTTTAAACGTGTCTAGATCGTCCGTGATTGCCATTGCAGGGCCTACCGCCACAGGCAAGAGCGCCTGTGGCGCCCTTTTGGCGCGGAAACTGGGCGGGGAGGTGATCTCCGCCGATTCCGCGCAGATTTACCGCGGCATGGATATCGGCACCGCCAAGGTCAGTCGCCAGGAGATGCTGGGCGTGCCGCACCACCTCATTGACATCAGGGACCCAAGCGAATCCTACAGCGCGGCGCAGTTTGTTCGGGATGCGCTGGAGATTATCGATGATCTGCACCGGAGGGGAAAGGTGCCGATCCTGGTGGGCGGCACCGGGTTTTACGTCCATGCGGTGCTCTATCCGCTGGATTTTGGCGGGCGGGATGCCGATCCTCTGCTTCGCGAGCGTCTGGAGGAAAAATCCGGCGAGGCGCTGTACGGGCAGCTCATGCGGGAAGATCCTTCCGCGGCCGACCGTCTACACCCCAACGACAGGAAACGGGTGATCCGCGCCCTTGAGATTGCCTTGTCGGGAGGACGAAAGGGCGGCGGCTTCAGGCAGATGCGGCCGCGCTTTGATGATGCCGCGCTCTTTGGACTGACCATGAGCCGAGAAAGCCTCTACCGTCGCATTGAATGGCGCGTGGATCAGATGATGGCCGCCGGTTTTCTGGACGAAGTACGAAATCTGCTTGCCCAAGACGGCGTGACCAGGCAGAGCCTTTCCATGCAGTCTCTGGGCTACAAACAGCTGGCGGCCCATTTGGCCGGGGAGTTCACTTTGGAAGAAGCCGTGGAGGAGATCAAAAAGCAGACCCGCCGCTTCGCCAAGCGCCAGCTGACGTGGTTCAGGCGCGAAGAGGGCATCCGCTGGCTGGATGTGGAAACGCACGGAAATGCAGAGGAAATTGTCGATAAAATGATGGAGGTTTTGGAAGAACAAGCATAGAAGAGCTTACGAAAGAAATACATCAACCCGAACATAGTTTACAATAAAACATAGAAAAAACAGGGAGTACAGCCGTTTTATGAAAGAGGCGTCCATGGAGCATTCGTTTGCAGAAATTTTTAATATCCGGCCGGAGATTGCAGAGCTGGTGCGGGATGCGCAGGGTGGTTTACAAAGTGTTTTTGAGAGGTTTGGCCGTATCGCTATGGTCAACCAGGCCCGGGTACTGAAAGCCTTTGGCGATCACCGGGTGTCGGCCATGCACATGCTGCCGTCCACCGGATACGGTTACAATGATATTTCCCGGGATACGCTGGATAAGGTGCTGGCGCAGAGCCTGCAGGCTGAAGATGCCCTGATCAGGCCGCAGTTCGCTTCTGGCACCCACGCCATCGCCACCATGCTTTACGCGCTGCTTCGTCCCGGCGACACGCTCCTATGCGCCAACGGGACGCCCTACGACACGCTGCTTGGCGTTCTGGGCGATGAGAGTGGCCACCCGCCCGGCAGTCTGCGCGACATGGGCGTCCGCGTCATAATTCAGCCGCTGGATGACGCCGGCTGCATGGATTTTCAGGCGCTGGAAAAGACGCTTGAAAAAGAGCGTCCTAAGGTCGTTCACCTCCAGAGGAGCCGCGGCTACGCGTTCCACGACTCCCTGAGCGAGTCGGACATCCGGCGGACCTGCCAACTGGCGCGCCGGATCGCCCCTGAAATGATCGTGGCGCTGGACAACTGCTACGGTGAATTCACGCAGACGGGGGAGCCTACCCTCTGGAGCGCGGACATCATGGCCGGTTCGCTGATCAAAAACCCTGGCGGCGGCCTGGCGCCCACCGGCGGCTACATCGCCGGGCGCGCCGACTTGATCGAGCTGTGCGCCGGGCGCATGACCACCCCGTCCACCGGCCGGGAAATCGGCTCCTACGCCGCCATGTACACGCCCTTTTACCAGGGATTATTTCTGGCGCCCCACGTAGTGGCCCAGAGCCTGAAGGTGGCGGCGCTGGCGGCGGAGGTTTTCGAAAGGCTGGGCTATGAAACGTGCCCCAAATCCAACGCGCGCCGGGACGATATCGTCCAGTCGGTGAAACTGGGCCAAAAAGAACGTCTCATTGCGTTTTGCCAGGGGGCGCAGATGGGCGCGCCGGTGGATGCCCACGCGCGTCCCGAGCCGTGGGATATGCCCGGTTACGACGATCAGGTGATCATGGCGGCAGGCGCCTTCATTCAGGGCGGCTCCATCGAATGGAGCGCCGACGGCCCCATCCGGGAGCCCTATACGGTGCACATTCAGGGCGGCCTGACGTTTGAACACGGCAAAATCGCGCTGATGGTGGCGCTGAACCACGTGGCGGAAAAAGGACTGCTTACGTTATAAGCACCCTCTTTGCCTTATTATAGATACAACAGAGCAGGGAGATTTTCTTAATACTAAAATAAGACGCAACTAAGACAGACGCAACTAAGACAGGCATTTGCAGATAGTTTGTTGGCGTATGGTTATATGGGCGGATGAGTGAACAGAAAAGGCCTCTTTCCCGTTAAAATGTTCATATGAACTGCCCGTGATAATGCCGCCTTTTGAAGATCATGCGTGAGGATATTTTTTAATGCCGGAAGAGATTGGTTTTTACACTTTATCTGATCCCTCCGCGATCTGTTTCATGTCGGGGTTTGCCGACGGCACATCTCTTGGAAAGTTATTTGAATAGTAGTATAAGATTTCGCTTTATATGCCGGCCGCTTATATGGTTCTGATGCGGCTTTGCCGTATTTCTGTAAAAAAATACTTTGTAAAAATTTTAATTTATGTCATATGTGCATGGTGAAAAAATTTTTAAAGAAATCAAAAAAATTAATTTTATAAAAATGTATTGACAAAATATGCTGATATAATTATACTTTAGGCGATATTTAAGTGTATGGCGAACGCTGTTTTTCTTTTGTAAATACAAAAATAAAAACTTCATAAAAAATAATTTTTTATCAGCATTGGATAAGGAGGGATCGTATTGGATGCAACTTGCGTCTTTGAATGCAGCGGCATTTCAAAAGCGTTTGGCGGCACAAAAGCGCTTGATGAGGTTGAACTGGCCGTAAAAAAAGGTGAAGTGCATGCTCTGATGGGGGAGAATGGCGCCGGCAAATCAACGCTCATGAAAATTATCATGGGGCTTTATAAGGCGGATAAAGGCCAGATGCTGCTTGAGGGGAAACCGTACGTATCAGACAGCCCGGCCGAAGCCATCCGGGCGGGTATCTCAATGATCCATCAAGAGCTTAATCCAGAACCGTATCTGACAATTGCCGAGAACATCTTTTTAAACCGGGAAGACACATTTGGAAGAACGCCGTTTCTAAATAAAAAGGAGACGAACCGTAAAGCTGCCGATATACTGGCGCAATTCAAGTTTAATGCCGATCCCAAAATGCTGATGGAAAACCTGACGCTTGCGCAAGTGCAGATGATCGAAATTATAAAAGCCGTTTCGTGCGACGCCAAACTGATCATCATGGACGAACCCACGTCCGCGCTGGACAGCGAGGAGACGGACAGGCTGTTTGAAACCATCCGGTCGCTCAAGGAAAAAGGGGTGTCCATTATCTATATTTCGCATCGGATGGACGAGATTATGGATATATGCGATACGGTATCGGTCCTGCGGGATGGAAAGTATATCGGAACAAAGGCCATCGGGGACACGACAAAAAATGAGCTGATTACGATGATGGTCGGCCGTGAAATCTCCAGTATCTTTCCCAAGACCGATTGCCCCATTAAAGAGGTAGTGTTTGAAGTCAAAGGGCTGTCAGGGAAGGGGTTTCAGGATATCAGCTTTGAGGTGCGAAAAGGAGAAATACTGGGCGTTCTCGGTCTTGTCGGCTCGGGGCGCAGCGAGACGATGCGCGCTGTTTTTGGGCTCGATCCTCTGACGTGCGGAGAAGTGTATCTGCAGGGCAAGCGGCTGAAAATCAAAAGCCCGAGCGATGCGATTGACTGCGGGATTGCCATGGTCAATGAAGACCGCAAGAATTACGGCCTCTGCCTTTTTCGCTCCATCCGGGAAAACATATCGCTTCCGACGCTTATCTACCATCAGAAGCAGCCTATCCTTCGGGTGAAACGTGAAAAGCGCGAATGCAGCGACATTGCAAAGCGGCTGCGCATCAAAGCACCCAGCATTGAGGCCGATGTATTCTCGCTCAGCGGCGGAAACCAACAGAAAGTCGTTATGAGTGTGGTGGCCTGCGGGGGCGGAGCAACGGATGATGCGGGCTCACCTTCCGGCACACAGGACAAAATTGTGGTGGGATGGCTCCAGAAGAACACAACGAACGTCTTCGAGACAAAAATCAATGCGGGCGGACTTGAAAAACTGGAGGAAATGAAGGCAAACGGCGTTATTGACGACTATATCTGCCTGGACGGAAACACTGATCCCTCAACGCAGATCAGCCAGGCAAACGATCTGGTGAATTATGGCGTGACGGTGGCGATCGTGCAGCCGGCTGAATCCGATGGCAGCGCACCGGCCGTTCAGATTCTCCATGAGGCCGGCATTCCGGTGGTGGTGGTCAATGCCAAGACCAACAATACCGAGGAACTGGCGGCGGCCTACGTGGGGTCCGATGACGTCAACGCGGGCGAAATCATGGGGCGGTACATTCTGGATACATGCGGAGATACGGGCGGATACGGACACCTGATGGGGATGCCGGGGAACTCGGCCGCCATCGAGCGTACAGAGGGTATCCATAATATTATGGACCAAGCCAGCGGATGGAAGATGCTGGACGAGCAGACGGCGGAATGGGCAGGCGACAAAGCCAGCAAGTTCACCCAGGACTGGATTTCGCTCTATGGGGCTGAATTGACGGCCATCATCTGCGACAATGACGATATGTCGGTGGCGTCAAAACTGGCCTGCATTGAGGCCGGGCGTGAGGATATCGTCGTCATCGGCGTGGACGCCATTGACAGCGCGCTTCAGATGGTCAGCACCGGAGAGCTTAACGCAACGGTTTTCCAGGACGGGGAAGGCCAGGGCAGGCTGGCGGCGGAGACCTGCGAAAAGCTCATAAAGGGCGAACCCATAGAAAAGGAATACTGGATTGATTTTGTCCTGATTACACAAGACAATATAGGCGACTATTACAAAGGATAATGAAGGCATATACAAAGCGGCCGGCCGGGGGCAATCCCCGGCCGGGCTATCGTGAACCAATGACGCGTAAAAGGATGGGGCGAAAATGATGGAACTGAAGAGAAGCGGACTGCCCGTTTATCTGGACGAAGAGACAAATGTGCTGGCGATCAGCGCCGCGCTCTCCTATATGGGCTATGCGCGCAAAACGGCGGGGGAGATGAGAGGCCTGTTCGCGGACGAAAAAGACCTTCAAGAAGACGACCCGGTCTACGACGTATACCGGGGACTGGCTTTTCCCGAGGACGAGGCGCTGCTGGAAGCATATGACTTTCAGTACGACATAACGATTGTAATGCCCGGCCATGTAAATGGGGAATGCAAAAAAACGTCGGGACATTATCACGGATACAATAAAACGCGGACAAATACATACGCGGAAGTGTATGAGGTTATAAAGGGAACGGCGCTGTATGTCCTGCAAAGGGCGGATCATTTTGATTCTCAGCCGGAGGATATGGACGTACGGGATATTATTTTGGCCACCGTGCGGCAGGGGCAGACCATTATCGTGCCGCCCAACTACGGTCACTGCTCGGTGAATATAGGGGAAGGGCCGCTCGTCTTTAGCAATTTGGCGTACAAACCCTGCCCGATTCACTATGATCCGGTGCGCCATCATCAAGGGATGGGCGTGTACGTTCTGTGCGGTGAAAAAGGGCCTTCTATACAGCCAAACCCCCGGTATAAAAAGCTGCCTGAATCCAGGCGCGCGACGGTTAGAGAGAATCCCAAGCTGGGCATCATATTCGGGCTGCCTGTCTATGAAAGTTTTAAAAAGACGCCGCAGGCTTTTGCGTTCTTAGCCAACCCGGATATTGACCGCGGCGCCGTTATGGATATGCTTTGTATAGAGTAAAATAAGGAGATACATTATATAATGAAAAAATTACAGGTGGCCTTGGACTTGTTCTCAACGTGGGCTGCGCTTGCGGTGCTGGAAGAAGTGGCCGAGTATGTAGACATCATCGAATTGGGCACGCCCCTTATGATCGCCGAGGGCTGCCATGCTGTGCGCACAGTTAAAAAGCAGTATCCGGATAAAATTGTTTTTGCCGATATTAAAGTGATGGACGGCGGCAGAATCGTGCCGAAAATTGCCTTTGACGCGGGGGCGGACATGGTGTCTGTTCTGGCGGCGGCCGATGATGAGACCGTAAGGGGAACGATTGAGCTGGCCAGAGAATATGGCAAGATGGCGCTTGTGGATACATGCGCGGTACCCGATATTGTTTCGCGCGCGAAGCAGATCGAGGCGATGCAGCCGGATTATATCTGTGTTCATGTCGGAACGGACGTCCAGAAAAACGGCATTGATCCGGTGGAGCAGCTGCGAAAATTGGATCATATAAAAACGCCGAAAGCCATCGCCGGCGGGATAAGCCTTGCAAATTTTGAAGAAGCGGCGGCCAGCCCCGCGGAAGTGATTATTTCCGGAGGAGGCATATGCAACCATCCGGACATGCGTCAGGCGGCCAGGCAAATGCGCGCCGTCCTGGAACGATACGCGTAGAGTATAAAAATACGTACGCGCTGGATGTGATGGGGAAACGGATAGGAAAGGAATACAAGGATATGATCAATATAGCCGATACGGCGGCGCGGGCTGCTGTAGAGCTTTCGCAAGCGCTCCTGCATGTCTGCCCGGAAGAGCTTGGCGCCTTCATGCAGGAAATCTTAAAAGCCAAAAAAATATACGTCGCCGGAGCGGGACGCTCACTTTTAATGCTGCGCTGCTTTGCCATGCGCCTGATGCATGTAGGCTTAACGAGCTATGTGACCGGCGATACGACGACGCCGGCGTTTGAATCCGGCGATTTGATGATCATCGCATCAGGATCGGGGGAGACGTCGGGCCTGATCGCGATTGCTGAAAAAGTGAAACGATTAAACGGTACTCTGGCCGTCATCACCATTCAAGCGGAAACGCCCCTTGGCTCACGCGCCGATGTTTTGGTGAAGGTGCCGGCTTATACGGATAAAATTGAGAATGGCGCCATGAAAAAAACCATTTTGCCGGGCGGAAGCCTGTTTGAACAAAGCGTGCTGTTTTTGGCAGACGCGATGATATTGCCTCTGGCAGAAAAAATGGGCGTGGCGACGGACCGGGCTTTTTCAAGGCACGCCAACCTAGAATAGGGCGAAGGGGAGAGGCGTATGCAGACGTATCGAATCGGCATTGACGTGGGGGGCACCAATACGAAAATGATGGTCATGGACGCGCAGGATCGTGAAATGGGCCGCTGCGTGATAAAGACGGAACCTGAAAAAGGGTACGAACATGCCTGCGCCTGCATGCTGCAAGCCGTCGACGCACTGTTTGAGCGCGCCGGCATTACGGAAAAGAAGGTGGCCGGCGTTGCCATGGGACTCCCCGGCATGGTGGATTTTGAAGAGCAAAAAACGATTTGTTTATCCGTCCTGGGATGGGACGGATTCAATCCATGCGAAGAGATCGGCCGATATTATGGTGCGCCATGCATCATTGATAACGACGCCAATGTGAACGCGCTGGGTGAGTATGTCTTTGGCATGAACAAAAAAGCGCGGCATATGGTCCTTCTGACACTGGGTACGGGCCTGGGATGTGGGGTAATTATAGAGGGGAAGGTTTTTCGTGGCTCGGAGAATTTATCCACGGAGCTTGGACATATGACCATTGTGGCCGACGGAGGCGACACGTGCCTTTGCGGACGTCCGGGGCATCTGGAAGCCTACAGTTCCGGGACGGCGATGGCGCGCCATGCGCAATATATTCTCCCTCAATATCCGGACTCGGCGCTGCATGGATTTATCGCGGACAATGCGGGCGTGTACGACAATTCCATGATTGAAAAGGGCGTGCGTCAGGGGGATGCGGCCAGCACGGTGATTTTCCGGCGCTTTGTTCGCTATCTGGCCATCGGGGTCGGAAATGTGATGAAGCTGTTTAATCCCGAGCTGGTGCTCATTGGCGGCGGGATAGCGAACGCGGGGGATATATTGCTTGATCCGCTCAATGCGCAGGTAAAAGAACAGGTTTTGCATCAAAGGCAGTGCTGCCCTGTACGGAGGGCCGTTTTAGGAGATTTTGCGGGCATGTACGGCGCATGCGCCCTGGCGGCGGAATGTAAAACATAGGTTGAATTAAAAGAGCGAAACGCGGTTGTGTTATGATATTATAAAAGAAAAAAGATTATAGAAGATGGGAGGAAGGCAAGTAGTGGTTACGGAGAATATTCGCCGAACTTATAACAGGATGTTTGATGCGGAGAAGAAAGCGGCCGACTATATTCTGCAGCATCCGGAAAAAGTGTTGGAAATGAATATATCGGAATTGGCTCGAAACAGCGGGACCAGCGACGCCACGGTGATCCGCATGTGCAAACACATCGGATATACCGGGTTTCAGCAGATGAAGATCCATTTGGCCAGTGAATCGGGCACCAGGCAATTTGTGAACGTCTCGGATCAAACGGCGCCAAAAGACGTAGTGCAGTTTTTCAGCCAGGTGGCGGCGAACATCACGGATTCGGCCAAAAACGTGGATATGGCGGTGCTGCTTGAGGCGGTGGAGCTTCTGGCCAGCGCCGAGCAGGTATATTTATGCGCCTGGGGAAATTCAGGCGCCATTGCGTCGGATATGGCGCTGCGCCTTGGCAGAATTGGCATCAAGGCCTTCTATACACAAAATATTGAATACACGTTTCGAAGCATCAATATTGCAGGCGAAAAGGACGTGCTTGTCGCCATATCGCATTCGGGCACATCGATTCCCGTCATACAAGCCATTGAGCTGGCGCGTAAGCGGGGGCTTCAAACGATGCTTATAACCGACAGCGCATCGTCAAAGGCGGCGGAATTGTCCGATCTCGTATTGCGCACGGCCGTTAAAAATCAACTGTTTTACGATCTGGGCGGCGTATCCCATGTGTTCGAATACGTTTTGGTGGACGCCATCTTATATTTCCTGAAGGACAAAAACATGGGCATGGAGATGGCCGATGAGGCTGAGGCCATCCTATCACAGTACAAATTGTAGTGGGCTTAAAAGGCGGCACGCCAATGAGAGCGTGCCGTTAGTATTTCATTATTTTTATTGAATAAATAGGCCGTCCTGTATGGTCAGTACGCGGTCGCACATCTTCGCTACCGCTGGGTCATGGGTGACGACGATCACCGTGCGCCCGTCTTCCTTTACGCTCTTCAATACGGACATGATGTCGTCCCGCGTCCGGGTATCCAGGGCGCCCGTGGGTTCGTCGGCCAGGACGATTTCAGGCGTATTGACCAGTGCTCTGGCGATGGCGACACGCGATGAGCAAGTAAATAGGACCGCCTGTTGCGCCTGCGTATCTGCCTTAAATCATACCTTGCCAGTGCGATGCTCTTTTTCATGCGGGCCCCTTTTCTTTGTTTGGATGTCGGGAAATAGGATTGCGAGATTTGCGAGTCATTTGATAAAAGGCATCAACTAAAATAAAAATAAGAAACGATACTATTTTTTATGCACAATAAATATAAATAGGGGAGTGCAACAAGGAATACGTTTCATATATGAATTACGAACAAAAGATGTATGGCTAAAGTAAAAACGACAGATTGAAAATTGAAGTAAAAAGAATGGGCCCGCGCTTGTTAGTACCGTCCAATGAAGCGCGGGCTCAATACCGCCTTAAAAGACTGACCACCTTGCCCAGCACCTGGACATCCCGGGAGCGAATCGGCTCGTACAAATCATTTTCCGGCTGTAGGCGGATGCAGTCTTTTTCCTTATAGAGGCGCTTTACCGTAGCCTCGTTTTCAAGCAGCGCCACCACAATTTCGCCGTCCCTGGCAGTTTGCTGACGCTTGACGATCACATAGTCGCCGTCGTTGATGCCCACGCCGGTCATGCTGTCGCCCTTGATGGTCAAAACGAAATGATCGCCGGGATCGCCGTGGAGAAAGTCCTTTGGCAGCGGAAGGGAATCCTCGATGTTTTCCTCGGCGAGTATGGGCAATCCGGCGGTGACCCGTCCCACAACGGGAAGATGCTCCACGCTGTGGCGGGGAAAGTTTTGATCCTCAGATACCTGAATGACCCGTGATTTTCCACTTTCCCGCTGTAGAGCGCCGTGTTTTTCCAATCTCTTTAGATAACCGTGCACCGTAGAGGTGGACTTAAGCCCCATAGCCTGCCCGATCTCGCGGACGGTGGGGGAGTAGCCGTGCTTCTGTATGTATTGATCGATAAAGGCCAGCATCTGCGCCTGCTTCGAGCTCATCTGTTGTGCCATTTGACCACGCTCCCGGTTAATTTTTTTCATTATAACAGTCCAAAACAAAAAAGTCAAACATTTGTTCGTTTTTCTATTGACAAAGAACAAATGTTCGTATATGATGAAAACATCAGATTGATTTCAGCCGAGAGAAGGGGATCCATGATGAAACGCAAGCACGTACTGGTCATACGCTCCAAGGCTCGCTTCATTGCATTTATTCTGGTGGTGGTGCTTCTGTCGGCCGGCATTGCCGGTTGCAGCGTTTATCATGCTACGAAAAGCCCCGGACCGCTCGTTCAGTCCAAAGGCGTACATACGCAAATTTGCTGAGCTGATGAAATGTAGAATTAGCTTTCGCTCGGTTCATCGTCCCGTAGCGTAATGGCCCGGGCCGCCAAGCGGCGCTTGTCTTCATTCATTGCCGCGTAGTGTTTCCGCGTGGTGTTGACGTCCCTGTGTCCGAGCACATCCGCCACCAGATAAATATCGCCCGTCTGCTGATAAAGTGCTGTGCCGTACGTACTTCGGAGCTTATGAGGAGAAATCTTTTTCAGCGGCGCCGCGATGGAAGCATACTTTTTTACAAGCTCCTGCACCGCCCGTACGCTGATCCTGCGTTTTTGCAGCGATAGGAATA
>JBMNQS010000014.1:0-35935 GCA_050944255.1 Christensenellales bacterium | reverse complement strand
AGGCCAACCCCATCGCCACGGTGCTGTGCGCCGCCATGATGCTTCGGAATGCCTTCTCGCTACATCAGGAGGCCGATCATCTGGAGGAGGCGGTTTTCCGGGCGCTGCAAAAAGGCCTTCGCACCGCGGATATCGCCGCTTCGGGCCGGGAGGCGCTCTCCTGCAGCGAGATGACGCAGGCCATTGTGGACGAAATAGGATAAGTTTTTTCTTTGGGCCTCCCGCTTTAATGAGCGGGAGGCTTTTGTATGCCCAAAACGGCTGTGCCGCCGCGGATAAGCGGCAAAGAACCCGTAAGGCGGCGAGGGGAATCGTAATTTGTAAAGGAAAAAGAACACAGGCGTTTTTCTTTATTTGGAGAAGTTTGGTATAATAAAAACGAGCATAAAAAGCAGACAATTCAGAACACAGGAGATTTTCATATGAAAAGAAGAAGTATATGCGCAGTGATCATAATCATTTTATTGGCGTTTGCTTCGGGCTGCGCGCTGCAAGACCTGCAACCGTCCCCGGAAATCCCGCCTTCGGCCACCCCTTCTTTGCCTCAGCCGACACAGCCGCCACCGCAGACGCCCGCGCCGTCTGCGGTTATGCCGTCCATTGATACCGGCAACCTGGAGGACCATGAGGTGTTCGAGCAATTGGACGATGCGGACAGCTACAAGATCGGCTACAGCGTGCCCGTCAGCGACGCTATAGAGACTTTAAAGGCCATCCAGGGGATGCAGCGCCTGGTGCGCGACGGCGATACGCTGGAAATCTTCGACGCGGGAAGCGATGCGGAAAAGCAAACCGAGGATGTAAAGGAAATGATCGAGCAAGGGTATGATCTGGTGTTTATAACGCCGGTGGACGCATTTGGCTGCGCGCCGCCGCTTCTGGCGCTGGCGGAGGCGGAGATTCCCTCGGTGCTGGTGCTGGAGACCTCGTCGGATATAGACCTTGCCAAAGGCGAGGTGACGGCGGACTATGAGCGTATCGGCTACGAGACGGGCAAGGCGCTGATTGAAAGCTGCCTGCAGCAGTACGGGAGAGCCGATATCTACCTGCAGCGCAACACCTCGTCCCTGACGCTGAAAGAGCGCGTGGACGGCTTCATGCAGGCGCTGGACGAGTATGAGCATAGCGTCCGCCTGGTGGCGGCCGAAGAGGAAAAGGACGACAGGCAGGCGGGCATGGACCTTTCCGGGATAGAGGGAATCAACGGCATTTTCTTCGTGAATCCCCAGGGCATGCAGGGCGCCGTCGATTTCGTAGGCAATAAGGAAGTGCTGATCATGGGCCTGGACGATGAGGACTATGCGCTGGAGGCCGTCCACCGGCGGCAGATCAACGCGGCGATGATCCGTCTGCCCGGCGCCATGGGAGAGTACGCCATGGTCACCGGCTACAGGCTGCTCAGCGGCGAGAGCGGGTCGGATTTGTTTATGCGCCTTGGCGGCGAGTACGTGGATGCGGACAATGTGTGGATGTTCAAGCGGGAGGCGGATATGTGGATGAACCAGTACGGCGACCTGATCAGCCGCGGATGAGAAAAATAATCAAAAACAGCCGCCGTCGGCGGCTGTTTTTTAATTTAATTTACAATATTTTTGAAATGTCAAACCCGGTGCCGCAGAAGGTTAAAATTTATGCGATAACCGCGCCGTCCTTTTCTAGCTCTTTTTGAAGAAGGGCCGCATCGAGGCTTTCAAAGCTGTCCGTCATGGCCGCCGCCGTTCCCGCCGCCTGGCCGGTGATGGCGCAGGCAGGAATCACCCTGGTGAGGTCCCACATGGCATCGGTGACGGAGATGCACCTTCCTGCGGTAATCAGGTTCTTTACCCGGTTTCCGTAAAGCGTGGAAAAGGGGATGGCGTAAACCGGGCCCCGCTTTCTCCAGTTGCCGATAAGGCCGATGCCGTCGTCAAAGTGTGTATGCGGCTGTTTGTCGTCAAGGGTACGGGCGCCCACGATGCGCCGCGTCATTCTCAATTGAGGAATCACCGGCATGGCCACGGGCGTATGGGACGGATCGGTTTCACGCTTCTTCAGCACGTTTTTGAGCATCTGCACGTGGGCAAGCTGGAGCATCTCGCTGATCTCCATGCCGTCCAGGCCCGTGAACCGCCTTCCCACCAGCGGTGCCGGCACATCCTTATCCTTGTACTCATCGGGGATGTCGGCGGCGCCCAGCTGGGCCAAATGCACCTGACCGCTCTGCGTATAATAGTACCAGTTGGCCAGCACGTTTTTCTGGGCGAATACCGCCGTTTCCTCACCGGAGAGAAGGCATACGTCGGCATCGCCGGTGCAGTCCACAACGGATTTGGCTTCGATGGCGCTTCTGCCGCTCTTATTCTCGATGATGATATGGCTTATCTTATCGTCCCTTTTTACCGCGCCGCAGATGAGCGTGTTATAGAGAATCCGCACGCCTTCTGAGAGCAGGAGCCGTTCGGCCTCCACGGCAAAAAGATGCGGGTTGTACTGCACCTCGAAGCGCTGCGCCTTCCTTTCCTCGGGAGAGCCGTTTTCCAGCCACGCCTGCGGGTATTTATCCTCCGCGCCGTGCCGGATGGACAGCCGGAGCAATTCTTCGGCGATGCCGAAGGACACCTGCCGGCCCATGCCGTCGCACAGGGGCAGGTAGATGGTGATCAGCCCCAATGTGGCCAGGCCGCCCAGCATGCACTCCCGCTCAATCAAAAGAACGTCCGCCCCGCGCCGCGCCGCGGCCAGCGCGGCGGCTATCCCCGCGATGCCGCCGCCGGCGACCAGCACCTGGCACTCGGCGGCCACGTGGGTCTGCCGCTGCTTTTCGATGATGCTTTTCATAGTCTCCCCCTTTAACCGTTTGTATCTTATAACCTTATTGTAGCATTTCCCGGCGTGGATGAAAACTTATAACCGTATGTTTTACGCTGCCGGCTGAAAGGATGAAATGGCGTATTCCCGTTTCTATACCAATGACTGTAAATAGGCGGGCCCGGACATACAGGCATACAAAAAGAGGCGCTATAAAGCCGTAGCGCCTCAGACTGTCAAAAAAGTTCCTTTTGGGGTTATTAGGGGGCCAAAGCCCCCTAATTTTAATTCCGTGGGCAAGGGCGACATGTGCGGCCGCAGCCCACTCCTTTCAGGGTTTTCCGGCCGCTGCAAAAACCTGCCTATCCGTTTTTGCAGCAGGAAAATCCCTGGCATGCCCGTCAAAAAACAAAGTTTTTTGACGGCCTCAGGCGCTATGAAGCCATAGCGCCCCTTTGCTGAAAATCCATCAATCGGCGGAAGTGAAGGCGGAAATCT
The DNA here is from genome assembly GCA_050944255.1 of Christensenellales bacterium. Taxonomy (GTDB): domain Bacteria; phylum Bacillota; class Clostridia; order Christensenellales; family Maliibacteriaceae; genus JBMNQS01. The sequence continues at coordinate 32,650 of JBMNQS010000014.1, read as the reverse complement.
CCTGCATCCATTTGGGGATGTCGATGAACTGCGGGCAGTGCTCGGTGCACTGATTGCAGGCGATGCACTGGTGCGCCTGCGCGCCGTCGCCCAAAAGCTCGTATTCGTCCAGGAAACTGGCCTTCTTGCCCTTTACCTTGTAATTGTTGTAATAGGCGAATACCTTGGGGATGTCCACGCCGGAAGGGCAGTCCATGCAGTAACGGCAGGCCGTGCACGGGATGGCGCCCGTGGCGCGGTAGGCCGTGACGGCGGCCGTGACGGTGCCGTGATCCGCCTGGGAGAGGGGTCTGAAATTCGTCATGGTGGCCACGTTATCCACCACCTGCTCCATGGTGGACATGCCCGAAAGCACCGTCAGTACGTTTGGAAGCGACGCGGCAAAACGGATGGCCCACGAAGCGACGCTGGCATCCGGATCGGCCTTCTTGAAGATTTCTACCGATTCGGGGCGCAGCGTGGCCAGCGTGCCGCCGCGCACCGGCTCCATAATGATCACCGGAATGCCGCGCTGGGTGAGAATCTCGTACTTGCGCTGGGCGTCCTGCTGGTCCCAGTCCAGGTAGTTGAGCTGGATCTGCGCGAAGTCGTAGTCGTATTGATCGACGATCTGCTCCAGGAAGTCCGCCGTGTCATGGAAGGAAAAGCCATGATGCCGGATCTTGCCCTCCTTTTTCAACGCGGCAAGCTGCGCGTGGGCGTCGGCCTTTTCCGACAGGCTTTGAAACTCGGTGTTGATGTTGTGCTCCAGATAAAAATCGAAATAATCCACCTGGCATTTCTCCAGCTGCTTTTCAAAAATGCGCTTAACGTCCGACGGCTCCCTCAATTCCCAAAGAGGCAGCTTGGAGGCCAGATGAAAGCTGTCGCGGGGATACTTCTTCAGGGCTTCGCCGATGAAAAGCTCCGAATCACCGGCGTGGTACGGCCATGCGGTATCGAAATAGTTCACTCCATGATCGTACGCGTAATCGATCATCTTTTGGGCCTCGGTCCGGTCGATTTTCTGCGTCGTCCCCACCCTGGGCAGCCGCATGCAGCCAAAACCCAGCAGGGAAATCTCTGTGCCGGTGTTCTTGTACGGTCTTTTTTCCATCATGTTTCCGCTTCACTCCTTAATAAGGTGGTAAAAAATCTCTATAACTATTGTCCGTTTTAAAAGCCGCCCTGTCAAGTGGTGACAGGAAATAACCAAGCGGGACGAGGAATGGCCCGCGTGTGGGGAACGCCACACCGGCGAGAAGCCGGAAACCGCAGCGGGCAGCAGACCAGTGGCATTTGTAAAAGGCGCGGCAAAAAATCTTATTTGAAGGTTTGAACAAAGCGCCGGAGAAAATAATAAATGGAAGCATAACGGGAGAAAATGAATAGAGTCCATAAAACAAAACGAGGAGGGACAGACAATGAAAAAACTCATTACGGTGACGATATTGCTGGTTCTGGTGATCAGCTGCCTGCCGGGCTGTGCGCGAAGAGGCGCGGCGCCGGGTACGGGCACGCCCCAGACGCAGCCGCAGGGCAGCCCCACGGCGCCTGATGCCGACGGGGAATCCGCCGGGCGCCTGACGGTGTCCTTTGATTATGAGAAACAGTCCGGTTCGGGCTCCAACCAGTTTGCCGTTTGGGTGGAGGATGACCAGGGGCAGGTGCTGGAGACGCTCTTCGCCACCCGTTACACGGCGCAGGGCGGCTATGAAGATCGGCCGGATTCACTGAGGGAGTGGGTGAGCAGGGCCAATCCCGCGCAGATGGACCAGGCGCAGCTTGACGCCATATCCGGGGCCACGCCCGAAAGCGGAGAGCAGGAATTTGTGTTTGACTGCGTGAACGAAAACGGCCGGGCGCTGGAAGAGGGCACCTACCGCTTCTTTGTGGAAGGCACATTGAAAATGCAGTCCAGCGTCCTGTATACCGGCACGTTTGTGATCGGGGAGGGCAGGCAGGAGATTACCCCCGAAGCCACCTACACCGGTGAGGACAGGCCGCCGATGATTCAAAATGTTTCCGCCGTATACGAAGAAGATTAAAGCCTGTGGCCGCGGGCCTGGAGCGCCTTGATCTGCGCCGTATCGGCGATGGAGGGGATGGCGCCTCTGCCCGAGGCGCACAGGGCGCCTGCCGCGCAGGCCATATCAAGGGCCGCGGCCAGACGGATTTCGTCTGAAATGATTTCGCTGTCTTGGGCGATGTGATAAAGGACCGTGCCCCAAAACGCGTCGCCCGCCCCGGTGGTGTCCACAGGGACCACCTCGTAGGCGTCCACATAACCCATGGCGGCGCCGTTTCTGTAAAAGCAGCCCTTGTCGCCCAGCGTGGTGACCACGAGGCGCAGCCTGGGATAGGCATCCATCAGCGCGGCGGTGCCCAGCGCCGGATCGGAAAAGCCCGACAGAAGCGCAAGCTCCTCGTCGGAGACTTTCAGCACGTCCGCATAGCCGATGCCCTGCTTCATCCAGTAAACGCCTTCTTCCCGGCTGCTCCACAGCGGCGGCCGCCAGTTGGGGTCGTATGAAACCAGCTTGCCCATATGCTGCGCGCGGCGCACCGCCTCAAAAACGGCGCTTCTTGCCGGTTCGTCGGAAAGGGACAGGGAGCCGTAGTGGAAGATTTTGCAGTTTTCGATCAGCGTCTTGTCGATCTTTTCGGCGCTGATCCGCTGGTCGGCGCCGGGCTTGCGGCAGAAACTGAAGTTGCGCTCGCCGGAGGCGGAAAGCGTCACGAAGGCCAGCGTGGTGCAGGCCTCGTCGGTGAACTGGATACCGCCGTCCTCAATGCCGGCGGATTGGACCACTTCCTTTAGAAATACGCCGAACTGGTCCTTTCCCACGGCGCTGATCAGCGCGGCCTTCCCACCGCAGCGGACCACCGCCGCCAGGCAGTTGGTGGGGGCGCCGCCGGGATTTTGTTCAAACAGCAGGTTTCCGTTTTGCGAAGTGCCCGCCGGGGTAAAGTCGATGAGGACCTCTCCTATGGCCGTTACGTCATACATAGAAGCGCTCTCCTTTCATAAGAAGTGAATGAGCCTGAATATGTAAACCTAAATTGTAAACTTATTCTTCCAGCCAGCGGACCGTGTCCCAGACTTCCGGTCCGCTGTTTTTTTGCGGCAGGCCGGGCGTGCTTCTGCCGCGGCGGATATGCGCGGCCAAAATGGCCCTGAGTTCGGCGGCTTTATCCGGAAAAGATTCGATGATGTTCGTTTTCTCGGAGATGTCCGCCTCCAGATCGTACAGCTGGAAGGCAGGCATACCTTCCTCTTCCTCGCCGGGAGCCGGGTAAGACCAGCCGCCCGAACCGGGACACATCTCCAGTTTGTAGCGCCCCTTACGGATGCTCAGCGATCCGTCGATGCTCTGGTGGATGATGTCCTCGCGCACCGCAGGAGCCTCCGGGTCCAGCCATAGGGAGAGATTGCTCACCGAATCCTCCGCGGCATTATCCGGCAGATCGGCACGCAGCATGTCGGCCATGGTCGCCATAAAATCGCCGAGACAGACGATCCTGTCGCAGCGCGTTCCCGCCGGAATGCGGCCCGGCCAGCGCACGACCAGCGGAACCCGGTGGCCGCCCTCGTAGATGTCGGCCTTGTGGCCGCGGAATACGTAGCTGGGATTGTGGCCCTTTTGGACCATCTTGTCGATGCCCGCCATGGGGGCGCAGCCGTTGTCGGAGGTGAATACGACGATGGTATTCTCGTACAGGCCAAGGGCCTTGAGCTTGTCGTCGATCTGTGAGAGGACGTCGTCGCACATCAGCACGAAATCGCCGTATTCGCCGATGCCGCTCTTATCCCTGAAGGCTTCGGAGGGTAAAATGGGCGTGTGGGGCGCCGGCATGGGGAAGTAGATGAAAAACGGATCGTCCCTATACGCTTCGATGAAGTCCAGTACTTTTTCCGTCAGGTGGAGCAGTACTTCCTCGTGGACGAAATCGCTGCCGGTGGGACCCTTTCGCCAGTAGCGCTTGCCCTCGGGGCTCTCGCTTTCATGGTCCGGCTCACAGGTGAAATGATCGTCCCGAATATACAGATACGGCGGCATGTCCAGCGACGCGCTGATGCCGTAGAAGCTGTCAAAGCCGCGGGTTAAAGGCCCGTTTTGGATTCTGCCCGCGTAATTGACGCCGGGGCAGGTGCTGTAGTCCTCTTTGAAAACAAATTCGTCGGTTTTGTCAAAGTCCATCCCCAGGTGCCACTTGCCCACCGCCGCGGTTTTATAGCCGTGGGATCGGAAGAGCTCACCCAGCGTCAGGCGGCCCTCTTCAATCAGGGGTTCGCTGTAGCCGCTCATGACGCCGGCTTTCAGCCTGGACCGCCAGTTGTAACGGCCCGTCAGAATGCTGTAGCGGGAAGGGGTGCAGACGGCGGAGGAAGCGTGGGCGTCGGTAAACGCCACTCCTTCGCCGCACATCCGGTCCAAGTGGGGCGTGCAAAATCCCGCGTCTTCATTGAAGGCCGAAACGTCGCCATAGCCCATATCGTCGGCCAGTACGTAAATTATGTTGGGTTTTCTGTCCATAAGGCATCCTCCTTATGCTTTGTCCATCCGGTTGATTGATTTAAGCGTAACGCAGCCGGGGAGCGCCGTCAAGGGAAACGTTTTGGCGGTACGGTTTTTGCCCGCTTATGGGACGGTATGTTATAGTAACAGGAAAGAATCTGCGGAGAGAAGGCTTATGCGGCATATTGAACTTTTGGTAAAGCCGGCCTCCGGCCGGTGCAACCTTGACTGCAAGTACTGCTTCTATCACGATATTGCCCGGAGGCGCCGCGTCGCGGATGCGGGATTCATGAAGCTGCCGGTGATGCGGGGCATTCTTGAAGGTATCCATAAGAGCGGGGCCGAAACCTGCACGCTGGGATTTCAGGGGGGCGAGCCGCTGATGGTGGGGCTGGAATTTTTCCGGGAGATGGTCGGCATGGCCCAAAAATATGCGCCGGGCACCCGGTTTTCCTTTACGGTGCAGACCAATGGACTGCTGGTGGACGAGGATTGGGCCGGCTTTTTTGCCGGGCATGGTTTTTTGGTGGGCGTCTCACTGGACGGTACGCGGCAGGTGCACGATGCGTATCGCGGCGCGGGCACCTACGATAAGGTGATGGCCGCCGTCGGCCTGCTGCGGGAAAAGGGCGCCGCGCTCAATATCCTGAGCGTTGTGACCGACACGCTGGCGGACAATATCGCGGAGGTTTACCGCCTGTACAGAGCGAACCGATTTGATCACCTGCAGTTTATCCCCTGCCTGGACGCCCTTGGAACGGGCGGTCCGCGCTATTTTCTGAGCGCGCAGAAGTACGGGGATTTTTTAAAGGCGCTTTTTGACCTCTGGTACGCGGACATACTGGAGGGCCGGGATGTTTCCATACGGTATTTTGAGGATCTGCTTCTTGCGGCGTGCGGCGTGACGCCGCCCTCGTGTACGCTGCGGGGCGGATGCGCCATGCAGTTTGTGACCGAGGCGGACGCGGCGGTCTATCCGTGCGATTTTTACGCTCTGGATGAGTATGCGCTGGGAAATTTAACCAAGGATACGCCGGATGAACTGATGCGCCGCTTTTTGCAGAGCGATTTTTACACATCGTCTAAAAATATGGATGAAGCGTGCCGCAGCTGCGCTTATCTCAGACTGTGCGGGGGCGGGTGCAGGCGGCATCATATCCGCGGAAAAGACCGGTTTTGCGGGGCGTACAGAGCGTTTTTCGGCCATGCGCTGCCGCGGATTTTATCCATAGCGGAGGCCGTGATGCCCCTGGGCTGATACAAAGGCGACAAATATGACGGGCGCCCGCAGCCTCATGCGCAGCACACCCGGCGGAGTGGACAAAAAATGACAAAACGTGTATAATTGTTTGGCGTATGAACATGGGGCCGATGCACTGGCGGCGCGAGGTCTAAACAGCGCGGAATGGCCTTTGCGCCGGTGGTCGAAGAGGTGGAGAAAATGCACGATCGGGGCGACCTGGATAAGCTGCATAAGGTGGAGCTGGAGATAGCCAAAGTCTTTTTGGATGTATGCGAAAAGCTGCGCCTCACCTGCTACCTGAGCGAAGGCTCCCTTCTGGGTGCGGTGCGCCATCAGGGTTTTATACCCTGGGACGACGACATGGACTTTGCCATGCCAAGGGGCGATTATGAAACGTTTTTGGCCAGGGCGCAGGAGATGCTGCCCTCGGGGTACCGCCTCGTGACCTACGAGAAGGGAGGCGAGCCGCTGCGCGCTTTTGCCCAGATAGAAAATACGGCGGTGCAGCTCTCTACCTGGGCGCAGGCCGGCCGGACCGTCCGAAACGCCTGGATTGACATCTTCCCGCTGGACGGGATGCCCGGCAGCCGAATCGGCAGAAGATGGCATATGCTGAAGATACTCTATCGCCGCGCCATGATGCAGTTCAGCCAGTTTGAGAAGATTGTGGACCTGCGTAAGACGGGCCGCCCGCTCCATGAGAAGTTTCTGATCTGGTTTGGCCGGACGACCAAGTTCGGCCGGAAGATGGATACGACGGAGCAATTGCGCAAGCTGGACAGGCTCTTGAAAAGATACGATTACGACGCCTTTTCCCATGTGATCAATGCGTCCAGCGCCTACAAGTGGAAAGCCGTGATGCCAAAGCGCTATTTCGGCAAAGGTCGCGCCTATGCATTTGAGGGCATCATGATCAACGGGCCGCAGGATTACGACGCGGTGCTGCGGCAATTGTACGGCGACTACATGACGCCGCCGCCCAAGGAAAAACGCAACGCCCACAGCACCACCGTGCTCTGAAAAACCGCCTGAAAGAAGGAACATCCGCTTGGACGCGAAGAGATTTATCGAAGGATTGAACACTCTGGGAGCCGATTTTTTTACCGGCGTGCCCGACTCGCTCTTGAGTCCCTTTTGCAATGCCATCATGCACGAGTGCGGCGTCTGTCCGGACAAACACGTGGTGGCGGCCAATGAGGGCGCCGCCGCGGCGCTGGCGGCAGGATATTACCTAGCCACGGGAAAACCGGCGGTGATCTACATGCAAAACAGCGGCATAGGCAACGCGGTCAATCCCATCTGCTCGCTTTTAAATGATCAGGTCTACGCCATCCCCGCCATCTTTGTCGTGGGCTGGCGCGGCGAACCGGGCGTCAAGGACGAGCCGCAACACGTGTATCAGGGCGAAGTCACGCTGCGGATGCTCGACTGCCTGGGAATTGCCTATGCGGTGGTCTCCAAAGAGAGCACCGAGGAAGATTTCCGCAGGATGCTGGAAGGTTTTGCGCCCATCCTTCAAAGCGGCCGGCAGGTGGCTTTTGTCGTGCGAAAGGGCGCGCTTGAAACCAGCGTTAAGATGCAGTATACTTCCGATGCGCCCATGACGCGCGAATACATTGTAAAGACGGTGGCGGACCATGCGGGCCAAAGGGATGTTTTCGTCTGCACCACGGGAAAACTTTCCCGCGAGATGTTTGAGATCCGCGAAAACAGCGGGCAGGGGCATGAGAAGGATTTTCTCACCGTGGGCTCCATGGGGCACAGCGTGATGATCGCCATGGGCATTGCCGCACAGAAACCGGAGCGGAAAGTGTACTGCCTGGACGGCGACGGCGCGGTGCTGATGCATATGGGGAGCCTTGCGGTGGCGGGAATGCACAAGGTGGCCAACCTGGTGCACCTTGTGGTCAACAACGGCGCCCATGAAACCGTGGGCGGACTGCCTACGGTGGCCGGCGGCCTGAAACTTTCCGCGGTGGCGCAGGCGCTGGGCTACTGCCAAGTGTACCGCGCGCAAAATGAGGCGGAGCTGACCCATGCGCTTGAAAGCGCGGCGAAAGACGAAGGTCCCGTATTTATAGAGGCCGTCAGCGATCTTTTCTCGCGGGACGATCTTGGCAGGCCCACCACCACACCGCGGCAGAATAAGGCGGCGCTGATGGATTACCTTGAAGGGAAGTAAAAATGAAAGCGTTGATCATGAATTCCGGTATCGGAAAGAGGATGGGCGAATTCACCGCGGATAAAAACAAATGCATGGCGCCGCTGGCCGACGGAGTGACCATACTGTCCAGCCAGCTGGACCGGTTGTCCAAGGCCGGCGTCATGGACGTGCTCATCACCACCGGGCCCTTCGCGCAGGATTTGCAGCGGTATGCCCTGGAAAAATATCCGCGGATGAATTTTAGGTTCGTTCATAATCCGCTCTACAGCGAAACAAATTATATCTATTCCATCTATTTGGCCGGAGCGTTTCTTAAGGACGACGATATCCTGATGCTCCATGGCGATCTGGTGTTTGAAAACAGCGTGCTTGACGATTCGCTGCAAAGCGGGTACAGCACCATGGTGGTGGACTCCACGTTGCCGTTGCCGCAAAAGGATTTTAAAGCCGTTATCACGGACGGCCGCATCACCCGGGTAGGTGTGGACGTGTTTGAAAACGCCCTGGCGGCGCAGCCGCTGTACAAGTTGAAAAAAAACGATTGGCTGCCGTGGCTGGAGGAGATCGCCCGTTTTTGCCAGGCGGGCAACCGGGGCGTGTACGCCGAAAACGCGTTCAATCAAAGAAGCGACGAGATCGCAATCTATCCGCTGGATGTCAGGGGACGCCTCTGTGGCGAGGTGGATTCCATGCAGGACCTGGCCCTGATGCAGCAGCGCTATAAAGAGATTGTCTGAGGAGAAGTCAAGATGAAAAAAGTATATATGTCTATGAGCACGGATGTCATTCATCACGGGCATATCCGGATCATCAATAGGGCCGCGCAGTTGGGTGAGCTGACTATCGGCGTGCTTTCCGACGAGGCCATTTCCCGCTACAAGCGCTTCCCTCTTCTGCGCTATGAGCAGCGCGCCGAGATCATCCGCAATCTTAAGGGCGTATCTCATGTGGTGGAGCAAAAAAAGCTGGATTATACTGAAAACCTTCTGGCGCTGAAGCCCGATATCGTGGTGCACGGGGACAACTGGGTGCACGGCGTGCAGGAGCCGATTCGCCGGCAGGTGATTAAAGTGCTCAAAAGCTATGGCGGGGAGCTCGTGGAGTTTCCGTACTCTGAGTCCGAGGACATTGCGGCGCTGGAAGCGGATGTGCGCAGGAAGCTGAGCATGCCGGAAAAACGCCGCGCGCGCTTAAGGGCACTGATAGGCATGAAGCCGGTGGTGCGCGTTCTGGAGGCCCATAACGGCCTCAGCGGCCTGATCGTAGAGGAAACCCGTGTGCAGCACGATGGCTGCATTGAGCAGTTTGATGCCATGTGGGTATCGAGCCTCTGCGATTCGACCATCAAGGGCAAGCCGGACATTGAGCTGGTGGACAACACCAGCAGGCTCAATACCATCGATGAGATTATGGAGGTCACTACAAAGCCCATCATACTGGACGGGGACACCGGCGGGAAGATCGAGCATTTTGAGTTTCTTGTCAAGACGCTGGAGCGTATGGGCGTCTCCGCGGTGATCATCGAGGATAAAGAGGGTCTGAAGAAAAACTCCCTGTTCGGCACCGAGGTGACCCAGCAGCAGGCGTCCATCGAGGATTTCTCGCAAAAGATCGCCGCCGGCAAATCGGTGCTGACCACCCGCGATTTTATGATTATCGCCAGGATCGAAAGCCTGATTCTTGAGCGGGGCATGGACGATGCGCTTGCGCGCGCCTTTGCCTTTGCAGGGGCCGGCGCCGACGGTATTATGATCCATTCAAGGCAAAAGTCGCCTGATGAGATTTTCGAATTCATTGAAAAGTTCCGCGCCAGGGACGGCTCCACGCCCCTTGTGGTGGTGCCCACCACATTCAATGCCGTCAAGGAGAGAGAATGGGGCAAGCGGGGCGTCAATATCGTCATTTATGCCAACCAACTGATCAGAAGCGCCTTCCCGGCCATGGAAGCTGTTGCCAGAATGATACTGCAGAGCGGCCGCTGCAAGGAAGCCGACGAACAGCTGTGCATGCCGATCAGTCAAATACTAACCTTAATTCCGGGGGCAAAATAAAATGCAGATCATGAAGCGCTTTTTGCGCGATATAAAACGATACTGGGGCTATACCGTCTACTCCGCCTGGGCCGAACTCAAGGCAGAGGTAATCAGTTCCTACTTAAGCTGGATCTGGCTGGTACTCGAGCCGGTCTGCTTTATGTTTATCTATATATTTGTGGTGAAGGTGGTGTTCAGCTCAAACGAGCCGCATTTGCCCGTAGCGATCTTCATCGGTAATACCGCGTGGACATTTTTCAGCCGCAATGTGACCCAGAGCGTGCGGCTGATAAAAGCCAACAGGAGCATCGTAAGAAAGACGTATCTGCCCAAATATGTATTACTCAATGAAAAGATGATGATCAACTTCTTCAAGATGCTGATCAGCGTGGTGATTATCGCGGGGATGATGGTTGCCTACCGCATACCGATGACGTGGAATGTGCTGTATGTGGTGCCGCTGTTCATTTTGTTATGGCTGGGCACATTTGCGGCAAGCGCACTCTTGCTGCACTTTGGAACGTTTGTGGAGGATCTGAGCAATTTGACCACCATTGTCCTTCGGTTTTTGTTCTATTTGTCCGGCGTGTTTTTCCGGATAGAGGAGAGGGTGCCGGTCTATGGCCCGTACCTGGCGCATTACAATCCCATGGCGTTTGTCATAGAACAGTTCAGGAATATCTTGCTCGACGGCAATCCCATGAATTTAAAGTGGTACGTCTCGTGGATGATCGTCAGTCTGCTGTTCGCCTACATTGGCATCCGAACCATCTATAAATACGAGAGTCAGTACGCGAAGGTGATATGATATGAATGAAATAGCGATCGATATACGACATCTTGATATCAGCTACAAAGAGCTTAGCCGGCTGTCCCTGAAAAAGCCTGAGCAGAGCCTGAACGTGCAGCGTAAAGGCAAAAATTTCTATGCCGTGCGGGATGTGACTTTTTCCGTGGAGCGTGGTAGGATCGTGGGTATCGTGGGGCGAAACGGCAGCGGCAAATCCACGTTGCTGCGCGCCATTGCCGGCATTATGGCGCCGGATCGTGGGACGATTGACATATTTGATAACACGGTTTCGCTGCTGGCCATAGGCATCGGCTTCCAGCCGAACCTCAGCGGCAGGGAGAATATCTTTCTTTCAGGATTGCTTCTTGGCTTCACCAAGGCGGAAATTGAGGAGAAATCCGACGAAATCATTGAGTTTTGCGAGCTTGGCGAGTTTATCGATAAACCGGTGAAGACGTATTCCAGCGGCATGTATTCCAAACTGGCGTTTTCCATTACGGCGGTAATGGAGACCGACATCATACTCATCGACGAAGTTTTAAGCGTCGGCGATAAGGGATTTCAGGAAAAAAGCTACGCGAAGATGCGGGAATTGATCTCCGCGTCGGACCGCACGGTCATCATTGTTTCCCACAGTCCTGAAACGATCGAAAATCTCTGTGATTCCGCCATCTGGATGCACGACGGCGAAATTAAAATGTATGGCGATACGCAGATGGTGCTAAGTGAGTATGACAAGATATATACAAAAAAACGCTGACGCGGAGGAAATGACGCCCCAGCAGATCAGAGCCCACCAGATGAGGGCATATGATGCGCTTGTCTGCGTCGATCAATTGTGCAGGCAGCATGATATTGAGTATTTTCTTTTGGCCGGAACGGTGCTGGGCGCCGTCCGGCACAAGGGCTTTATTCCATGGGACGACGATATTGATATCGGTATGACGCGGCAGAATCTGGAGAAATTTACCCGGCTGTGCGGGACGGCGCTACCGGAGGGCTTTGCGTTGAGCCATCCGCGGACCAATGCGTCGCATCCCAGATTTTTTGGCAAGATCACAATGAACGGGCAGCATTGCATCGATATTTTCCCCATTGTCAGGACATCGGATCATCCTGTGAAGCGGCGGCTGCAATGGCTGGAACGCAAAGCGCTCTTTGCCATGTACCTGCGCAAGGTCCGCCATCCCATACCGTTTCGCCCGCCGTACGTCAAGCGTTATGCCATTGTGTGCGTGGCGTGGATGCTCGCCCTGTTTGTTTCCAGGCAGTGGCTGATCCGGCGCTCGGACAAGGTGATGTATCGCTTTGAACATGAGATGACGCAGTATTACATCAATATCTGCAGCAAGTATTCGATGCGTAAGGAGCTGATCGAAGCCCGGTGGGTGCATCATATTGAACCTATTTGGTTTGAAAACGATTATTTTCCGGCGTTTCGGGATGCCGAGGCGTATCTCACGCATCTGTACGGAGATTACATGACGCTGCCGCCGGAGCAGGAGCGAAGGCCGGACCATGCAAACCAGCATTTTGATATGTAGATGTTCCGAGTCATGGATATCGAAGTGATTCACAGGTGCTCGGGCCTGCAAGGGCTGGGTTTTAGTGTCTCCCGGCGGCAGACGATGAGGAAACCCCATGCATTTATAGCCGGCTTGTTTTGTATACGCGGGGGCCACATGGAAAATTGCCGGCAGGTGTTTTTTTGACCGTACGCTGCCCAATCATATTGTTTGCGCGGCATAGCGGCGGTGTGTTATGATAAGCATAATCAGTTTTTGCGTGCGGAACGCTTAAAATTTAAGCAGGAGGATTGAACATGGGTAAAAGGATCGTGATCGGAAGCGACGCGGCTGCGTTTGCGCTGAAAGACAACATCATTGAGTATCTGGAGTCCCTGGGCCACGAGGTCACCGACGTGGGTAAAAAGACCCGGGACGACGGCCTGACCTACGTGGATGCGGGCATTTATGTGGCCAAGGCCGTGCAGTCCGGCGAGTATGACGCCGCCATCGGCCTTTGCGGGACGGGCATGGGCATCTCCCAGGTGTTAAACAGCTTTAAGGGCGTTAAGGCGGCTTTGGTGGAAAGCAAGTATACCGCGCGCCGCAGCCGTGAGATCAATGACGCCAACGTACTGGTTATGGGCGGGTTTGTCGTGACGCCGCAGATCGCCCGGGAGATGGTGGATGAGTTTCTCGGCACGGAGTTTCTCTCCGGGTTTGAAGGCCCGCTCAAGGAAGAGCTGGACCGGGAGATGAAGCGCGTGGAGACCCTGGGTCAGGAATGATTTTCGCCGGGCTTTGCAAAAGGTTAAAAAGGGTGGTTTTTCCGTTCTTTTTTTGGCCCGTAAATTGCGCTTAGTGGTTGTTTAGTGGTAAAATGAAACGTCGTCAATTCCTAAAACTTTATGAACGGAGGAACAAACATGGCAAAAGCAATCGTTGTTGCAAGCGACAGGGCCGGACTGGCACTGAAGGACAACATCAAGGAGCACCTGATCTCGCTGGGGTATGAGGTCCGCGATGTGGGAACGCAAAGCGAGGATGAGCCGGTTAGTTTTTTGAATGCGGCCAGGAATATTGCCGCCGCCATTCAGTCGGGTGAAAACGATATGGGATTTGGTTTTTGCGGAACGGGCATGGGCATTTCCCAGGCGCTGAACCGTTACCGCGGCGTCAAGGCGGCTCTGGTGGAGTGTAAGTACACCGCCAGGAATTGCCGCATCATCAATGATGCCAACGTCATGGTCATGGGCGGGCGCGTAGTGACGCCGGAAATCGCCAGGGAAATGGTGGACGAATTTTTGAATACGCCGTTTCTCGCGGGACGCGATCCTGAAGAGCCCCTCAGTAAGATACTGTATGACTCCAAGACGTTCCTTGAGGACATGGGGCAAGAGGCCGATTAAACTGGACAACAAAAAGATCAGGCACGCCTGATCTTTTTTACTGTTTAAAGCCAGATTTTATCCGGGGAATAAAGACGGTTTTTCAGTAGCTGCCATCATCGCCGCCGGCAGTTGCCCTGTGGTGGATGAAATCCTCCACTATGGCCACGCTGGCGGATGAGCCGATGCGCGATACGCCCAGACGGATCATTTCAAGGGCGCCTTCAAGCGTGCGCACGCCGCCTGCCGCCTTGATCTTCACGCGATCGCCCACCATGGACTTCATCAGTTTGATATCCTCCACGGTGGCGCCGCCGGGGCCAAAGCCGGTGGAGGTCTTGATAAAATCGATGCCCGTCTCCACGGCGATCTCGCACAGCGTCTTTTTTTCGTCGTCTGTGAGGTAGCAGTTTTCGAAGATGACCTTGCTGGTGACGGCGCTCTGTTTGCAGACATCGGCGATGCGCTGCATTTCGTCCTTGATGTACGCGCGGTCCCCGGCCTTGAGGCGGGTGATGTTGATGACATAGTCGATCTCGCCGGCGCCTCTTTTGATGGCGTCCCGGGTCTCGTAGAGTTTGGTTTCCAGCGTGTTTTGTCCCAGCGGAAATCCCACGGCGGCGCCTACCAGCACGCCGCTTCCGGCAAGCTCTCCTGCGCAAAACGAGACGGAGGCGGGATTGACGGCCACCATCTGAAAGCCGTAGCGGCGCGCTTGGCCGCAGAGCTCTCTCAGGTCCTCGTACGTTGCGGCGGCTTTCAATTGCGTATGGTCGAAGTATTTGGCCAGGGATTCGGCTGTCAGATGATGCATAAAGAGGCTCCTCGTTTAAGTTTTTGGCGGTATCGGAGTAGCCGGCCGGATGCCGATCGTAGGGCATTCTGGAAACGGGCAGGGTTTTTGCACGCAATGCCATCGCACGGCTGTCCTCGGGTATCGGGAAAACGAGAGGGCAACCCTTTGGTTCCGGGTGCAGATAGGCGTATATTTATTCATAAAGGGTTTTTTCCGCGCATTCCGCATGAGAGCGGTCCATGAATTTCAGTATAGACGCCCTTTTTGCCGATGTCAAGGTTTGTATTGCACAATTCCGCGATGCGTTATAAAATAGAGGCAGCAGATGTATGGACATATAATTGAATCATTTTAGGAGGGCCTGTTTCATGAAAATGAAGAAGTTTATCAATGACCCGTTTTTAGTGACCGATGAACTGGTGGAAGGTTTCATTTTAGCCAACGCCCCGAAATTCCGCCAGATTGAGGGTATGAATGTGGTGGTCAGAAACGATGTGCCCAAAGAGGGCAAGGTGGCCATCATCATCGGCGGCGGCAGCGGACATGAACCGCTGTTTCTGGAGTTCATCGGGCAGGGCATGGGCGACTGCGCCGTGCACGGCAACATCTTCGCCTCACCCTCCGCGGATATGGTCTACGAGGGGATCAAGGCCTCCGAGAGCGGCGCGGGCGCCATCTTGATCTACGGCAATTACCAGGGCGATATCATCAATTTCGATATGGCCCAGGAGATGGCCCGCATGGAGGATATCCGGGTGGAGACGGTCCTGGTATGGGACGATGTGGCCTCCGCCGGTCCCGATGACAAGGAGAGCCGCCGCGGTACCGCCGCGGATTTGTTCGTCATCAAAATCGCCGGGGCGGCGTCGGAGCTGATGTGGGACTTTGACCGGGTATTGCACGCCACGGTGAAGGCCAGGGACAACTGCCGCTCCATCGGCATTGCGCTGACCAGTTGTACGCTGCCGGCGGTGGGTACCCCCATCTTTGAATTGGAGGACGATATGATGATGGTGGGTATGGGCGTGCACGGTGAGCCGGGCATTGAAAAGAGAAAGCTCTGCACCGCCGACGAGGCGGCCCAGCTGATGCTGGATAAAATATTCGCCGACGACCTGGCATTCAAAGCCGGGGACAAAGTAGCCCTGTGCGTCAACAGCTACGGCTCTTCCACGCGCATGGAGTGCCTGATCGTGGCGCGCAGGGTGCACCAGATTCTAAAGGACATGGGTATCACGGTCCATGCCACCGAGTACGGCGATCTTTGCACATCGCAGGAAATGGGCGGTTTGTCCGTGACGCTAATGAAGCTGGACGACGAATTGGAAATGCTCTATGACCAGGATGCCGTATCGCCGGGCTTCTATCATTTCAAGTGAGGGACGCAGGTATGAATATTGAACAATCCAAAAAGTTTTTTGAAATCTGCGCACAGCTGTTTGACGAGAATATGATGCTCTTGTCGGAGCTTGACGCCGCCATTGCCGACGGCGATCACGGCGCCAGCATGCTCAAGGGATTTCGGGCCATGTACGCGCTGATCAAGGACAAGCAGTATCAGGATATCACCAGTATGTGGCTGGAGGCGGCCCGCCTTCTGATGAAGGAGATCGGCGGCACCTGCGGGCCGCTGTTCGCCACCATTTTCATGAAGGGCGCCATGCTGGTCAAGGGAAAGGCCGAGCTTGACACCGGTGATTTCGCCAAAATGATCGAGGCGGGCAGCCAGGGCGTGATGGCGCTGGGCAAAGCCGCGCCGGGGGAAAAGACCATGGTGGACGCGCTGGTGCCGGCGGCAAACGCCATGAAAGAGGCGGCGGACGCAGGTCTTAGCCTGCACGACGCCTTCCAAAGGGCGCATGAAGCGGCGCTGGCCGGGGCGGAGGCCACAAAGAGCATGCTGGCTACAAAGGGCCGGGCCCGCTATCAGAAGGAAAACGCCATCGGGCATCAGGATGCCGGGGCCACCAGCGTGGCGCTGATTTTCAAGGCGTTTACGCTCAGTGTGGAGTAATTAAGGCATGAAATAAAAAACAACCGCATTTTCATGCGGTTGTTTTTGTATCCGGGTGAGGGGACCGGCGCCGGACAGAAGGCGGCGCGGTCAGGCATAAAAAGATTATGCCTGCTGCCCTTTTAACCTGAGGTAGGCGGCCTCGTACTTGACGGCGCTGCGCGGGTATTCCGATTTGATTTCGTAGTGTTTGTTGTCGCCCGTGGTGAAGGTGAACGTCCGCTGGGCGCAGAGCGAAACGCCGGAAATCGAGCTGTAGGGGAAGATGTAGCTTCCGATCTTCAGGGCGCTCTTTGTCATGGTGAGCGTGCCGGTTTCAACCAGTTCCGCGCTGATACAGGGGTCCACCGCATAAAGCTGCTGATTGTCGTCGCAAATGAAGGCATCGTCATTATCCGCGGCGGAGATGATCTCATGCAGCTTTTCCGTCTGCCAGGCGTCCCATGCGGTGACGGTGTCATAGGGAGCGTCTCCCTCAAAGCGGCCGTATTCGGTGTAGCGGACAGAGAGGCCGCAGTTTCTGCAGGTGAGGCGGTCATCCTCTGAAGTCAAGGACTCCATGGCCCCGCAGGCCGGGCAGAGGTACAGTGCCGTTTCCAGGTTCTCGGCCAGGAGCTTGCCCTTAAAGGCCACCGGCGCCGCTTCCTGATCGGCATAGGCATCTACGTGGATATCCCTTTGAATCAGGGCGGTTATTTCCTCGGCGGACATTTCCTTCAGTTGTGCGGCCGAATAGCGGCCGGCCACCCGGCCGCTGGTCCTGCCCCGGCGCAGGGACTTGGCCCACGGGGGAGAGGCGAAGTAGCCGCCGGTGATCTGGAATGTGACGAGGTCCGCGCCGGAGGTTTTTACAAGTTTACCTGTGGAGGCGATGATAGGCCTGGTGACGCCGCTGTAGGTGCGTACGCCTTCGGCGAAAAGGGCCACATGATGGCCGTTTTTTATGGTGCGCAGCACGGACATGACGGTCCTGGCGTCGGCGCGGCCCTTGACGCGGGCAATGGGACCAAACACGTAGGACAAAAAATGCGATATAGGCTTCCAGCGGAAAATGTGCTCGCTGGCGACAAAGAACATGTGGCAATTAAAGGCCAGGGACACCAGCAGGGGATCCCAATCGGTGGTGTGATTGCTGATGATCAGGGTCGGATGGTTAAGGTCCCGGACGACCTGCGCGCTGTAGTTCATTCTCCATCTGACGAACGGTCCGGCCAGTATGTACAGGATCCTGAAAAATATCTTGTAGCGTCTTTTCTCACTCATAAATCCATAAGCGTCCGTTTCTTTAAAATTAAATTTAATTTTAAAGCCTTGCGGCCCAATATACAATCCCCGATGCAAAAGTTAGCGGTTTTTTTATGGTTTCAGCCGGTTTATCGCTTATATCGCGGGAGCCTTTATGATAGAATGACGCTGTATGCATATGACCGAATCTGTGAAGGGGGTAAGGAAGATGAAGTATAACCTGCTGGGCAATACGGGGCTGTCCGTCTCGGAAATCGGACTTGGGGGCGAGCATCTGGAAGGCAAGGACGCCCGCGTGGTGGAAGAGACCATCCAGGCGGCGCTTTCCGGCGGCATCAATATCTTTGACATATTCATGTCCGAACCGAATATCCGCACGGATATGGGAAAGGCCTTCGGCGCGCGAAGAAAGGATATCGTGATCCAGGGGCATATCCGGCCCATCTGGCGTAACGGCCAGTATGAGCGGACCATGGAAATAAAGCTCGTCAAAGCGGCTTTCGAGGATTTGCTCAAGCGGCTTGATACGGACTATATCGATATAGGGATGCTCCATCTGGTGGACACGCCGGAGGATTATGAGACAATCTTTGACGGGGAAATTTATCAGTACGCCCTTGAACTGAAGCGCCGGGGCGTCATCGGCTATATCGGCATGTCCAGTCATGTGCCGTCGGTGGCGCAAAGGGCGGTGGACGCGGGGCTGATCGATGTGCTGCTTTTCAGCCTGAATCCGGCGATCGATCTCCTGAGCGATCAGACGGATATATTTAAAACCCAGACAAAGGACTTTGAACACGCGCAGGGCATAGACCCATCGCGCCGGGCGCTGTATGAGGCCTGCGCCGAGCGGGGCGTGGGCATTACCGTGATGAAGACTCTGGCGGCGGGGATACTGCTGGATAAAAAGAAAAGCCCCTTTGGCAGGGCCCTGACGGTGCCGCAGTGCATTCACTACGCGTTGAACCGGCCCGCGGTAGCCAGCGTGATGTTGGGATTTCAGACGCCGCGGCAGGTGCACGAAGCCCTTGCCTATGAAACGGCGACGCAGCGGCAGAAGGACTATTCGCCGGTGCTCCTGTCCAGGCCCCAGTTCAGCATGCAGGGCCGGTGCATGTACTGCAACCACTGCCTGCCCTGCCCGAGCCATATATCCATCGCCCACGTGAACCAGTACCTTGATCTGGCCAAGACGCAGGGTGCGGTCTCTCCGACGCTCAGGGAGCACTACGCGTCCCTTGAAAGCACGGCGGAAAACTGCATCGCCTGCGGACAGTGCGAAGAGCGATGTCCCTTCGGGGTGGCTGTCCGGGAAAGAATGAGGGAGGCCAAGGCGCTTTTTGAACGCTGAGCGCCGGGCATGAAACAGCCCAGGCGGCGCAGGCTACCAGGCGATGATGCCGGCAAAAGAGGCCCGGCGCCATGCGGCGTACTTTGTATGGGCGCTGCCCAGCTTATCCATGACGGCGCTCTCGTCAAGCGCCACATGCCGGGCGATCTCAAGGGTCGGCCAGCCCTGGCGGGCCAACTGCACGATGCGCATTTCCTGCTCGGTGAGGCCGGGAACGCTGGCCTGGGGAATCAAAAGCGTCTCGCTCTTTTGGTACTGCAGCGCCAATGCCTGTATCTGCGGCAGCAGCTGCGGATAATGCACTTCGATGAATTGATCCAAAGAGCCCTTTAAAAGCGGGGCATAGCGGGCAAACAGCTGATAAAATTCATCCGGGAAGAAAAGCTCGGCCGCCGCGGTCATGTGCGCTGCGGCCTTTTCGGCATCGCTGTCCAAATGGGCGCAGGCCAGTATCAGGTGAAGCTCGGCCTCGGCGGCGATGCTGATGCCGTGGGCCTTTTCAAGCATCGGCTCGCCCGCGGCGATGGTGCGGGCGAAGTTGTGCTGGTTCAGATAGAGGCGGGGACGTAAAATCTCCACCGCAAAACGCAGCATGGCCGGAAGGTCCTCGGTTTCGCCGCGCCGGATCCATGTGGGGATATGGCTTTCGTCCCCCAGCTCCGCCAGAAGCACCGCGCGGGCGTAGTCGCAGAGTTTTTCCATCAGCGGCGCGTTGACGGGCTTTAAACCGGCGGCCGTGCGCATGATTTCCATGGCCCGGTACAGGCCGCGCTCGTCCATCCGGCTGATGGCGGTCAGCCCCAAAAGGACGGCGGCCTCCAGCAGCACCGCATCCTGCCCCGCCGCCTCCGCGTGATAAACCGCGCGGTAAGCCAGGGATTCCGAGACATCAAGCCCGCCGCGCTGATAGGCGGCCTCCGCCTGGTAAAGCGTGCCGATGCCGGCGCCGCTGCCTCCGGTGAGCCGCGTATACAAATCCATGAAATGCTCCAGGTCCGACAAATGGTCGTCGGCCTTTCCCACATGCCGGTGCAGCAGGAAAAAAATGCTGGGCGTAACCCCGAGGAAAAACGGCGGCAGGTCGCTCAGCGCCATGGACGGGCCTTCAAGCAGCTCCGCGGCGCGCTCCAGACGGGGCAGCATGGCTGCCATGTCGGGTATTTGGCGGAACAGGGATACCATCGTCCACTCGCCCCAAAGATAGGCGTTTTCAGGCGGCGGCACAAAGTCGATGAGCCGGCGCACCTGTTCCAACGTGCTTTCGTAGAGATCGTAATAGCCGAAATAATAGAAAATGCCGGTCATCTGAAGCACGGCGACAAGATGCTGCGCCATGATATCTTCCGGACAGTTTTCAATCACGTCGATGGCGGTCTGCACGTAGGGGACCCCGTCGATCTGCTGCGTATGCATGCACGAGAGGTCGAGATCCAAAATGGCATCGTAATCGCGCAGGCGATAAAAACAGGCGTAGGCGGCGGGGATATCGTTCCTGCGCTCGAACCAGCTGCCCGCGCGCAGCATGCAGTCCTTATAGATTTTGCCGCCCAGTTCCATCAGCGATTCCCGAAGAAAATCCAAAAAGACAGGGTGAATGTTATATTTGCCGCCGGTATAGCGGATAAAATCGCTGGATTCAAGCAGGATGGACAGGTCGCCGGGAAGCTCCTGCGTGTCGAGCATGTAACAGGCCTGAGAGGCGATGAAACTATCGAAAGGCGAAAGCAGAAGAAGCGCCTGTTTCAGCGCCGGCGGCAGCGGATTCCATGCAAGCTCCCGGATCAGCGAGCGCAGCCGCGACGGCATCTCGTACTGGCCCGTTTCAATTAAATGCTGCAGCGCCATGTGGATGGCGATGATCCAGCCGCCGGTTTTTTCTTCAACCCGGCGGGCGTAATCGATGCCCACGGCCATGCCGCATCCCTTGTAGTAGTCGGAAATATCCTGAGCGGTCAGCTTGAAATCGTCCTCGCCGATATAATGGTACTGGTCGCCCATGGCGCTGAGGCGATGGCTGTACAGAGGCTGCGATATCAGCACGAGACGAAGGCCCTGCCCGCCGTGTTCGATCAGCGATGCGATGATCGTGCGGGGAAAAGCCGAAATGATGCGATGCAGGTTGTCGATGATGATCACATGCTGCCCGCCGACGCGGAGGTGGCGCAGAAGGCCGGCAATTTCAGGCGCATTGTATTCGTCCGGATAGCCCAATTCAAACAGCCGGATGCCCGTGGGCCGGTCCAGTTTTTCAATGACGGATGAAAAATCGTCCCAGAAGGCACGGGGCCCGTCGGAAGGTTCGTTCAGGCGGAAAATGAGCATGTCGGATGTGCGCCGGCGCGCGAAAAAATCTTCAACGGCGGTGGTTTTTCCGTAGCCGGACGGCGCCTCGATCAGCGTGGTGGGGGCGGTGAGCATGCCCTTGAGCTTATGGCGCAGCCGGTTGGTGTAATAATGTATATTTGAATCAAACTTTACTTCGCTTGGCATATTCTTCTCCCGCGATTGATTCAGGGTTTATATCCATTATTCAATAGTTTTGTCCCTTTGACAAGGGTTGTGGCGGAAAAAGTGACAATATGTCGTATTTTCGGCATGGAAAGTGCACGGCACAGGCCGATGACAACCGTGAAGCAAGGCGCCGTTTATTCAGGCGGCGCGGGCGCGGCCGAAAGAACGCTCCACACATGGTTTGCAATCAGAGGTTTGCAATATAAATTTACCGGCGGGCTTTATCCGCATCCGGATAAAGCCCGCCGGTTTCACGCAAGGGGTTTTGCCGGGCCGGAGTGATGATTACGCATCAGCCTCCGGCGCCTCATCGTCCGGGAAGAAAAAGGCGAGAGCCCTTTGAATGAAAAGATCCCAGAAGCGCCACTCGTGGCCGTAGCCGTCCTCTTCCTCGAAGGTGGCGTCCAGGGCGATCTGCTCGGCGTACGCTTTAAAGTAGCAGTAGTCCGGATACAGGTAATCGTCGGTGCCGCTGGCGAAGTAGAGCCGCGGCAATTCGCCCGTATGGGCCTTTTCCCTGATAATGCGCCAGGTGTTCTCATAGGAGGAAAGATAACTTTCCAGGCCGCCCTGGTTTTCAATACTGCCCAGCGTGCGCCGGTACATATCCGGATTGTTCTCCCGCAGCCAGTCCACGTTGCGCGGACAGGCCGATAAGACGGCGGCCGCGGAAAAGAGCTCGGGATGATTCAGCGCATAGACCAGCGCGCCCCTGCCGCCCATGGAAAGCCCGGCGATAAAATTGTCCTCGCGCCTGTCCGATACGGGCAGCCAGCCGTATATGAGCGGCATCAGCTCCCGGGTGAAATAATCGTACATATTGTAGCCGATGGAAAAATCCGGCCAGTTGGCGTAATTGGAGTTCAGGGCCGAAGGCATCACCACCACCAGGTCCCGCTCCCGGGCGTACAGTTCGATCTTGGTCTTGCGCAGCCAATCGGAATGATCGCCGTAGGTGCCGTGCAGCAGCCACAGCACCCTGTACCTGCGCCCGCTGCCGTAGAAATCCGACGGCGGCCCGGTGTCCCGCGGCTTGTCGGGCATAATCACCGAAATGGTATGGTTATTGCCCAGATACTGGCTTTCAAAATTCAATTCAATCAGTGCCATAAGCGCCTCCTTTCCTAGTAGGGGTTGCCCTGATCGTCCTTTTCATCCAGAGAGAAGAAAGTCAGGGCTTTCTGAATGTACATGTCCCAGAAACGCCATTCGTGGCCGAATCCCGGTTCCTCCTCGAATGTGGCCTCCAGGGCGATCTGCTGCGCGTGCGCCTTGAACTCCCGGTATTTCTCCCAGAAGAAATCCTCGGTGCCGATGGCAAAATAGAGCCGCGGCAATTGGCCCGTATGCGCCTTTTCATCGATCAGCCGCCAGAGGTTTTCATAGGAGTCCAGCCAGGCGTCCATGCCGCCGGACTTGTTGATATCGTTTTGCGTGCGCCGGTCCAGGTCCTCCCATCTCGCGTTTTCCCTGTTCATGGGCGGGTAGGAAAGCACCGCCGCAGCCGCGAACTTCTCCGGATGGTTCAGCGCGTAAACCAGTGCGCCGTAGCCGCCCATGGAAAGCCCGGCAATGAAGTTATCCTCACGCCTGCGCGACGCGGGTAGCCAATTGTACACAAGGGGCATCAGCTCCTGCGTTAAGTAGTCGTACATGTTGAAGCCGATGGAGAAATCCGGCCAGTTGGCATACTCGCTGTTCAGCGCCGAAGGCATCACCACGATCAGGTCCCTCTCGCAGGCGTACAGCTCGATCATGCTCTTGCGCACCCAGTCGGAATGATCGCCGTAGGTGCCGTGCAGCAGCCACAGTACCTTGTACCTGCGGCCGCTAAGGTAAAAATCGGCCGGCTGGGTGTCCCGCGGCTTGTCGGGCAGGATAATGGATACCTCGTGGCTGTTGCCCAGGTACTGGCTCTTAAAATTCAACTTCAATAGTGCCATAGCGCCTTCCTTCC
Organism: Christensenellales bacterium; assembly: GCA_050944255.1. Classification (GTDB taxonomy): domain Bacteria; phylum Bacillota; class Clostridia; order Christensenellales; family Maliibacteriaceae; genus JBMNQS01. The sequence continues at coordinate 9,154 of JBMNQS010000014.1, read as the reverse complement.
TTTTCAAATAGGTGTCGTTGAGGATATTTACGGGCCGAACCGGTATCTTTCGGCGGCCGTCAGCCGCCGGCGAAAGCGGCGATCACGCCCAGCATGGTGGGGAACAGCAGAATCACGCACATGAGCCGCGCCGTGTGCATGACGGCGACTTTCGGCGTATCCGCGTGAAGGTCTTCGGATAAAAGGGCCATTTCCTGCACGCCGCCAGGGGTGGAGGATAAGAGGCAGACCGCCAGGTCCAGCTTGAAAATTTTACGCATTAAAAAGGCTGTGGCGAACGTAAAGACGAAGATGCCCACAAACATAACGAGCATCGGGATCAGAAGCTGCGGAAGGGTTGCGACGCGGGCGCGGTCGATGCCGATGCCGATGAAGGCTCCCGCGAAAACCTGGATAAAAAACTGGAGCTTGGAAGGGAAGGGCACCTTGCCGCAAAGAATACTGTAGGCGGCGGCGGCCACCATGGCGCCGGTGAGCGCTCCGGCGGCGACGCCCAAAAGCCGAAAGAGAATCCCGCCCGCCGCGGCCGCGAGAAGCAGCCATAGGAGGCGTCCGCGGCTTTTGGGGACTTCCTCGCTTTGAGGCGCCTCATTTTGAGCGGATTCCTCCACGAAGCCCACGGCCTGCACCTGCACCGGACGCCGATTGATCCTGGAGAAGATCTTCTGAAACAGCGGCGGCATGAATATGAATACCACCAGAATGCGGTACATCTGCAAAATGCCCACATAGCTGGTGTTGGCGCCCAGATCCTCGGAGATCAGCGCCATATCCGATACGCCGCCGGGAGCGGTGGCAAACAGCGCCGTGGCCATATCCAGATTGCTGAAACGGTAAATCAGGCTGCCGAAGGTGATATTTAAGAGGAACATGGAGAAGAGCAGAAAAATAGTGGGCAGGATGATGCCCTTCATCTCCAGAAAATCTCGTTTGCCGACGTTGCAGCCGATCATGGCGCCTGAAAGCATCTGCACGACGATGCGGATATCCGAATAAAATACGGCCCTGCCTATGAGAAGATTCATAGCGGCCGTGCCCACAATGCCTCCCACGAGAGGACCGGCGGGCAGCTTCAGTTTTAGTCCGACGTAGCCAAAGACAAGCGCGAACGCGAGTGTGAGAAGGAAGGTTAATACGTCCAAAGCGAGAATACCTCATAAAATATTGATTGTTTTCTTAAAATACCTGTTGTTTCTATTGTACGCCGCGTAAACGGACATGTAAAGGGCATGTAAACGTGCACTGCGGTTTTTATGCGGCAGCCCTGATGATCAGCGGATAGAAAGTTTTTGCCGATACTTTTGTGAACGGATATGGGTTTATGGTATAATCAATAAAATTGGCATTTTATGGCTGTCTGGCAAAACAAGAGGTCCGCTATCCGCGCCGGCAGATGATTCCAGGCGCGGGAATATCTTGTGCAGGCGAGGCTAAGCGAAAGAGCGCCGGCCGGGCATAAATGATATGTCGTGAACTCATACCGTCAAATAAATTTGTTTTTGGAGGAAATTATGGATTATTGCAAGCATTGTGGCAGGCAGATTTCCGATGCGGATGTGTTTTGCGTAGGGTGCGGCGCAACGCTTAAAACCGATCCGCTGCAAACGGAACAACAGACGCTTCCCGGACAGCCGGCAGGCTATGCGCAGCCTGTCTATCAGCCGCCCTATTACGCGCAGCCGGCCAGGTACAGCGGTATGGCCATTGCCGGATTTGTACTGTCGCTTATATCCATTACCTGCTGCAACCTGTTCATATTTTCGCTTTTGGGCATTATCTTTTCGGCCGTCGGCCTGTCGCAAACACGGCATCATGAGATCAGGGGCAGAGGGCTGGCCGTGGCGGGCCTGGTGCTCTCCATCCTGTCTATAGTGTTTGGGGCGGTGGCATGGATGGCCGGTTTTTCCCTTACGAATTATGACGTTTACGATTATTTCTATAATTCAATTTGAGCATTATGCTTGAAAAAGGCCTTCAGACGTCTTCAGTGGCGGAGATAATTTTATGGTGGACCGCCCTGTGCGTGTATGGGGCGGTTTTATCCGGGAAACGGGTAAAAAGGGAGAGCCTCAGAAGCGTGTTTTTGGCTGCGCGAGGCCCGCAGGCAAAAAGCCTTCGATACAGGCAGAGGGCCGAATCGCTTGCGTGCATAAAGAAACGCTCGGTTTCTTCGGCAGGTTCTTTTATTCGTAAGCGGGGCGTGCTATAATCGATCTAACGGTTTGTCAGTCGCATTTTTTATGAACTAAAGGAGGCAGTTTATGGACAGCAGATATTACGGACACAATAACCAGCTTTACGGCGTGGAGCAGATGCGCCTGGAGGGCAGCGGCAGGGGCGACGGCATGCGGCTTTTGTCGGTGCGAAACGGAGGCGGCCTGGATGTGCTCTTCAGCGTGGACCGCTGCGTGGACCCCAGCCGCGTGACGTTCAAGGGCGTCAATTACGGTTTCTTCGGGCTGGCCGGGTGGACGCATCCGGCCTACTTCGACGGCGTGAACTACGGAAAGGCGGCAAACGGCGGCTTTATGCAGACCTGCGGCCTGGAAAACATCGGCATCCCCTCGGTGGATAACGGCGAAGCGCTTTCCCAGCACGGCACCATCGGTCTGACGCCGGCGGAGAGCATATCGCACTGGATTCAGGACGATACCATCATCATCCGCGCGGCCATGAATACGGTGGGCATGTCCATGCACCGCATGCGCCTTTTAAGGACGATCCGCATACCGCTGTTTGGCAACACCATCTCCTTTGAGGATACGGCGGAGAACTACGGCGAAAACCCGGCGCCGATCATGATCCTGTACCATATCAATACGGCGTACCCGCTACTTCACGAGGATTCGATTTTAAAGATCAACTCCGTCGACGTCAAGCCGCGCACGGACCATGCGGCCAAGGATATCGATACATGGGATAAAATCCTGCCGCCGCAGCCGGGCTATATGGAGCAGTGCTACTATCATTTCTTTGATCCGGCCCAAAAGGCCTACGCGGCGCTGTACAACCCCAACATCGACAAGGGGCTGGCCATTACGTTTGATCAAAGCACGCTGGACCGCATCCTGCAGTGGAAGCAGGTGGGCGTGAAGAACTATGTCATGGGCCTTGAGCCGGGCAACAGCTTTTTGGAGGGCCGCGACAAGGAGCGGGAGGCCGGAAGGCTCAAGTTCCTGGCGCCGGGCGAGACGATGACGTTTAAGGTAAACCTGGAGTTCTTCGATGGCAGGGCGGCCATGGGCGAGTATCTGGATTGACGCAATGAAAGAGCCGGCAGATGCCGGCTCTTTTTTGATAGTTTAAAAATACCTTAAGCGGCGCTCATTCGGGGATGAAGTCCTGGAAGATAATGTTGTCCACCTCGTCTTTGAGCTGCGTGGCGCGGGCCTGGTCACGGAAGGTCCAGCCAATAAGGGGCAGGCGGCCACGGTATTTTGAGGTCCATCGGTTGGGAATATGCTCCTGCTCATACGCGATGAAGTGCGGATGGCCGTAATGGACCACCAGCAGGTTTTTAATGAAAAACTTCTGCACCATGCGGGTGGTGAGCTTTCCGTGATCGAAATCGCCGCCGGAGCATAGCTGGCCGCGGATGATGTCCGGGCGGTTCTTGTACAGCCAGCGCACCGTGGGCGGATGGAAGCTCTGCACCGCGTATTGGCCATTATAATGATCCAGCCGCGCGGTGATCTTCTCCAGTATGCGGATGTTTTTTTCGTGGCGGGACTGCCGCTTGATTTCAATCAGCAGCGGTACGCGGCCCTCCACCTCATCCAGGAATTCATCGAATGTGGGAATGCCGAAGCCGGTGCCGCAAAGGCGCAATGTTTTGAGCTGCTGCGACGTGCATGCTTCGATGTCCCGGGGATCGCCGGTGATGCGCTTTAAATTGTCGTCGTGAAAGACCATCACCACGCCGTCGGCGGCCAGGTGAAGGTCAAGCTCGATGGGATAGCCGCGCGCTATGGCGCGGCGGGCGGCGCCCAGAGAGTTTTCCGGGTTGTCCTCATCCAAAAGGCCGCGGTGCGCGATGGGCGTGTCGGTGAGCCATGCCATGGGTACATCCTCCTTTTACTGCTTCCCAGTCCTGATTCGACAAAAAGGGCGGGATCACCTTTTTCAGCTGAAACGGATATTTGCCGGCACGGGCAGGAGGGACGATAGGGAGCTCTGGCGTTGCACTTTAAAGACGGCGCGGATATAATGAGGCTGACGGGCGCCATATGGTCAAACCCCTGAAAAAAGCGAGGCCATAGCGACCATATCGGATTAAAAATAAAAGGCCCTCAAGGGCCCGGCGGCTTTGAAGGCGGCATATTTTCTTTACCGTGTCAATTGATAGATGATCTGCTCGATGGGCTCTATAGGGCTTGGCAACGGCACGCCGGAGAAGGCCAGCATCAAAAGGGTGTAGCTGATCAGAAGCAGGCCGCCGTAGAGCAGATTCTCGCTTTGTTTGCGGTCCCTATTGCGCAGCTTGAATACGAAATCGATGACCAGCGCGACATAGACCAGCGTGATGATAATTTGAACCATACCTTGCGTCTTCTTTCAGGGTGCCGTATCGCCTGCGGGAAAAACCGGCGGGCGATCTTTGCGGTGGCCGGCGCCATGATCATTGCGCCGGTGTGTGTCCATTTTGCGCTTTTAAAATAAAAGATTCTCATGGCTATTATGAGGCCGATCCTCCGGCAATATGCCCGGTTTAATCTTCCATGCAGGCCAGCATCCCGGCGGCGTTTCTTAAGATGAGTCATTTTTGTATTTAAGGCTTTCTTAATTTGGTATTTTTCCCCTTGAAACTGGACGCGTAGGTGTTAAACTAACTTCTGGAAACCATAATAACGTCATGGGAGGAAATCGAGATGTTAAAGTTCCTGGATACGTTCAATACGGCGCTTTTCATTTTCTTCACAGTGGCGTATCTGTATATGGTGATGTACGCCGCCATCGGGCTGCTTAAAAGGGGACCGAAAGTCAAACGCAAGGCCAAAAAACTGCATAAGTATGCGGCGGTGATATGCGCGCGCAATGAGCAGGAAGTCATCGCGCACCTTATAAAGACGCTGAAGGATCAGAAATATCCCAGAGGGCTGCTGGACATCTATGTGGTTGCCGACAACTGCACCGATTATACGGCAAAGGTGGCCGCGGAAGCGGGCGCCAACGTATTTGAGAGGTTTGATACGAACCAGGTGGGAAAGGGCTATGCGCTGGATTATTTCTTCCAGAAGATGCTGCAGGAACCCGAATACGCGTCCAAAGGCTACGAGGGCTATTTCATCTTTGACGCGGACAACCTGGCGGACCCGAACTTTGTGCGGGAGATGAACCGTGTTTTTGACCAGGGCTATCAGGCGCTGACCAGTTACCGCAACAGCAAGAACTTCGGGACCAACTGGATCACCGCAGGGTATTCCATCAACTTCATCCGGGAGGCTAGGATGGTGAACAACCCGCGTATGAGGCTCAGGACCGGATGCGCCATATCCGGCACGGGTTTTCTGGTTTCCCATGAGCTGATACGGAAAAAGGGCGGCTGGAAGTATTTTCTCCTGACGGAGGATATTCAGTTTTCCGCCGACTGCGCCGTCAGCGGAGACCTGATCGGCTACTGCGCGGATGCCATGGTCTACGACGAGCAGCCCGAGACGTTCAGGCAGTCCTGGACGCAGCGGCTCAGGTGGGCCAAAGGATTCTACCAGACCATGGGGCGCTACGGCTGGAAACTGTTCAAAGGCATCTTTTGCTTCGGTGAAAACGCCACAAGCTGCTACGACATGTTCATGACCATCGCTCCGGCCACACTGCTGACGGTGCTTGCGCTCATCGTCAACGGCATGACGCTGATCCTGTGCCTGATCAATCCGCCGTACATGGCCTACCGGATTATACGCACCACGGTGGAGGCGCTGTTTAATACAGCCGTCAATTTCTACATCGTAATGTTTATATACGGCGCCCTGACCATCGTCAGCGAATGGAAGCGCATCCGCGCCAAATGGTACAAGAAGATCGCCTACACGTTCACGTTTCCCCTCTTTATGCTGTCGTACGTGCCCATCGGCGTGGCCGCGCTGGTGACAAAGGTGCAGTGGCGGCCCATCCGCCACAGCGTGTCCAAGACGCTGGAGGAGATTATTTAGACGCAAGGACCCAATGCATAAAAAGCTCTGCGCGCCGCGGCGCGCAGAGCTTTTTGACGGTGCTTCTACACGGCGCAGGTACGGGCGCGGCGGATCAGCTTGTTGTAGAGGTAGACGTCGGAGGCATCGAAATGCTCGCTTGTGAAATAGCTTAAGGGCAGCCACCTGACGCCTGTATTTTCGTCCGGCTTGATATGCAGGCGCTGGTTCTGTCCGCAAATCAGGATGTAACCGACGGACAGGTGCAGGTGCGCGCTGACGTACAAACCGCGCCTGAAATGGCCGTTGACGGTGAGAATGTCGATGGAGGCGATGCCGGGGGACAGGGGACGGATATCCCTGACGCCGGTTTCCTCCCTGGCCTCCCGCAGGGCTACACCCAGCAGGTTGCCGTCGCCGTCGGCGTGGCCGCCGGTCCACGCCCAGTTGTTCATGATGTTGTGGTGGACCATCAGCACCTGATCCAGCGCCGGATTCATGATAAAGCCCGAGGCGGTGATGTGGGCAATCTCGTTTTCGCGGCACAGCAGATTGGGATAAACTTCGGCATACTGAAGGATCAGGCGTCTGTCGCTTTCCTCCTGCGGGTTTTGGGCTTCGTAATTCTTGATGTCGGCAAGATAGTCCATAGAAAGGCTCCTTTAGTTATAGCCTTAGTATACGGCAATCGGGAAAGATTGTCCTGCCTGATGGCGGCGCAAACGCTATAAAGCCGCAAGTTTTGCCTGAGGTACAATGGGCAGTGCGAGAGCCGGATAAAATCTTTTCGAAAAAGGAGCGATGGATGCCATCGCTCCAGACTGTTGAGAGAGTTCTTTGGGGTTATTAGGGGGCCGAAGCCCCTTAATTTCAATTCTGTGGGCAAGGGCAACAGGCCCAAGGGGGTCGACCCATGTGCGGCCGCAGCCCAGGCCTGCCCTTTAGGGTGCTCCTGTCAGGGTTTTCCGACCGCTGCAAAAACTATTCATCGGTTTTTGCAGCAGGAAAATCCCTGGCAGCTCCGTCAAAAAACGAGGTTTTTTGACGGCCTCGAGCGATGGATGCCATCGCTCCTTTTGGATGCTTTTTATCGCCGGTCAAGGGGCACGTACGTTTCATGCCCGCCCAGGAATCTGTAGGCCGGGCGGATGATGCGCCCGCCGGTGGTGGCCTCCTCGATGCGGTGCGCGCACCAGCCGGGCATTCTGGCGATGGCGAACAGCGGCGTGTACAATTCCGGCGGAATCCCCAGGGACTTGTAGACGAAGCCTGAATATAGGTCCACATTGGCGCAGACGTCCTTGCCGCCCTTCTCCTTCTCAAAGACCACCGGGGCCAGGCGGTCCACGGCCTGGATCAGAAGGAATTCGTCCATCATGCCGTGCTCCCTGGCCACCTGCTCGGCGCCCTTTTGCAGCTCGATGGCCCTGGGGTCGCTCTTGGTGTAGACGGCGTGGCCGATACCGTAGATGAGCCCGGAACCGTCGCCTGCCTCGCGGCGGAGAATCTTTCTGAGGAAATCGGCGACTTCGTCGTCGTCGGACCAATTTTTGACGCCCAGCTTGATATGCTCGATCATCTCGTTGACCTTAATGTTGGCGCCGCCGTGACGGAAGCCCTTGAGGCTGCCCACCGCCGCGGACAGTGCGCTGTAGGTATCGGTCATGGCGGAACTGACCACGCGGGTGGTGAAGGTGGAATTGTTGCCCGCCCCGTGCTCGGCGTGAAGGATCAGGCACAAATCAAGTAGCCGCGCCTCCTCGGGGGTAAACTGCTTGTTGCTGCGCACGGTGCGCAAAATGGTCTCGGCGCTGGCCTGATAGGGCTTGGGCACGTGCATGTACATGCTCTTGCGGTCGAAATGGCGCCGCTTGACCTGGTAGGCGTTGGTGACGATGGTGGGCGTCCTGGCGATGATCTCGATGGACTGGCGCATCAGGTTTTCCAGATCGTTGCTCTCGGGGTTGTCGTCGTAGCTGTAAAGCGCGATGATGCTCCGAGACAGCGCGTTCATGATATTGGGGGTCGGCGATTTTAAGAGCATGTCCTCCACAAAGCCCTCGGGAAGCGTCCTGCAGGCGGCGAGAAGCTCACTGAAAATCTTCAATTGCTCGGCATTGGGAAGGCTGCCGAAAAGAAGCAGCCAGCTGACTTCCTCAAAACCGAAACGCTCTTCCTCGCAGCAGTTCTCCAGGATATCCATAATGCTGTAGCCGCGATAGATCAGATCGCCATGGGTGGCGGTTTTGACGCCGTCCACCATCTCATAACCCACCACGTCGCAGATGCTGGTCAGCCCCGCCATAACGCCGGTGCCGTCGGCATTGCGAAGGCCTCGCTTGACATCGTATTTCTCATAGGTTTCGGGGTCTATCTTATTGGATTGAAGAAACTGTTCGCACAAGAATGCGATAATTTCCCTCTGCCGTGATAAATTCTCCATTCGCTTTTCTCCAAACTATCAGACTAAGTACTTATATTCATGCGTTAAGTATTTATATTAATGCCTTTAACGCACTTCGTCAAGCAAAAATGCAGGATTTTTATACCGATCCTGCATAGGCGCTCCGGCGGGCGGCCCGTATGGCTGGCGGCACGCTTGTAACGGATCAGCCTGCGCAAATGGCCGCCGGGCGTAAGGAAAAGGCCTTGCCTACCCGTTATTGCGGCGATATAGCAGCCTTGCGGCGCGGGGGGGGCGTGCGGGGCGCCGGTTTAATCGCGCGAGGCTGCGCATACGGCCCGTGGATAAAGGCTTTATGCCGGATACTGCCGATGGAACAGGTCCACGAACATCTTTCCCAGCGGCGAGAGGTACCGGTTTTTCATCCAGATCACCGCCAGGCGGGTTTTGAGCGCTTCGCATACAATTTCCTTGCACACAAGCTCGTCGCTCCCGGGCATCAGAAGCGCCGACTGGGGCACGATGCCGATGCCAAGGCCCGCGTGCGCCCACGCGAGGGTGGTTCTGGCGTCGTCGTTCTTGCAGCATATGAACGGCGCGATGCCTGCCTCGGAAAACACCT
>JBMNQS010000013.1:0-38698 GCA_050944255.1 Christensenellales bacterium | reverse complement strand
TGATGTCCTGCATGGGCACCACCTGCGCGTATCCCCCGCCTGCGGCGCCGCCCTTCATGCCGAAAACCGGACCCAGCGACGGCTCGCGAAGCGCCGCCATGGCCCGCTTTCCAAGACATGCCAAACCATCGGCCAGGCCGACGGTGGTGGTGGTTTTGCCTTCTCCCGCTTTGGTGGGCGTCATGGCGGTCACGAGAATCAGTTTGCCGTCCCTCGCGTCTTTCTTTTCCTCTAAAAGCGATAAATTCAGTTTAGCTTTATACTTTCCGTAGGGCTCCACCATTTCCGGCGGAATATCAAGATTTTCCGCGATGCGGCCGATGGGCCACATCTGCGTCTGCTGCGCAATTTCAATATCGCTTTTGATCATACAAGGCTCCTTGGATTGATGTTTATTCCCGCGGCCGCCGGCCGCTCTTTTTTACAATGTATCCCATAGATTCTATCATAGTCGGGCTGCTGTGACAAATGTTGCGCGCTCTGAGCGTTATCCGCGCAGCGCCGGCCTCGGTTTTTGCCTATCTGGTCCCGGCAGCAAATCCCTATGGGAAACAATGATAATATACAAAGAAACGGCCCAATATTTCAGGGCCGCTTTCTCCTGCGCACTGGTGGGTCCAAGTGGACTCGAACCACCGACCTCTACGATGTCAACGTAGCGCTCTAACCAACTGAGCTATGAACCCAAATGCGCCGGACTTTATTATTATATCAATTTTCGCGGGTTTTGCAAGGGATTTTTTGTTCAAAGACTCTTTCAATAACTTGTCAGTGACATAGGCGGAGCTTTTATGCTATATTATAGTAACAATCCTTTTGCGACAGGGTGGTGATGTGCATGAGTGCAATCATCCCGCAACAAAAACTATTGTTGCTGTACCTTTTGGGCCTGTGTAAGTTTGCGATGACAGGCGACCAGTTAACCGAATATATGGTTTCCAACCGTTGGAGCGACTATTTCCAGTTGCAGCAGGTACTGCTGGAACTGAGCGAGGCGGGGCTGATCCGGCGTGACGAGGACTTTCCGTATCTGGTGTCCATCACAAAGGAGGGCCGCGATGCGCTGGCGCTATTCGGCCTGCGCATCCCGCTGAACCTGCGGCACCAGATGGAGATGTTCGTACATGTCAACCGCAGGCGGATGCGGGCGGAATCCCAGCTCTTCGCGGAGTATGAACGCGATGAGAAAACCGGCGACGTATTGGTGACGCTCAGGGCCTATGAAGGCGCCAGCCCAAGATTCAGCGCAACGGTCCGCGTGGATTCCACTGGCGAAGCCGAAAAGCTGGCCGCCGCGTTCCGGCGGCGGGGCGACGAGGCCTACAGCGCGTTTATTGAGCAGATGCTCGAGGAGGAGACAACCCAGGCTGCGCCTGCGCCCAAATCCAATGTCTGATCCGTGGCAACCGATGAATAAGAGTTCCGCGCAGGCGGGGCTCTTTTTTATGCCCACGGCTGTGCCGGGGCGATGATTCATGGGCGCGTCGGGACAATCATCCGATCAGATTGAGCACCGCCCCCACAAGGTGAAGGGAGCCGCAAACCACGACAGGGCCGCCCTGCGCCAAATCCAGTGCCTGCCCAAGGCCGGACGCCACACTGGCGGCGGCCATCGCGGGGATGCCGTGAGCGAGAAATCTATCTTTCAGCTCCCCGGCGGGCATAACCCGCGCTCCGTGGACACTGACGGCGACGGCCCTGCGGATGTGCGGCTTCAGCGACCGGATCATGGCGCCTAAGTCCTTGTCGCGCATCACGCCGCACAGCAGCACGGCCCTTTCGTCCAGGCAGCCGTCCAGGTAGCCGGCCAGCTTTGCCACGCCGTCGGCGTTGTGGGCGCCGTCCAGCAGGATGTCCGCGCCCCGATGCCGCAGCCACTGGCAGCGGCCTGGCCACAAGGCCTCCTTCATGCCCTGTAAGATGGCGTCATCGGGGATATCCACGCCTTCCTCCCGCAGGCGCCACAGCGCCAAAAGCGCGTTTACAGCGTTGTCCACCTGGTGCCGCCCGGCCATGGTGATGACGATATCGCCCAGATGATGCCCGGCATAGCCTAGGTCAAACACCGCGCCGCGGCAATGCACATCGATAATCCGCACAAGCGCATCCTCCGCGTCCCACAGCGGGGCGTTTTTTTCACCCGCCATGGCAAAAAGCACCTCTTTGGCCTCGCTAAAGCGCTGGCGGCCCAGGACAAGGGGCGTATTTGCCTTGATGATGCCGCCCTTTTCCGCCGCGATCAGCGCCGGCGTATCGCCCAAAAGACGGCAGTGATCAAGGCAGATGGACGTGATGACGCACACCGTGGGGCAGATGGCGCTGGTGGGGTCCAGGCGTCCGCCGAGACCCACCTCCACGGCGGCGATGTCGATATTTTCCCGGGCAAAGTATAAAAACCCCAGCGCGGTCACCACCTCAAACTCGGTGGGATGCGGATGGCCGTCCGAGACGATGCCCTCCACGGCCCGCGCCACCTGAGCTGTAAGGGCCACCAATTGCTCGTCGGGGATGTTGCGGCCATTCACTTTCATCCGCTCGTTAAATACCTGAAGAAACGGGGATGTAAACAGCCCCGTTTTATAACCGGACGCCCGCAGCGCCGATTCAATGAAGGCGCAGGTGGAGCCCTTTCCGTTGGTGCCGGCCACGTGCACGCTGCGGAAGGCCTTCTGCGGGTCGCCCAGCCGCTTTAAAAGCCGCACGGTGCCCTTTATGCCGTCGTCCTTCACGCCGCCGCGCGCGTTACAGCCGTGAATGAATGCCAGCGCTTCCTCTATGGTGTGGATGGCGGCGCTCATCAGACGAACCGGGCGCTCTTTAAGCTGGCGATGCGCTCCTTGAGGGAAAGCACCCGCTCGCCGGTGCGCTGCAGCTTGTTTTTCTCTTCCTCCACCACCGCTTCCGGCGCCTTTTCAATGAAGCGTTCGTTGGAGAGCTTCTGCCGGCAGCGCATGACCTCTTCTTCGGCCTTGGCCAGCTCTTTTTCAAGGCGCTCCAGCTCTTTCTCGATATCCACCAGTTCGCCCAGCGGGATAAAGCCCTGCGCCGCTCCGGAGACCACGGTGACGGATTTTTCGGGGTCGGTGTCCTCGGTCGTCAGCCAAGCAACGTCGGTGACGTAGCCCAGACGGCAGATGGTGGCCTCGGTTTCTTTCAGCAGCGCCCGCCACTTTCCCTTCGGACGCAGAAGAAGCGACGTGCGCCGCGAGGGCGGTACGTTCATCTGCGCGCGGATATTGCGGATGGAGCGTATCAGATCCATGGCCTCGTCCATGGCAGCGGAGCGCTCCTTGTCAAAGCCGCCCCGCGCCTTGGGCCAGGCCGAAACCATGATGCTCTCGGCCTCCATGCCCGGCAGGTTCCGGTAAATCTCCTCGGTAATAAAGGGCATGAACGGATGCAGCAGCTTGAGTATATCGGTCAGCACGTGCACCGCCACGCTCCTGGCCGCATCCGCTGCCGCCTCATCTTCGCCGTACAGACGGCTCTTGGCCATTTCCACATACCAGTCGCAGAACTGATCCCACGTAAAATCATAGAGTGTCTGGGCGGCAAGGCCCAGCTCGTAGTGCTCCAGATGCCCAGTCACCTGATCGATGGTGTCGTCCAGCCGCTGCAGTATCCACTGGTCGGCCATGTCCAGGCTGATTTGCTCCAGAGGCTTGACGGTTCCTGTCTCCAGGTTCATACGCACGAAGCGTGCGGCGTTCCATATCTTGTTGGCAAAGTTTCGGGCGGCCTCCACCTTTTCCCAGTAAAAGCGCAGGTCATTGCCGGGGGCGTTGCCCTGGGCCAGCGAGAAGCGCAGCGCGTCGGCGCCGTATTTCTCCACCACTTCCAGCGGGTCCACGCCGTTGTTCAGCGACTTGGACATCTTGCGCCCCTGGGAATCGCGCACCAGCCCGTGGATCAGCACCGTGTGAAACGGTATCTCCCCCATCTGCTCGATGCCTGAGAAGATCATCCGGGCCACCCAGAAAAAGATGATGTCGTAGCCGGTGACCAGCACATCCGTGGGATAGAAGTACTCCAGGTCCGCCGTCTCGTCCGGCCAGCCCAGCGTGGCAAAGGGCCACAGCGCCGAGGAAAACCAGGTGTCCAGCACGTCCTCGTCCGGCGTCAGGCGCTTGCCGCCGCATTTGGAGCAGGCGTCCGGCTTCGTGCGGGCCACCACGATCTGGTCGCAGTCGCCGCAGTACCAGGCGGGAATCCGGTGGCCCCACCAGAGCTGGCGGGAAATGCACCAGTCGCGGATGTTTTCCATCCAGTTGAAATAGGTCTTGGAAAAGCGGTCCGGCACGAACCGGATGCTGCCGTCCCTGACCGCCTCGATGGCCGGCGCCGCCAGCGGCTTCATCTGCACGAACCACTGCTTGGATACGATGGGTTCCACCGTGGTGGCGCAGCGGTAGCAATGCCCCACGTTATGGTCGTGGTCTTCGGTTTCCACTAAAAAGCCTTGGGCTTCCAGGTCCTGCAGCACTTTGATGCGGGCATCCTCCCGCGTCAGATGCGCGTAGGCCTCGCCGGCCTTCTCGTTCATGGTGCCGTCGTCATTCATCACCCGGAGCACCGGCAGGTCGTGGCGCATGGCCACGTCAAAGTCGTTGGGATCGTGGGCCGGCGTGATCTTCACCGCGCCGGTGCCGAAATCCTTCTCCACGTATTCGTCGGCCACCACCGGAATTTCCCTGCCTGTCAGCGGCAGATGCAGCGTCTTTCCGATCAGGTGGGCGTAGCGCTCATCCTCGGGGTGCACCGCCACCGCCGTATCGCCCAGCATCGTCTCCGGACGCGTGGTGGCCACCACAATAAAATCATCTCCGTCCACGGCGGGATATCTGATGTGCCACAGGTGGGAATATTCTTCCTGGTACTCCACCTCGGCGTCCGACAGCGCGGTCCTGCACACCGGGCACCAGTTGATGATCCGGTCCCCGCGATAAATCAGGCCCTTTTCATACAGCCGCACGAACACCTCGGTGACGGCCCGGTTGTTGCCCTCGTCCATGGTGAAGCGCTCCCGCCGCCAGTCGCAGCTGGAACCCAAACGCTTCAACTGCTCCACGATGCGGCCGCCGTACTGCTCCTTCCAGGCCCAGGCGCGCTCCAAAAACGCATCCCGGCCGATATCGGCCTTGGTCAGCCCCTCCTGCTCCATCTGCTCCACGATCTTGACCTCGGTGGCAATCGACGCGTGGTCCGTGCCCGGTAGCCACAGCGTACAGTACCCCTGCATGCGCTTGAAGCGGGTCAGGACATCCTGCATCATATTGTCCATGGCATGGCCCATGTGAAGCTGCCCCGTAATGTTGGGCGGCGGGATGACAATGGTAAACGGCTCCCTGTCGGGGTCGGGCTCCTGATGGAAGTAGCCCTTTTCTTCCCAGTATTTGTACAGTCTATCCTCCACGCCGGAAGGATCATAGGTTTTCGGCATCTGCTGCATGGTTAAAACCTCTTTCTTAATGATAGCATGCCGGGCTCCGCCCGGACCCGCCAAGGGCTCTGCCCTTGGAACCCGCTTAAGGCTCCGCCTTAAGAATCCGCTTAGAACCTTTCTTGAAAGAAAGGTTCTAAGAACTCCAAAGAACTTTTATCTCGCTTCGCGGGAGGGGCCCTGCCTTACTGCCCCGGCGCAAAGCGCCGGTGTAAAAGTTTCTTTGGGGGTTTCCAAAGGGGGGCTTCTTTTCAAAGAAGCCCCCCTTTGGTCGCCGAAGGCTTACTTTGAAGTTGTTGCAAAATCGGCGGCGTCCTTTTGGAAACAAAAAAACCTTTTCGCCTAAAGGACGAAAAAGTTTCGCGGTACCACCTTTATTGATGATCCATGGATCACCCACTCGTGCGCCGCGGTATCGGGCGGCTCCCGCGCAGACTACTTCATTCACCTGCGGCCTCCAAAGCGACCTTCCAGCACTTTCACTCCCGCGCCCTTCCAGCCTTGAGGCGCTTCTCTTGTGGGAAATCGTCCTGTACTCCTCTTCTTCAACGGCTTGACGGCATTATATCATTCGGAATCGGTTTGTTCAACCTCTTTTTTCCCTTTGCCAAAGAAATTCCATCTGGCATAGTGCACCAGCGCGTACAGACTCAGGGCAAAGGACAGGTACAGCACAATGCTGGCCCAGGGCGCCGTCACTTCGGGAAAAAAGGACATCACCACGCCCAGCGAGAAACCGGTGGTGGCCACTTTGCCCACCATGTCCGAGTGCACAACCACCTCTCGTTTTTTATAGATGAAAAGTCCACCCAGTATGAGTACCAGTTCCTTGACAATCAGCACGATCACCAGCCACTGCGGCACCATCTGCCTCCACGACAGGCACAAAAGCACCGTAATGAGCATCAGCTTGTCCGCCAGCGGATCGAGAAACTTGCCAAGTGCGCTGATCTGGTTATAGCGGCGCGCAATCTGACCGTCTACCCAGTCGGTGGCCGCGGCCACCAAAAACACAATCAGCGAGGCCATCATCTGGCCGCGCTGGAAAAGAACATAAAAGACCGGTATCATCAAAAGGCGTATCAAGGACAGCAAATTAGGGATTGTCCAGACATTGCTAAACAGTCGCTCTTTTTTTTCACTCATATGCCGCACTTCCATCATAATCCATAGGATGGCCAACTTGTGTCCTATTTATTTAAAGATAGCACCTCTGTTCCATCTGCGTCAAGTTAACAAGTGACAAAATATGTAAATGAGATTCCCCGAGTATTAAAAATGGCGCAAAAGACCGCCCGAAGCGCCAGCATGAAAAGCGCTGCGCACATCATCGAACTTCCGCGCCTAATTGAGCATCACCATAACATAGCCTGTCGCCAGCGCGTAGCAGGCGCCCAGAAACATCGCCAAAATCAGGGCGCGGTCCCAGGCTTTTATCGAGCGGTAAAATTGCAGCAGGTATAAGAGCAGACCCACGCAGGCCGCGCCCGCGAACATGGCCGTGGCCGGGCGGGCGGCGTTCCAGATCAAAAGCATCCATACCGCTGCGCACAGGCCGATACCCACGTATGGCCACATGGCTTTGAGCCGTTTTTTCTTTTCACTTAATTCCCACGCCTTGCCGCAGGCCAATGCATAGCAGGTGCACAGCACGCTCAGCACATAGAAGGAAATATTCCTGCCCACGGCAAACATCGGTTTTTGAAGCCGCTCATAGGCATCGGAGGAAAAATACAGCAGAAATCCGATAAAGACGACCCCCACGGCAGCCAGTATGAATACCCAACTGGTCACTTTCCAGCTTTTATACGGCAGTTTTTCCTTGATTTTGGCCAGGCGGATGCGCCGTTTTTCCGCTTTGGCTCGGCGCTTTATTTCCGCCAGCTCCTGCTTGGTCAGCTCGCCCTTTTTGCGTACCACCACCTGGATGCGTACAGGCTGTTTGGCGGCCTTCTTTTGCTTCATTGCCCTCTTTGTTTTTGCCATGCCCCTCTCCCCTTTTGCGTATCATCTTTGGCTGCTACAGTATATTGCGGGTATGCCCCAAGATAGAATGCTGTTTGGACAAGAAATAGCCTTCCGGGCAAACGGTACTGAAAATTTTTTGAGCTTTTTACGTAAAATTGTGGTATACTCATAATGCTTTTTAGTTTTTTCTATGAGGTGGAGGACGACAAATGCGTGTAGTAATTGCCCCGGATTCTTATAAGGGAGCCCTGTCCGCTATTGAAATCGCCAACGCTATTGAGGCGGGCGTGCTGGCGGCGGATCCCGAAGCCAACGTGGATAAAATCCCCATGGCCGACGGCGGTGAAGGCACCGTCAATACGCTCCTAATGTCCATGGGCGGCAAGACCGTGAGCGTGCAGGTACACGATCCTCTCGGGCGGATGGTGGACAGCTACTACGGTATCACCGAGGACGGAACAACCGCCATGATCGAGATGGCGGCGGCGTCGGGCCTTCCCATGCTGACCAAGGAAGAGCGCTCGCCGCTGACAACCACCACGTACGGCACCGGCGAACTGATGATCCATGCGCTGGACGCAGGGTGCAGCCGCATCATCATCGGCATCGGCGGCAGCGCCACCAACGACGGCGGACTGGGCATGGCGCAGGCGCTGGGCATCGTCTTTCGGGATGAAAACGGCGAGGCGCTGGGCATGGTCGGCGGCGGAAGCCTGAAGAAAGTCAAGTCCATCGATGTCTCCGGCGCCCACGAGGCGCTCTCCCGCTGCGATATACAGGTGGCCTGCGACGTCAACAACCCGCTGTGCGGCCCAAACGGCGCCGCGGCGGTATTCGGCCCGCAAAAGGGCGCCACGCCCAGCCTTGTGGCGGAGCTGGACGAAAACCTGGCCTATTTTGCCAAGCTGATCAAAAAGCAGCTTGACCGCGACGTATTGGACGTGCCCGGCGCGGGCGCGGCGGGCGGCCTTGGCGCCGGCCTGATGGCCTTCACGAACGCACGCCTTCGGCCCGGCATCGAAATCACCGTGGAAGCCTCACGGATGTCGGAGAGGATCGCCAAGGCGGACCTGGTGTTCACAGGCGAAGGCCAGACCGATTTCCAGACCATGTACGGCAAGGTGCCCGTGGGCATCGGCCGGGTGGCCAAGGAGCACAATGTGCCGGTGATCTGCCTTTCGGGCGCTATCCGCAAGGGATATGAGGAAGTCTATGACCACGGCGTCACCGCCGCGTTTTCCATCATTACAAAACCCATGACCCTCACCGAGTCCATTGAGAACACTACGCTCAACCTGCGGCGCGCGGCCACCGCCTGCATGCGGCTGATGATGATGAAAAAGTAGTTCTGCCCGCATAAAGGGCCAAGAATATAAAGAACGGCAACAGGACTAATAAAAAACCGCATCCGTACGGATGCGGTTTTCAGTTGAGCTTTTTAGCTGGAATCCTTGAAAGATATCCGTATGGCCGGTTTTATTCTTCCGCCGCGCCGTCGGCGATGGGCTGCGCAGGCGCCGCGGAGGTATCGGGCTGCTTCTTCTTTCCGATGGAGAGCAGCAGATTGAGCAAAATACCGCCGATGGCCGCGCCGGCCACGCAGGGCACCTGAAGGCCGAAGAAGGGGATATTGCCGCCGAACTGATACTGTCCGCCAAGGCCCACGATCATGATCACGGCGATGACAGCAATATTGCGCGCGCTGAACATGTCGGCCCTGTTTTCGATCATAATGGCAATGCCCTGGGCCGCGATGGCGCCGAAAAGGTACACCTCGATGCCGCCGATAACCGCCTGCGGGATGGCGTAAATGATATTGACCAGGGGCGTGAAGCAGGCAACCACCATAGCCAGGATGGCGGCGGTGACTAAAACGGGCACGGAGAACACGCGGGTGATGGCCATGGCGCTGATGTTTTCGCCGTAGTTGGTACCCGCGGGGCCGCCCACAAGGCCGGCCACTATGTCGCCGACGCCGTCGCCGATGAGGTTATGCCCCAGGCGGTCTCCGATGTCGTAATCCTTCTTGCCCTTTTTGCGCGCCAGGTTGTTGACATAGATGTCCAGCTGGAACACGTGGGCGGTGGACTCGGGGATGGTGGCGATGGCAATGGGCATGATGGCGGCAACGGCCGCCCAGGAGGCCTTAGGCCAGGTGACGTGAGGCAGCGAGAGCACGCCCGGAACCAGCGTATACCCGCCGGCCGCGTCGGGCAGCGTGCGAAACAGACTTTCCCCTGTGACGCCAAGCACGATGGCCGCCGTGATACAGCCGATAATGGGGCCGATAAGAAGCGGAAGCTGCCCCCATACGCCCTTTAAGTAGACCGAAGCCAGTATGGTGGCCAGCAGCGTTACCAGCGAGATCACCCATACCCAGTCGGTGGCGGCAATGCCTGTGCCGCCCTGTACAGGCGCGGCGTCGCCCAGCGCGGTGGCCGCCAGCGTCAGACCGATGACCATGGCCACGGGGCCGGTGACGGTGGAGGGCAGTACCTTTTCAATGGCTTTTCTGCCGAACTGCTTGACGATGAAACCCGCGGCAATGGATACAAGGCCGCTGGCCATGATGCCGAACTGCACTTCGGAAATGACGGCATCGGGCAGGACTTGTCCAAATTCAACGCCGCCCGTCAGACCGATGATGGCCGAGAGATAAGAAAAGCTGGAACCAAAATACAGGGGGATCTTTCTTCCGGTGATGAGAATGAAGCAAAGCGTTGCCAAACCGCTGGCGAAAATGGTGATGTCCAGGTGGAAGCCCGTAATGAGGGCTACGAGAATGGTGGCCGGGAACATGACCACAATTTGCTGCAGGGCGTACAGGATCAGCTTCCAAAATGGCGGTCGCTCATCGGGCAGATAACCGCTGTTCTTAACGTCGGTGTTCAATCAAAGACCTCCTTATTTATCATTCAAAACGCTGGCATCAAACGTGCGCCCACAGGGCTTTACAAGCAGGATACGCCCCGTGCGCGCCGCCATAGCCGCACGCTTTGTTTTTGGCGTCTGTACAAATACCTTTCCGAATTGTATCACACCGCTTTTGTCAGTGCAAGAAGGACGTATCCAAAATTCAAAAAAGTTTGCCGGTGCAGCGTTTTTGCCCGGCCTTTTCAGCCGCTGCGCCGGCCAAAAAGGCGATAAGCCTGGATCCTGGGCATGGCGCTTGGCAGGGCAGGCGCGTGCAGCCTCTTCCATCCTCCGGCGGCAGTACCGCCGGCGCTTGCAGCGCCAAATAAAAAACCGCACCCTTACGGATGCGGTCAGACTGTCAAAAAAGTTCTTTTTGGGGGTTATTAGGGGGCCGAAGCCCCCTAATCTAAATTCCGTGGGCAAGGGCGACAGACCCAAGGGGGCCGACCCTGTGCGGCCGCAGCACAGGCCTGCCCTTTAGGGTGCTCCTTTCAGGGTTTTCCGGCCGCTGCAAAAACCTACCTATCCGTTTTTGCAGCAGGAAAATCCCTGGCATGCCCGTCAAAAAACAAAGTTTTTTGACGGCCTCACCGCACCCTTACGAATGCGGTTTCAGCTTCGTTTAAGCCGGATTAAAGCGCGTAAAAGCTGCCGGCAAAAATAATATGTCCGATATTCCCTCAGTCGATCTCCGGCAGGGTTTTGAGGCCCTCCTCCAGCATCTCGTCGGTGTACTCCACGTCCTCAATGTTGCCGCTATTAAAGGCGTCGTAGGCGGAAAGGTCAAGGTATCCGTTGCCCGAGAGGCAGAACACGATCACCTTTTCCTCGCCGGTCTCCCTGCAGACACCCGCCTGGCGGATGGCCTCGGCGATGGCGTGGGCCGATTCCGGCGCCGGAAGGATCACCTCGCACTGGGCGAACAGCTTCGCCGCGGCAAAGACCTCGGACTGCTTGATGCTGGTGGCGTCGATGAGTTTATCGTGATACAGGGCGCTGATGATGGGCGAATCGCCATGGAAGCGCAGGCCGCCCGAATGGATGCCCGGCGGAATGAAGCCCGAACCCAGCGTGTACATTTTGACGATGGGCGTCACCTTGGCCGTATCGGAGTAATCGTAGGCGTAACGGCCCTTGGTCAGCGTCGGGCAGGCGCTGGGTTCCACCGCATAGAACTTGATGTTTGCACCCTCTTTAAGGTTGTCATGCAAAAACGGGAACGCGATGCCGGCAAAATTGCTGCCGCCGCCGCAGCAGCCAATGACGATATCGGGATACTCGCCGATGGACTCAAGCTGTTTCTTGGCCTCCTGGCCGATGACCGTCTGATGCATCAGCACGTGGCTTAAGACGCTGCCCAGGGAATACTTCGTGCCCGGCGTCGTCAGGGCCTTTTCCACCGCCTCGCCGATGGCCACGCCCAGGGAGCCGGGATGGTCCGCGCGCTCGGCCAGCAGGCTGCGGCCGAATTCCGTGTCGCCGCTGGGACTGGCCAGCACCTTGCCGCCATAGGTTTCCATAATGATGCGGCGGTAGGGCTTCTGGTTGTAGCTGACGCGCACCATGTAGGTGGTCAGCTCCACGCCGAACATCTGCGCCGCTACGGAAAGGGCCGTGCCCCACTGCCCGCCACCGGTCTCGGTGGTCAGGCGGGTAATGCCCTCGGTTTTGTTGTAATACACCTGGGGAACCGCCGAATTGAGCTTGTGGCTGCCCGAGGGGTTGTTGCCCTCATACTTGTAGTAGATCCGCGCCGGCGTGCCAAGGGCCTCCTCCAGGCGGTAGGCGCGCACCAGGGGCGAGGGGCGGTAGCTCTTGTAAATCTCGTGAACTTCGCCGGGAATCTCAATGTAGCGCTCCCGGCTCCCCTCGTGCCGGCAGAGCTCCCGCGCCAAAAGCGGATACATGGCCGAAGGATCGGTAATGGGCTCGCGGGTCCTGGGATCGAGCATCGGCGCCAGTTCCATAGGCAAATCAGCCTGAATATTATACCAATACTTAGGCACGTCGTTTTCGGATAAATAGGTTTTGTATGGGATGTCTCGTTTTTTCGGCATAAAAAATGTTCTCCTCTCGTCTCGTCTTAGCTTGTCTTTTATCCGCCTCCGCACGGGCGAATCCCCATCAGTATACCACCGCAGCGGCGCGGACGCAATCTTTTTTGTCCGGCAGGCCGCGCACTTTTTAAAAGGTTGTTCTCCCTCATGGCTTTTTGCTATAATGTATTTGCTATCGTTTTGAAGCGTAAAAGGAGGATGGATATGTCCGCATTCAGGGACCTTGTAGGCGTGCTGGAAAAAAAAGGATTCAGGACGCAGTATTTCGAAAGCGTGCTGCAGGTGCGCGACGCGCTTTTGGCCGCCATCGAGCCGGAGCAATCCGTGGGCATCGGCGGCTCGGTGACCATCCAGGAGATCGGCGTCGAGGAGCCGCTTAGGCAGCGGGGCAATGAAGTGTACTGGCACTGGCGCGTGCCCGACAGCCAGCGCGGGGAAATCACCAAAAAGGCCTTCCTGGCGGACGTCTATCTGATGAGCGCCAACGCCATCTCTCCCGGGGGAATGATCGTCAACATCGACGGGGCGGGCAACCGCATCGGTACGATGATCGGCGGGCCGGGAAAGCTGATTATGGTCATCGGCAGGAACAAGCTGACCCGAAACGATGAAAAGCCGGTAGACCGGATACGGAGGGTGGCCTGCCCGCAAAACGCGCGGCGGCTCGAATTGAACACCCCCTGCGCCAAGACGGATTTATGCAACGACTGCAAGTCGCCCGATAGAATGTGCCACGTGACCGTGGCGCTGGAGCGGCCGCCTGAGGGGCGGGATATGGAAGTCTGGCTGGTCGATCAGGAACTGGGTTACTGAGAAGGGAGTAAAAACAATGCCGAGGGCAACCTGGAGCAAGATAGAAAAAAATCTGGTGGCGAGGGGATTCAAGACCCGCCGCTTCGAAACCGCCGAAGAAACCCGTGAGGCGCTTTTGCAGGCGCTCGAGGGCAAAAAGAGCGTGGGTTTGGGCGGCAGCATGACCATCGGCGGGATGAACCTGACCGCCGACCTTGAAAAAATGGGGATCGCCTGGCATTCCCATACCGCCGTGCCGGCGCACCTGCGCGATGAAGCTATCCATAGCGCCCTGTTCTCGGATGTATACCTGTGCAGCGCCAACGCGGTGACCATCGACGGGCAGGTATGGAATGTGGATAACCGCGGCAACCGCACGGCCGCCACCATCATGCCCTTTTGCAAGCTGATTATGATCATCGGGGAAAACAAGATCGTCCAGCGCGGCAGAAGCCCCAGGGAACGCATCGCCAACGACGCGGCGCCGCCCAACTGCGCCCGCCTGGGACGGAACACGCCCTGCACCGTCACGGGCAAATGCAGCGACTGCAACAGCCCCGAGCGCATCTGCAACATCAGCGTATGCATGGAGCGGCCGCCAAAGGCCAAGGATATGGAGCTCTGGCTGGTGGACGAAAAAATGGGATACTGATATTTAGGATAAAAAAAGAGCCTGCGGAATTCCGCAGGCTTGAGGCCGTCAAAAAACTTTGTTTTTTTGACTTTCCAGGGATTTTCCTGCTGCAAAAACCGACGGACAGTTTTTGCAGCGGCCGGAAAACCCTGAAAGGAGCACCCTAAAGGGCAGGCCTGTGCTGCGGCCGCACAGGGTCGGCCCCCTTGGGTCTGTCGATCTACGGCCAAGAGCCGCCTTCGGCGGTTGCCTTCGAAACGCTCACTGCGGCTCGCAGCCTTGCCCACGAAATTAAAATTAGGGGGCTTTGGCCCCCTAATAACCCCTCAAAAAACTTTTTATCCGGTTTACGCGCTCCTGCCGCAGCACTTTTTATACTTTTTACCGCTGCCGCAGGGACACGGATCGTTTCTGCCGGCCACTTTGCCTGAAAAAGCCTGCACACTCAGGCGGTAATCGCGGGCGATCTGCCTGCGCCGCCCGGCGTCAAGCACATTGTCCCACTGCTCAAGCCCATACAGCCACGGCGCCTTGGCCTTATGCATGTTGAAGTAGAGCTTCTCCCAATCGATGGTGATGTCAAGGGGCGTGTCTTCGTGGATGCCCTCCAGATCAATTGCCTCTTCAAGGCTGGTGTTGACGCCGTCGAGAAAACCCATCATCAGGGGTTCTTCCAACTCAAATTCCTCGGCAAGGGATGCGTAGGTGCCTTCAAGGCGGTTGCGCTTTTCACCGAGGAGTTTTTCGTAAACCCCGGATTCGCAGGTGTAATACTGATTCCATAAAAGCTGCTGCTGCTCCTGCGAAAGGCCCTCCGCAGCGATGTACCCCTGCCATTTTTCGTAAATTGTCATCGATGGCTCCCTTCAAATGATCGCATCAAAAAAACACTGCCTTTCGGCCCTTTTGCCCGGATATTAACCCTGGCGGTCCAGCAGATTGTCGCACAGCTGGCTGATGAGCGGGACACGGTGTTCCGTGCCGGTCAGCATCAAAATGCCCACCACCAGGGGATAGATGAACAACACTGAGCCAAAGCCGCAGGTAATCCCCGCGAAAAGGGTGCAAAACAGCGTCAGAAAGATCGCCTGAAGGCTGTGGAAGCGGGTTCTCCGGCTGGAATTCGGCTCGGCAATGATGGCAATGATGCCGATGATGGGCACGAAATAATTGATGCCCAGCATCACGCTTGCGTTAACGCCCAATACTTTTTCTTCGTTCAAAATGCTATCCTCCCAATCTGTAAATTCTCTATCTTTTTATACCAGAACCCGGCGGAAAAGTAAAGAGCGGTGAACTTTACCACGCGTCGGCGGACTCGATGAGCACCGTATCGCCCGGTTCGGTCAATTCATCCAGATGCGCCCTTAAACCGGACAAGGCGGGCACCTCCAGGATCTTTCCTGCGTCCAGACCGGCCCTTGTCAGGCCGCGCTTCCACAAGGCGCGGCCCACAAGACCGCAAAGGATCACCAGGTCCGCCGTTTCGGCAACGCTTTTCATCAGTTTTTCCCTGGCCCCGGCATCTTCAAAGGCGCCGGCCACCTGCACCACGACCACCTTTCGCGTATAAAAAAGGCGCAGCACTTCAAGGGCCGCCATAAATCCCTCCGGCGCGGCGGCGCTGCCATCCAGTAGGAGGGTGCGTCCCTCACTGCCCGCCTCCACATGCAGAAAATGACCTCGTGGCTCTGCCTCCTCCGCGCATTTCGCGATGGTGGCAAGATCGATGCCCATCTTCCTGGCCACCGCCGCCGCGGCCAGAATGCTGCGGATATTGTGCCTGCCCAAAAGACGGGTCCTGCAGTGGACACTCTCCCCGCTGCGCCTGTCCGTCAGCGTAAAACTGCCGCCCCTGCCGCTTAAACGCAGGTTCTCGGCGGTGATGTCGCATACGCCGTCGTTTTCCAGGCCGAAACGCACCTTTTCAAGCGGGCAGCGGCGATAGAGCATGTCCGCGTAGCCGCTTCCCGACGGGAAGAAGGCCGTACCCAGCTCGTCCATGGCCTCGATCATTTCGTAGCTGCCGGCGGCCACCTGAGCCTCGCTCATATGCGATGCGGCGCCCACAGCCGTTATGACGCCCAGCTTCGGACGCGCCATACGGCGCATTTTCTTCATATATCCCCGGCGGTCCGGCCGCATTTCAACAAGCAGCACCCGATGGGTGCGCACAAGCTGCCGGCAGATGATCCAAGGCGCGCCGTTATCGGCGTCATCGGGCGCGGACAGCACTGCGTACCTGGCCGCCAGCATATCCTCCAGCAGCTTTCCGGCGCCGGTCTTGCCGGCGCTTCCGGTGATGCCGATGACGGTTAAACCGGGCATGCTGCGGATTTTCTTCCCTGCCGAGCGCATGACTGCTGCCTGCGCGGCGCCCTCCAGCGGCATCATGATAACCGCCGCCAAAGTCGTCTCCAGCGCCGCCAGCGCCAGCGGGATGAAAAGCACGCCCACGCCCGCATCCGGCGCCAGCGGGACCAGCAGTTCAAACTGCGCGTAGAGCAGAAAGACCAGAAGAATCAAGAGCCGCGCCGCAGGCGGCTTTACAGTGACGGGCTCCGGGAGCAGCTTATGGCTTGTCCACGCGGCAATCACCAGTATCCACAGCGCCATGCAGGCTATAAACGCGGAGAGCCACGGCATAGCAAGGGTCAGGAAGCTGGCGCCGACGCCCAGCAGGATCCAAATGATCATCCAGGGCAGCCACACGCCGGGGCTCCCTTTCAGCGCGCGGAAATACCCGCGCAGCGAAAACCGTTGCGCCTGCCACAGCCGCACCAGCGGCCAGCAGGCCAGAAGCCCGGACAAGACCGTTACAATGGCCAAAAGTCCCCTAAGCAGCATCGTTTCCCCCATCACTCGTCGCACCACCACATGATCAGCGCGTCCTCGTTGTTGTTTTCATAGTAGCGCTTGCGCACGCCGGCGGGTTTGAAGCCGAACGTCTCGTAGAGTTTCCTGGCCGCAACATTCGATACGCGCACCTCCAAGGTCAGGCTCCGGATACCCAGCGGCGCCGCACGCGCCTTCAGCGCCTTCAAAAGCTCGGTGGCCACACCCTGCCGCCGGCAGAGCGGATGCACCGCCACGTTGGTAATGTGTCCCTCGTCCAGTACCGTCCACAATCCCGCATAGCCGATGATCCGGCCGGCCGATTCAGCCACCAGATAGAGCGCCATATCGTTTTCAAGCTCGGAAATAAAGGCCATCTTCGACCACGGCATGGAAAAGCACAGGTTTTCCAGCGCCATGATCCGGCCGATGTCGCCGCGTTTCATGTTGCGGATGACCAGTTCGCTCATTTTTCCTCCGGATGAGCCCTTTCATAGTCGCGCTGTGCCTGCGGTTTTTTCAGGTACAGCGGCGCAAGCTCCCTGTAGGTCACCGTCTCGCCCGCCTTGACCTTGGCCGCCGCCAGCACCGCCGCCGCGCCGGCGCGCTCCACGCAAAGGTGCGCCGGCAGAAACCGGGCCCGCTTACCGAAGCGGCGGATAATCAAATCGCGGTGGACTATGGCGCCGCCTGCAAGGAACGTCACGTCCCTACCCGTCAGCTCGTCCAACAGTTCCATGATACCACAGGCTTTGGGGGAAATGTCGCAGAGGAGCGAATCTCCGCTGAAATGATACGCGCCGGTGTAGACCTGCTTGTTGCGGGCGTCGATCACCGGCACGATGAGATCCGGCGCCTGCAGCGCCATCATGGCCAGCGCCTCGATGGCATTGACGCCCACGCAGGGCTTGTTCCACGCGTGGGCCAGCGCACGCACGGTGGAAACGCCGATGCGAAGGCCGGTAAAGGAGCCGGGCCCCACCACGGCGGCCCATACATCCACGTCCCGCGCCTGCCAGGAGAGCTTTTCCAGCATCTCCTCCAACATGGGCATGATGATGCTGGAATGCTGCCGGGCGTAGCTCTGCCAGCGCTCGGCCAAAAGCGCGCCATCCTCCAGCGCCGCTACGGAAGCGGACAGACCCGACGTATCCACGGCAACCATTTTCATAGCGCGATCTCCCCCAATGTCTGCGCGCCCGCCGGTTCCAGGCGGAACACGCGGATATTTTCGCCCTCTTTTTCAATATGGACATCCAGCCGGTCGGCGGGAAGCTCTTCTCCCAGGCGCTGCGGCCACTCGATCAGCGTGACGCCGTCGACGGCGCCGGCATAGTCCCAAAACCCGATGTCCGGCACCTGTTCGGGGCTCTCCAGGCGGTAAAGATCAAAGTGATAGAGCATCCCCCGCGCCCCCTCGTAGATATGAAGCAGCGTATAGGTGGGGCTCGTGACGGCGGCGCCTGTCCCCAGCGCCCGGGCAAAGCCCTGCGCCAGCACCGTCTTTCCCGCGCCCATTGCGCCGTAAAGCGCCACGACGCTTCCCGGCGCAAGCGCGCGCCAAAGCGCCGCCCCGAAAGCCTGTGTCTCCTTCGGGGAAGCGCTCCTGTACGTGTTTTCTGCGATTTTTTGCAAGATGAACCGCTCCGATCAGATGATGTTGACGTTGCGAAGGCGCTTGTACAATAGGAACGTCACCAGGCTGACAACGGCGCCTTTGACAAGATTGAACGGCAGTACGCTCAGCCACAGGTACTTGGCCACATCCAGCTCAAGGCCCATGGCGCCCATATAAAGCGGCACCAGTATAAACTGATTCAGCGGCAGCGCCGCCGCCGTCATGGCCAGCGTGCCCGCGCCCATGCCCAAAAGGGCGCGCCCGCGGGTCTTGTGCCTATAGTATAACCAGATGCACGGCAGCATGTACGCAAGGCTCATCATAGCGTCGGCGATCTCGCCGATGCCGCCGGATGTGGAATGAAGCAGCCCCACAATGTCCTTGATGGCGATGATCACAATGCCCGCCAGCGGCCCCAGCGAAAACCCGCCGATCATCACCGGCACCAGGGAAAAGTCGATCTTCAGCCACGGGGCGATCCCCAGGAACGCCAGCGGGAATTCGGGAAAGTAGAACAGCACCGCCGCAATGGCGGACAGCATGCCGGTCTGCACCAGCTTTTTGGTTTTCGGACTCATCATTTTAGCCTCCTTACGCATTTTTCCATAGAAAATCGGCTTCCATAAAGACAGCGCCGGAAGCCGAAATGCTCAGGATGCGCCGCCCTCTTTCTGCCATCCAGACTGTACTGTCGGTTCCGGAATGTCACCGGATCAGCCCCATACGGGGGTTGCGGACTTCTACCGCCGATCGGGAATTTCACCCTGCCTCGAAAGAGATCGGTTAGGCTGGTTTGATCATAGCAAATACGAAAGGAAATTTCAAGGGCACAAACGAGGTTTTGCGGGCCCGTTTAAATAAAATATCAGGGGGCCAAGGCCCCCTGATCGCGCTAAAAAGACTTATGGAGGTTTATTTGCGCTGATACACGCATTTTCCGTTAATGTATGTCCTTACTACGCGGCTCTTGTACTGGGTGAGCGGATGGCCGTCCCAAAGTACGATGTCCGCGTCCTTACCCGCCTCCAGAGAGCCCACTCGGTGCTCCAGGTCAACGATGCGGGCGGCCTCTATCGTGATGGCTTCAAGGGCCGTCCTGACCGGCAGGCCCTCCCGCGCCGCCAGTGCGGCGCAGACGTGCAGGTACTGGATGGGCACCACGCCGTGGTCGGTGATGATGGAGAATTTCACGCCGGCCTCGTGGAGCCTGGCGGGAGCCTCCATGCGCAGGTTGCGCAGCTCGATCTTGCTGCGCTCGGTGATCAGCGGCCCCAGGAGAATTTTAGCGCCGGACTCCTTGAGAATGTCCGTTACCAGATATCCCTCGGTGGCGTGCTCGATACTGTAGCGGATATTGAACTCCTGCGCCAGGCGGATGGCCGTGACGATATCGTCTGCCCGGTGGGCGTGAAATTTCATCGGGATTTCGCGGCTCAAAACCTGCGTCACGATCTCCATTTTCAGATCGCGCTCCGGGCGCTTCTCCGGATCGTCGGACTTCATTTTATCGGCGTATTCCTGCGCCTGCACAAAGGTCTCGCGCATCAGCGCAGCGGTGGCCATGCGGGTCATGGGCGTCTTTTGAAGTGCGTTGTAGACGCGCTTGGGGTTCTCCCCCAGCGCCGCTTTCAGAGAGTGCGGCGCGCGGATCACCATCTCGTCCACGGTGCGCCCGGCAGTCTTGATGGCGATGAACTGGCCGCCGATGGGGTTGGCGCTGCCAGGCCCCGTCACCACGGTGGTAACGCCTGACTGCCTGGCCTCCTCAAACGTATAGTCGTAGGGATTCACCGCGTCGATGGCGCGAAGCTGCGGCGTCACCGGATCGGTGGCCTCGTTGCCGTCGTCCCCCTCAAAGGCCATGCCGTCCTCAAACATGCCCAGATGGCAGTGGCCGTCCACGAAGCCCGGAAGGGCCAGAAGATTTGAGGCATCCACCACCTCCACGTCCTCCGGCGCGTCAAGGCCGCGGCCGATGGCCTCGATCTTTCCCTCGTCATTTATGAGAATATCGCCCTTGGCTATGTCCCTGCCCGCCATGGGCATGATCTTTGCGTTCTGTATCAGTATCACTGCTCGTCCTCCCTGTCCTCTTGCCGTCTTTTGTCCCTGTCAAGAATCCGTTTTAAGTAGTGCCCCGTATAGCTATATTCATGCCCTGCAAGCTGTTCCGGCGTGCCGACGGCCACTACCGTACCCCCCTCGTCGCCCCCTTCAGGGCCCAGGTCGATGATGTAATCCGCCGATTTGATCACGTCCAGGTTGTGCTCGATGACCAGCACCGAATTGCCGCCCTCGGTCAGGCGGATCAGGATTTCCACCAACCGCCTGGTGTCGGCGATATGAAGTCCCGTGGTGGGCTCGTCCAGTATGTAGATGGTCCTGCCGGTAGCCCTTCTGGAAAGCTCCGTGGCCAGCTTGATGCGCTGCGCTTCGCCGCCGGAGAGCGTGGTGGACGGCTGGCCCAGGCGGACATAGCCCAGCCCCACGTCGTAGAGGGTGTCCAGCTTCGCCTTCAGGCGCGGCAGGTTCTCGAAGAACACCATGGCCTCCTCCACCGTCATGTCCAGCACGTCGGCGATGTTTTTGCCCTTGTACCTGACCTCCAGCGTCTCCTGGTTGTAGCGCCTGCCGTGGCAGACCTCGCAGGGCACGTAGACATCCGGCAGAAAGTGCATCTCGATACGCAGTATGCCGTCGCCGTGGCACGTCTCGCAGCGCCCGCCCTTGACATTGAAGCTGAACCGGCCGTTCTTGTAGCCGCGCATCTTGGCGTCCGGCGTGGCGGCAAACACCTGCCGCACCAGGTCAAACAGCCCCGTGTAGGTGGCCGGGTTGGACCTGGGCGTCCTTCCGATGGGAGACTGGTCGATATTGATTACTTTATCCAGATGCTCCAGTCCCAAAACGCCGCCTGCGGCGCCGGGCCGTGTCCTGGCGCGGTTTAAGTCCCTGGCCAGCGTCTTGTAGAGAATCTGGTTCACCAGCGACGACTTGCCGCTGCCCGAAACCCCGGTGACGCAGGTGAACACGCCCAGGGGTATCTTGACGTCGATATTTTTCAGGTTGTTTTCCCGGGCGTTTTTCACTTCCAGCCAGCCGGCGGGCACCCTGCGCTTTTCGGGCAACGGAATGAACTTTTTGCCGGATAAATACTGGCCGGTCACCGACTGCTCCACCGCCATGATCTCCCGGGCGGTGCCCTGGGCCACGATCTCGCCGCCATGCAGACCAGCGCCGGGGCCCACGTCCACGATATGGTCCGCCGCCAGCATGGTGTCCTCGTCATGCTCCACCACAAGGAGCGTATTGCCCACGTCCCGCAGCCGCTCCAACGTCCTGAGGAGCTTTGCGTTGTCTCGCTGGTGAAGCCCGATGCTGGGCTCGTCCAGGATGTAGATGACGCCCATGAGCGCCGAGCCGATTTGCGTGGCCAGGCGGATGCGCTGGGACTCCCCGCCGGAGAGGGACGCCGCGCTGCGCGCCAGCGTCAGGTAGGAGAGGCCCACGTCCTTCAAAAAGCCCAGGCGGGCGTTGATTTCGCGGAGGATGCGCCTGGCGATGGCGTATTCCCGCTCGGTAAGCGACAGGTTCTTGAAGAAATCCGCCGTTTCGGCAATGGACAACCCGGTCAGCTTGGGAAGCGACAGCTCCCCCACCGTGACGGCCCGCACCTCCTGCCGCAGCCGCTCGCCGCCGCAGTCCGGGCAGGGCACCGTTGACATGTAGCTTTCCAGCTCCTGCTTCATGCCGTCGCTTTGGGTCTCCCGGTAGCGGCGCTCCAGGTTATTGACGATCCCCTCAAAGGGCGTGGTGAAGGTGCCGCTGCCGTATTCGCGCTCATAATCCACGCGGATTTTCTCCTTGCCGGTGCCGTAGAGGATCACGTCCAGCGCCTTGCCCGGCAGGTCCTTCACCGGTGTATCCAGCGAAAACTGGTAGTGTTTGGCCAGGGCGCTCAAATACATGGTGGACATACTGCCATCGCCGCCCCACCCGGAGGTACGGATGGCGCCCTCACGGATGGATAAGCCAGTGTCGGGAATAATGATGGCCGGATCGATCCGCATCAGCGTGCCCAGCCCGGAGCAGGTGGGACACGCGCCGAAGGGGCTGTTGAAGGAAAACATCCTTGGGGTCAGCTCCTCGATGCTGATGCCGCAGTGGCTGCAGGCGTAGTTCTGCGACAATAGCATCTCGTCGCCGCCGATGACATCGATGAGCACCAGGCCGCCCGAAAGGTTCATGGCCGTCTCTATGGAATCGCTGACGCGGCCGCGGCCGGTATCCCGCACGATGATCCGGTCGATGACCACCTCGATGTGGTGGCGGATATTCTTGTCCAGCGCGATGTCGTCGGAAAGCTCACGCACCTCCCCGTCCACCCGCGCGCGGACGTAGCCCTGTTTGCGCATATCCTCCAGCACCTTCTGGTGCGTGCCCTTGCGGCCGCGCACCAGCGGCGCCAGTATCTGTATCCGGGCGCCTTCCCCCAGGTCCATGACGGCTTCCACCATCTGGTCCAGCGACTGCTGGCGGATGGGCTCGCCGCACTTGGGGCAGTGGGGTATGCCGATGCGGGCGTACAGCAGGCGCAGGTAATCGTAAATCTCCGTCACCGTGCCCACGGTGGAGCGGGGGTTGCGGCTGGTGGTCTTCTGGTCGATGCTGATGGCGGGCGAAAGCCCGTCGATGCTGTCCACGTCCGGCTTTTCCATCTGGCCCAGAAACTGCCGGGCATAGGAGGAAAGGCTCTCCACGTAGCGGCGCTGCCCTTCGGCGTAGATGGTATCGAATGCCAGCGAGCTTTTGCCGCTGCCGGAGATGCCGGTCAGGACAATGAACTTGTCCCGGGGCAGCTTTACCGTGATGTTCTTTAAGTTGTGCTCCCTGGCGCCGCGCACGATAATCTGCGTCGTGTCCTTCGGCGCGGCGGGAGCTATAGCGTTAATCTCGTTTTTCTCTTGATCGATGGGATGGTTCAAATTCTGCTCCTTACCTGAATGCATTCTCTATAGTATAACCAAACATAACCTGATTTTGTAGCCCTCGCAGGCGTCCGGACAACCGGCCATTATTGTTCCGCCGCCCGCAGCTCGTACAGCCGGTCGCGCAAGAGGGCCGCCTGCTCGAAGTCCAGCGCCTGTGCGGCCTTGAGCATCTCGGCTTCAAGCTGCCGGAGCATCTCCTGCCTCGTAAGGCCCGCCAATTCGATCACGTGCCGCGTCGGGGCCTCCGGCGCGATGGGCCGGGTGACTTCCAATAGGTCGTGCACCTGCTTGATGACGCTCTTTGGCTCAATGCCGTGCTCCCGGTTGAACCGCATCTGAATCTCGCGCCTGCGGTTGGTTTCAGAAATAGCCCGCTGCATGGAATCGGTGACGTTGTCCGCGTACATGATGACGCGGCCCTCCACGTGGCGGGCAGCCCGGCCCACCGTCTGTATCAGGGAGCGCTCCGAGCGCAGGAAGCCCTCCTTGTCCGCATCCAGGATCGCCACCAGCGACACCTCGGGAAGATCTAGCCCCTCCCGCAGCAGGTTGATGCCCACCAGCACGTCGTAATCGCCCCTGCGCAGGTCGCGCAATAGCTCCATGCGCTCCAGCGTCTCCACCTCCGAGTGGAGGTAGCGCACCTTCACGCCCATTTCGGCGTAGTAGTCGGTGAGGCTCTCGGCCATCTTCTTGGTCAGCGTCGTCACCAGCACCCGCTGGCCCTTCTCCACCGTCTTGACGATTTCGCCGTACAGGTCGTCCACCTGTCCCTGCACGGGGCGCACGGCAATTTCCGGGTCCATCAGGCCCGTGGGGCGGATGATCTGCTCCACCACGTGCTCTCCGGCCAGTCCCAGCTCGTAATCCCCGGGAGTGGCGCTGACGTAAATCCGCTGGCCCACGCGGGCCTCAAACTCCTCGAAGCGCAGCGGGCGGTTGTCAAAGGCCGCCTCCAGCCGGAACCCGTAGCGGACCAGGTTTTCCTTGCGGGAGCGGTCCCCCGCGTACATGGCCCTCACCTGCGGCAGCGTCACGTGGGATTCGTCCACCATCAGAAGGAAATCGTCCGGGAAGTAGTCTAAAAGCGTAAAGGGCGCGTCGCCGGGACGCCGTCCGTCGAAATACCGGGAGTAGTTCTCGATGCCGGTGCAGTAGCCGATCTCCCTGAGCATCTCGATGTCGTAGCGCACCCGCTGGGAGAGCCGCTGGGCCTCGATGAGGCGGTCCTTCTCCTCAAAATCCTTCACCTGAAGCTCCATGTCCCGCTCGATGTCGCCGATCACCGCATCGATGCTGGAGCGGCTGGTGGCGTAGTGACTGGCCGGAAAGACGGCGATATGGGAGCGCTCGCTCAAGACCTCGCCGGTCAGTACGTCCATCTCCACGATGCGCTCGATCTCGTCTCCGAAAAACTCCACGCGCACCGCCCGGTCGCCGCGGCTGGCCGGGAATATCTCCACCACGTCGCCGCGGACGCGGAAATTGCCGCGCTCCAGCACCATATCGTTGCGGGCATACTGGATATCCACCAGCTGGCGCAGTACCTCGTCCCGGTCCTTGCGCATCCCCGGCCGCAGCGACAGGCTCAAGTCCAGATACTCCTTGGGATCGCCCAGCGAATAGATGCACGACACGCTGGCCACGATGATCACGTCCCTGCGCTCGGTGAGGCTGGAGGTAGCGCTGTGGCGCAGCCGGTCGATCTCGTCGTTGATGCTGGAGTCCTTTTCGATGTAGGTGTCCGAGGACACGATGTAGGCCTCCGGCTGGTAATAATCATAGTAGCTGACGAAGTATTCCACCGCGTTTTGGGGAAACAGCTCGCGGAACTCGGCGCAGAGCTGCGCCGCCAGCGTCTTGTTATGGGCCAGCACCAGCGTCGGGCGCTGGACGCGCTGGATGATATTGGCCATGGTGTAGGTCTTGCCGCTGCCGGTAACACCCAGAAGCACCTGGCTCTGTGCCCCGCGCCGCAGGCCCTCCGCCAGAAGATCAATGGCCTGGGGCTGGTCGCCCTGGGGCTTGTATGGCGACACCAGTTGAAACAGATTTTTATTCTCCATCTCCGGATTTTTCTCCATTTTTACGACAGTTATGAGCCATATTACACGAATTCAGCCACGTATATTTTCTCAAGGCCCTATCGAGTTATTATAGTATAGTTTCTTCTTATTTTCAATTTATTGAATCCGGCTAATATTCTTTCAGTCTCGCAACACTTCATTTACATAAGTATAGGTCATTTGGGTTATAGCCCTTTATGGAACTTCAATTTTGGAACCAATTACCAAGATAGTCGGAAAACATTATCGTATGGTCCTGGTTTCTATAATGGCCATGTTTTTGTCTTTCAAATAACCTCCTTTTACGTCATTGCGGTATCCCTTATATCATAAACGATATTGTTTGCACAAAAATTAAGCCCGGCAGGAGATAACAGCCTTAGGCCTTCTTATATATAAACACCACCTTCTGTTCCCAAGGCGGTGCTCATTCTCAATATTCTGCCAGTATCGCAGGTTTATGGCTACAATCCCGAACTTTGCACAAGAGGCTAATAAGTAATGTTATACCAGTTTGTTAAAATATCCTAAGAGCTGTTTCGCTAGTATTATTTTTTACCGGCGGAAGATCACCACATTGCTCCGCCCCGCCGTCCGCCGTGAAGTTTACAGCATAGTAGTGGCCCACCGTATCGATCACCTCGCCCGATCCGGTGATGAGCATGGCTTTTACGCCGGACGTTCCCAAATCGGTTCCGATCAGACAGGACATAAGCAAAGTCTCACGTTTTTCCTAAGTTATTTTTTAATGGTCAATGTTCATAAGGTATTCCACTTCGGACGCAGGAAGTTCCGCCGGCGTACCCAGCTGGCTGGCAAGAAACAGCACCTGTGCGATCGCCTCCGCGGCCTCTATGCGCGAGCACGCGAGCTCTATGCAGTCCGCGACCGCCAGCACGCCGTGGTTCGCAAGCAGCACCACGTTGGCATGCGCAAGTATCTTGCGGGCGTCCTCGAATATCGCCTTGGTGCCGGGCCGCCCGTACTTGGCCACCTCAATCACCTTGAACAGCGCGATCATCTCCGGGTAAGAGCGCGTAGCCACCGGCGTGTTGCAGACGGCGTAGGCGGTCAGATACGGCGGATGACAGTGGATGACGGCGTTGATATTGTCGCGCACACCGTACGCGTCGGTGTGCATGGGCAACTCCGAAGACGGCTTGCACACGCCGGAAATCTGTTTACCCGTGGCCAGGTCGATCACGCAGACCAACTCATCTGTCAGCGAGCTTTTGGGCGTCGCGGAAGGCGTGATGTAGAGCAGCCCTTCATCGCAGATGGAAACATTGCCCTCGTAGGTGTTCACCAGATTCTTCTGATCCAGATGCCGGGCAATCTCGACGATCTTCTTGATGTTTGCCAGTTTCATGATTTTCCTCCTTGAAAATTTATATTCAATTTTTAGATTATTAGATGATAAGCAACGTCATTCCACGCCGTGCATGACCTGCCGCAAGAATTCGTCGTACTTTTCCCGCCAGAGCGCCTGATCCTGCGGCAGGTATTCCTCGACGGTGACGGAGCGCTGTATGAGTTGGCGCGCCTCGCGGTAGTCCTTGAGCTCTCCGTGTGCAATAAGCTGCGTCACAAGGTTGCCCATGCCCGCCGCCTCCACCGGCCCCACGTACACGGGCTTGCCCGTCGCGTTGGCGGCAAGCTGACACAACAGCTTGTTCTGTGAACCGCCTCCCACGATGTGTATGGAGGGCACGGTCAGCCCGGTAGCGCGCTCTAGCCGGTCGAATGTGTATTTATACTTCAAGGCAAGGCTGTCGTTGATGCACCGCACGATCTCCGGGATCGTTCGGGGCACGAACTGGCCTGTCATCCGGCAGTATTCGCTGATTTTCTCGGGCGTGTCCACCGCGTCGTAAATCAGCGTATCGTCCACGTTGAAGAAGCAGCGCAGCGGGGGCTCCTGCGCCGCCTGCGCCGTCACGGGGCCGTATTCAAACGCCACATTGCGGTTGTTGTAGTAGCTCTTGCAGTACTGCGTGTGCTTGAGGCCGTATACGTTCACCAGCACCTTGATGCGTCCCTCGGGGTTATCCTCATTGGCAATATTGTACTTGAAGCTCAGTTCGTTCACTACCTGATGGTCGGTCTCTATGCCCACGAGCGACCACGTTCCGCTGCTGATGAACCCGAAGTGCTGCCCCGTGTTGGGCACGGCGTACACCGCGGCGCCCGTGTCGTGCGACACGCTGGATATCACCTTCAGATACGCTATGCCGATATCCTTCTTAACGCCCGCCGTCGCCTCGCCCACCACGGTACTCGCCTGTATAATGGGCGCCATGAGGCGCACCGGAAGCCCCAGCCGCTCGAATATTTCGGTATCCCAGTCGTTCGTGTGCCGGTTGACCATGCTCGTAATGTTGGCGTTGGAGAATTCGGAAAACCGATTACCCGTCATAAAATAATTAAGGGCGTCCGGCAAAAATAAAAGCTGGCTGGATTCCTCCAGCCGGTAAGCCTCGTTGTTGAGCAGATAGGTGTACATGAACATAAGCGCGTTGAACTCGGCGTTCTGGCATCCGGTGCGTTCGTAAAGCTCCTTCGGGCTGATCACGGAGAATATCGATTCCATGGTTTTGGAGTACCGGCCGCTTGTCGGGTTGTAGCAGTAATTGTAGTAAGAGAGCTGGCCGTTGCGGTCGAGCAATATAAAATCGTTGCCGAAACAGTCCGCGCTCACGCTCTGAATCGCGCCCGATGTAGCGGTAGCCGCCTTGCGTATCCCCTTGATGTATTGGTCGTATACGTATAGAAAATCCCAGTAATGCTGTCCGTTCAGCAGTATCTGTCCGTAAGGAAATCTGTGTATCTCTTCTGTCTTTAATATACCGCCGTCGTAGTCGCCCAGCAGCATCTTGCCGCCGCTGGCGCCAAGATCCATCTCAACGAGTTTCATGATTGTGTCCTCGAAATATGATCGGGATATCCGGGCCGCGGACGCCTGCGGCCCGGATCTTAAAGTGAACGATCTTTGCCTGCTGCCCGCGGATCAGCGGGATACGGCGGCCGTGCGCGCAGCCTCCTCCGTTTTGCGTATTTTGCGAAACGCGGAGTCCTTGGATATCGACTGCGACAGCACGACCACCAGCAGGAGGAATCCTGTAATAACCTGCTGCCAGAAGGTGTTTACGCCGCTGAGCATGTTGAAGAAGTTGGTCAGCGTCGCAATGAACATCACGCCGAAGAACGTGCCGGAAATCTTGCCCACGCCGCCCGTCAGCAGCGTGCCGCCCAGCACCGTTGCCGCAATCGCCTGCATCTCCGCCATTTCGCCCGTGACGGAGGACACCGCGCCCATGCGGCACGCCAGCACCAAACCAGCCAGCGCCGCAAGGCCGCCGCACATCATGTGCGCGAAGTAGCGCGTCCAGTCCACCTTCAGGCCCATCATCTTGGCGGCCTCGATGTTGCCGCCCACTGCGTACATGCTCCGCCCGATGTTGGTCCTTCGGAATATATACGAGGTGACGACCATCACAATCGCCATGATCAGCGCGGGCACCGTAAAGATGTTCATGAACGCGCCCCGCCCGATGAACGCAAGCCCGGGGGACATGCTGTTCATGCCGATCTGCTCATAGTTTGTCGTGATAAATACGATGCCGCGCACGCTTTGCATTATCACGAGCGACGCAATGAAGGGGGGCATCTTGAACTGCACAATCATGAGCGCAATCAGGAATCCGGAGAACACGCCGGAGAGCAAGGCAAGTATCACGCCGGGTATCTCCAGCCCCGCGTTGGACATCCAGCCGATGATGCAGCCGGAGAACGCCATGACCGAGCCCACGCTGATATCGATGCTTCCACAGATGATGACGTAGGTCACACCCGCCGCCAGCAGGCCGTTGATCGCCGCCATGCGCACAAGGTTTCCGATATTCTCCAGCGTAAAGAATGAGGGAAACGCGAAGGAACTGGCGATAAACAGCAGGGCGAACAGCACAATGATAAAGTTGTTCCTGAAAAAGTTCAGAGATTTTTGTTGATTCATTATACGCCACTCCCCATCTTCATGGATTTTCTGTTGCGCATATTCTGCATGTAAAGCGCCGCGAACAGAACGATCGTTTTGAGTATCAGCGACCAGGCATAGGGTATGTTGTTCATGTTCACCATGATGGTAATCAGCGTCACGATGATCGCGCCCGCCACGCTGCCCGCGATATTGGGCCTGCCACCCGTCATGGGCGTGCCGCCGATTGCGGTGGCCGCGATCGCGTCGAGCTCCATGAGCTGTCCCAATGTGTTGGGGTCAGAGGAGTTGGCAAGTGATGTTTCCAGCAATCCCGCGATGCCCGCGAAGAAGGAGCACAGCGCGTGGGCCGCCACCACCAACATCACGGTGTTCACGCCGGAAATCTTGGTGGCTATCGGGTTGTCGCCAAACGCCTCCACGAATGTGCCGAAACGCGTTTTGCGCAGCAGTATGTACACCACGATGATGACGAACAGCCAGACGAAGAACTGCACCGGCACCACGCCCCACACCGAGATATAGGCGAAGTCGGTGAAGAACGAAGACGCCACCGAAAGCGTACCGCCGTTGTGCAGCAGCTGTGCGATACCGCGCAGCACGTACAGCATCGCCAGCGTCACGATCATGGGCTGTATCCGGTACTTGGATACGAGCAGCCCGATGAACCCGCCCGCCAGCAGGGACACGGCCAGCGAGATCAGTATGCCCGCCACAGTATATTTCGGCCCGATGAACATCACGCGAGCCGCTACCATGGAGGCGCAGGCCATCATGGAACCGACCGAAATATCGATGCCGCCTGCCGCGATGACGATCGTGATGCCCATGGCGAGTATCATCACCGAGGTGCACTGGAACATCAGGTTCCAGACGGTGTTCATGGAAAAGAAGTTTGGCGTGAATATCGCGTTGGCAATCACAATGATCAGCAGCGCGATCAGCATACCGAACCGGAGCAGGGTATCGCCGACATTATCTTTTCTAAAACTGACTCTGCTATTTTCTATAATCGTTAATTTCGACAATTATGCATCCCTCCAAGCGCTTAAGAATACGCAACGTGATCCTGCGCGATCGTCCTCATGATGTTGTCCTCCCGGATTTCATCACTGACGACTTCACCGAGAATCTTGCCTTCACGGATGATGACGATGCGGTCACAGTTACGGACGAGCTCGGAAAGCTCGGACGAAATGAACAGCACGCTGATGCCCATCGAGGCGAACTCCTTGATGAGCTTTTCTATCTCGACCTTTGCCCCTACGTCGATGCCCCGTGTCGGTTCATCCAGTATGATGAGCTGTGGATTGGTGGCCAGCCACCGGGCCAGTAGCACTTTTTGCTGGTTGCCGCCGGATAGGTTGCGCAGCGCCTGGTTTTGGCTCGGCGTTTTGATATCGAACCGTTCTATATATTTGGCAGTAATTTCTTCCTGTTTGTCCCTGGCGACAAAACCGAACTTGGTCAGCCTCGGCAGCGCCGCGATGCAGATGTTGTCTCTTACCGACATGTGCGGTATGATACCCTCCTCGCGCCGGTTCTCCGTGCACAACGCAAGGCCCGCCTTCAGCGCATCCTTGGGGGTGCGCAGTTTAAGCTTTTTGCCGTTTTTCTCAATGCTGCCGCTGTCCGGCCGCTCGTACCCAAACATCAGCTTGGCGGTTTCGGTACGCCCGGAGCCCAGCAGCCCCGCAAGCCCCACAATCTCGCCCTTCTTGATGCCGAAGCTCACGCCGTTGACTGCGGGCGCCTGCACCAAATCCTTAAGCTCGATCAGGTACTGCATATCGCCGAACTTGTACGGCTCGGATACCCGGTGCCGGTCCTGCAACTCGCGCCCCACCATCTTGCCGATGAGCTCGAACTTGGATATCTCGTTTGTATTATAAGTACCAACGTACCCGCCATCCTTAAGTATCGTGATACGGTCGGATATCTGGTACACTTCATCCAGGCGATGCGAAATGAAGATGAACGATATCCCCGTCGCTTTAAGCTTGTGGACAAGGTCGAAGAGCACCTTCACTTCATTGGTATCCAGCGACGACGTGGGCTCATCCATCACCACGAGCTTGCAGTTGAGGCTGATCGCGCGTGCAATCGCCACCATCTGCTGCAGTGCGGCGCCCAGCGTATTGAGCTGCTTTTTCACATCCAGATGGATACCCATGCCGTCCATCACCTGCTGGGCATCCGCGTAGAGCTTCTTCCAGTCAATGCCGCCGCTGTTCTTACGCGGGAAACGCCCTAAGTAAATATTCTCCCCCGCGCTTAAGTAGGGAATCATGTTGAGTTCCTGATAGATGGGGCTGATGCCCAAAAGCTGCGCATCGAGCGGCGTTCTGGGGTTGATATCCTTGCCGTCGAACCAGACGCTGCCCCCGTCCTTGCCATACACGCCGGTGAGCACCTTGATCAGCGTGGATTTGCCCGCGCCATTTTCTCCCATCATGGCGTGCACCTCTCCCGTTCGTACCGAGAAGTCCACCCCTTTGAGCGCATACACGCCCGGAAAATTTTTGACGATGCCTTTCATTTCGAGAATGTTGTCGCTCATAATACTTCCCCCGCTTTTTGGCTGATTGAAATATCAGTTTACGGCCTGAATCAGGTTTGGATGTGCGCCCCCGTAGAGAGGCGCACATCCGGCAACCCTGCCAAGCTAAAGGGATTAGTTGCCCCAGGCAACCTTGACTTCTTCTGCCGCGTTCTCCTTGGTGATGATCTTCTCCTCGTTATAAATGATCGGCGGCATTTCCTTGCCATTGTAGTAGTCTTCCAGCGCCTGGAACGCAGCGGGCCCGAACAGCGGCGTGCAGGTGGAGATGCAGGAGATACTGCCGTCTACGACCGCCTGAACAGCCTGTTTCTGGCCGTCAACCGTCACAACGTGCACTCCGCCTTCGCCCACCGTAATGCCCGCTTTCTTCAGTGCCTGCACGGCACCCAGGGCCATTTCATCGTTCTGCGCATAGACCGCGTCAAAGCCGTCTTTGCCCAGCGACTGGATCACGTTCTGGAGAATCTTCTGGGTCTCGGTTCTGGACCACTTGCCGTTCTGCGAAGAAACGATCTCCATCTTGTGCTTGCCTTCGGCGTTCACTTTGTCCATGGCTTCCGCAAAGCCCGCGGTACGGTCGCGCACGTCGCTGCCGCCCGGCTGGCCGGTGATCTGGACGACACGAATGTCGCCTTCGATGTTCTTATCCAGCCATTCGGCGCAGTTCCTGCCCTGTACGAGGAAGTCCGCCAGTATCGTGCAGACGAAGTCCTCGCCCGGAGTGCCGGAGATTTCGCGGTCGATCAGTATCACCGGGATCTGCTTTTCTTTGGCCGATTCGATCGCGGGGCCAAAACCTTCAATGTTCAAAGGAGCGATGAAGATAAAGTTGCAGCCCTGCGCGATCAGGTCTTCGATGTCGGCAAGCTGCTTATCCTGCTTGTTCTGCGCATCGGTCATAACGTAGTTGATGCCTCTCTTTTCCGCCTCCGCCTGCATGCTCTCCACCTGCGCTACGCGCCACGGGTCGGAGATGGACAACTCGGAGAAGCCGACCTTTAAGTCTGCCGGAATGCCGTCGCCCACGCCGGGATACGCGGCCGTGCCGGTCTTCTCCCCCGGGGCAGCTTCAGACTCCGTTTCCGCGGGTGGCGGAGTTTGGGACGAATCTTCGGGATCCGAGGTGGTGGGAGCGCACCCCGCAACCAAGGCGAGCATCAACAAGACAGAAACCAAAAGACTCAGGACTTTTTTCAGACTCAGGACTTTTTTCATTGAATAGACCTCCTTTTCAATATGGACTTTGAACAGGAATAAGTTATCGATTATATATTATTATAATGGCTTTAAAAAATATTTTGAATAAAGTATCTTAAGGAGTTGATTCACTCTTTTTAGCTGTCACTTTTATTTTTTTGGGTGGCTCATATTAAAATATTTAATATGTTTGTCCCGCGAGTCTTGTCAACGCGGGTTTGCATATTGCAAAACTATCAGTTATAATGTAATTTAACAAAATCAGGATTTTCGCTTCAAGCGGGCATTTGTTTTTTTCGAGTATTAAGTTAGGCATATACACCTTAAATATATTGCATAAATATAGTCGGGAGAAACTCAGGGAGATGAAACTGCGCAAACGGCTCATGGTAAGCTTCATCAGTTTATCCACCATCCCCATGCTGCTTTGTACTGTGCTGGTCAGTGTGATGCTTTTCAATTCCTTCAAAGAGAACGCGAGGCAAAGCCTTATCCACACCGTCAGCCAGTACGCGCGGGAGCTGGACTACATTTTTGATGAAG
Organism: Christensenellales bacterium; assembly: GCA_050944255.1. Classification (GTDB taxonomy): domain Bacteria; phylum Bacillota; class Clostridia; order Christensenellales; family Maliibacteriaceae; genus JBMNQS01. Next base: position 5,084 of record JBMNQS010000013.1, on the reverse strand, counting down.
CCGCGAAAATCGATGGGATCATACAATCCGACTTGGATTACCAACTGGCGATACGGGAGACCTCTACGCCGGAGATCACCTCGGAATATTCCCATGCCTTCGAGATCGATACCAGGCTGCTCGATCTGCAACAGTCCTATTCCGATAACATATTCGGCTTTTATATCGTTGCGGACGATAACAAGAAATATAAATCCTCCACTTTCGGGTTCTTCGATACGGATTTCACGCAAAAAGACTGGTACCTGGAGATACAACGCCACCCGTACGACTATATCTGGTTTGGGCTGCACCGTGATTCGTTCATCGTGCGCACCATCAACAACTACTTTATTACGCAGGGGCACGCGCTCATCGATATGCGCACCGGCAAACCCTTCGGCGTTGTCGCGGTGGACATCCCCGCACAGCAGCTCATGAACATCATCGGCGAAATACCGTTTGAAGGCATGGCTGTGCTGTTAACCGAGGGGGACGGTACGCTCGTGTGCTCCGACCACACGTTCGATAGGCCCAAAGTCCTCAACAACATCGCGAGCTCTCCGCAGTATAGCAACTATCAGTTCGTGCAGCCCGAGGAGGTGAAGGACACATCGGCTTTCGACCTGCGCCACACCGTTACGCTGCGCAACGGCTGGGAGGTGAGCGGATACGTTTCATCCGCGGTCATACTCAAGGACAACATGTTCCTCTCCATGGTCATAATCTTCGGCGCCATGCTCATCGCGATCGTTATCGCCATACTCATCTCCAACCGGTTCGCAAACAGCATCTCCTCCCCGCTCAAAAACATGCTTGAGGTGATGCAGAACGTGACGGAGGGCAACCTGTCCGCGCGGATGCGCCAGGACGACAACAGCATATACGAGATGGCGCAGTTCGGCTCCAACTTAAACTACATGATCGGCGAGATATCGCACCTGGTCAACCGCATCAACCAAGAGCAGACAATGCTGCGCAAGGCGCAGTTCAGCGTGCTGCAGGCGCAGATCAACCCGCATTTCCTCTATAACACGCTGGATCATATCGCGTGGAGCATACGCGTGAACAACAACGAGCAGGCGCTCGAGATCATCATGGCGCTCGCAAAGTTCTTCCGGCTCTCGCTCTGCAAGGGCAAGGATGTCATCAGCCTGCGGGACGAGATCGAGCATACGAAAATCTATCTCTCCATACAGCAGAAGCGTTTCCGGGATCAGCTCAACTACGAGTTCCACATCAACGATGAGAAGATACTCAACTATTTTACGCCCAACGCCATCGTACAGCCCATCGTGGAGAACTCCCTGAACCACGGCATACTCAACAAGGACGACGGCGGGCTGATACGGATCACGGTATACGAGCAGGACGGCAACGTGCATATCGAGGTGCTGGATACCGGCGTGGGCATAGAGCCCGAGCAGCTCCAAAATATCAACGAGCGGCTCGGCAACGCGTCCCGAAAGGATATGCATGATTTTGAAAGCTATGGGATATTCAATGTCAATCTTAGAATCAAATTTTATTATGGGGAACAGTACGGGCTTTCTTTCGAAAGCGTATACGGGGATTACACATTGGTCAAAATCGTGTTTCCGGTTCAGAGCGCCATAGAACACAATATGTTTCGGTAGTAGGGAACAGGACATAAGTCAGCAAGGGAGGAATATCTGGGAGGTTGTCTATGCTGAAAGTAATTATTGTGGACGACGAGTACCTGATCCGGGACAGCATGATTTCCATCATCCCCTGGAGAGAGAATGGTTTCGAGGTCATCGGCAAGGCAAAGGACGGCAGGGAAGCGCTCTCGCTCATCGCCGCGAACCCGCCCGATCTGATCATCAGCGACATCCGCATGCCGAACATGACCGGTCTGGAGCTGCTGGAGGAGGTAAAAGCCAAATATCCCAAGATATTTTTCATCTCCATCAGCGGGTTCGACGATTTTGAGTATGCGCAGAAATCACTGAATCTGGGCGCGAGCGCCTACATACTCAAGCCCATCGACCCCGCCGAAGTCGTGACGGTGCTTCAGCGTATCAAGGAATCCATACTGTTCAGCAAGGAGATCGTACTCAACAAGCGTAACGTCGTTACGAATATCTATTTTGACCTGATACTCGGCAACTTTACGATCGAGAAGTACTTTGAGTACGCCAATATACTCGATTCGCTCAACAACCAGTATTTCTGCGTAATCTCCATCGTGTGGAGCAACTACACGCAAAGCGTTTCCGATCTTCAGCTCGTGCGCATCATGGAGTGTTCGGATATACTCAACAAGCTCGTGTGCCTCGTCAGCGAGCAGAACGCGTTTTTGTCGCTCAGCCCCGACAAGAAGATCATCATATTGAAGCACGACAACTCCGCGGGGCTCGAGAAAAACCTGTCCGAGCTCATTGCGTCGCTCGAGGAGGCGCTCAGCAAGCACTTTACACAGAAGTTCTCCATCGGCGTGGGCAAGATTCACTTCGGGCTGTTCGATATGACCGAGTCATACTTCGAATCCGTCAAAGCGCTTTCATTGGTCTACCTGAAAGGGCACAATAAGGTGCTGCACTATAACGAGAGTTTCTGCAAGGTGAACACGTTCTTCCCCGTGTTTCTGGCGTACGAGGAGAAGATTATCAACCACATGCGCAGTAACGATACCCAGAGCATGCAGCTCCAGATCGCCACGCTCGCAAGACAGGCCATCGACGCCAGCGTGAGCTCCTACGATATCCAGTTGTTTATACGCAACCTGCTCTATAAGGCAATCAACTGTCTGGTGGAGGCCAACGTCACCGTGGAAGACGTCATCGAAAACCCCAACCGCCTGTTCGCCTCGCTGTATTCCGAGAACGACGCGTCCACGCTGTTCGAGCTGCTGCTCACAACCCTCGGGAAGATCGGCGATGCGCTCTGCGGTGTGCCCATGAACACCAACGCCGTGATCATCTCGCAGGCCAAGCAGTATATACAGAACAACTTCACGAAATACAAGCTCTCGCTTGCGGAGGTCGCCTCGCACGTAAACCTGCACCCCGCATATTTCAGCACGGTATTCTCCAAGTGCGAGAACATCAGCTTCATCGACTATCTGACAAGTTTCCGGCTGGAGAAGGCCAAAAAGCTGCTGCAAAACTCCCATTTCAAGACGACCTGTATCGCGAACGAAGTCGGGTACCAAAATCCCACCTATTTCAGCACGCTGTTCAAAAAACATGTGGGAATCTCCCCGTCGGAGTACCGCAACCGGCGCACCCAGCCCGAATCCTCATACCCAAGCAGACTAAAGAAGTGAGGGTTCGACCGGAACTTTATCGATCCCTGCCGACTAATTCTGCATTTGATTTTCTTGACCCAGATCATCACAGGTTTTATCCGCTTTCTTTTCGAATTATCCGATTTAAAATTACGGACGATACATGCAAAGCGTAATCACAGTCTAAGCGCTAAACAGTTCCCGCCATCCGAGCTCAAAGCTCTCTATCAAATGCGTTGGGACATTGAGACGGTCTTTTGTGCTTTAAAATAATGCTGTTGGCCTTATTTGTTTCCATTCCAAAAAGGCAGAGTCCATCTCACAGGAGGTCTTTGCAACCCTTATCATGTACAACTTCTAAATGATCGCTTCACAGCTTATCGTAATCAGTCTTGCCGTACAGGCAAACGGATACGGCGCAGCCGACCGGGCCGATCTGCGTAAAGTGTGCAAGGAGCGGCTTCAATCCTTCAAAATTATGCAGGACCTTTTCTCCCGCAGGCTTTTTCTCGCCGCCCATTATTATAGTACGCGCAAATGTGAATAACAGCGCTTGGCACAGGTTCCAAAGATACTTAAACAAGTTCTTATGATCCTTTATTAAACGCTTTTGCGCGCCGCTTATAATGATACTGTACGGCATTAATCAACGTGATAAGAAGGAGGGTGCTCATGAATTTTCAGGAATATGGCGCAACGGTGACCGGTGAGCTGGCAAAGGTGTTCGACCGCATGAACGACGCTTCGGTACAGCCGCTGTTGGACGCGATCAAGGCTGCCAAGCAGATTTTCGTTTTCGGGTACGGACGCGAGGGCATATCGCTGCGCGGCTTTGCGATGCGGCTTGCGCACTTGGGCAAAACCACGCACTGGGCAATGGACGACACCTCCACCGCATGCCAGCCCGGCGATTTGTACATCACGAGCTGCGGCGGGGGCGGCAACGACGGCCTGCGGCTTTACGCGGAAAAAGCGAAAGCGGCCGGCGCGAAAATCGCCCTCATCACCACGCAGCCCTCCAGCCCGTTCACGAATGTGGCCGATGTCGTAACCATACTGCCCGCCTACGCCTATCTCTCCGAAGCCGATATGGTACCCACCATACAGCTCATGGGCAACCAGTACGAACAGGCGCTTTACATACTCGGCGATATCCTCGTGATGATGCTCAAAGACCAGCTCGGTCTCACGCCGGACGATCTGGAAGCCCGCCACAGAAACATCGAATAAGTTTGAATGGCCAAACCGCAACAGGCGCTTCGCATCCCGGTAGCGCCTGTTTTTTATTTTCAGCAATAAATCTTTGCCTCATCCGCCTCAAATGTCACAACCGTTGAATTTGAGCTTATCGCTGGTTGTGACAAACAATCGGACAAACTTATTTTCTCTGGTTTATAAAATATAATCAACAGATACACTGGCCGACCGGGCCGCGTGAATCTGCGGTTTGATTTCGTTTTCATGCACCCGGTGGACTTTATAGGCCGCAAGCGCTTCTTCGTCGACAAAGGTGCAGACCAGCGCCACGTCATAGGAGCGCTCCGAGCCCAGAAAGTCCAGTCCGACTTCCACCGAATCCAGCGATTCGATCCTGCCGCGCATGCTGTAAAAGATATCGCGGATACGCTCTTTCTCCCTCTGCGAGCCGTCCTTGAGCTTGTACATGACGATGTGCTTGACCATAACTCCCTCCCTCATCCACTGTGATGAAAACATCTCCCATAAATGGGGCACATTTGTTTCCCTACAAATTATAGCACAAATCCGCGGTTTGAAAAGCGAACAGCCAAATAATTCTAAAAAAACTTGCGGGCCGGGCACGGATTGACTATACTGGTCATAATTGTTTTTTGCC